>CAZKEX010000197.1:0-8626 GCA_964551895.1 uncultured Caldilineaceae bacterium | reverse complement strand
TCACCTTGTCACCCTGTCACCTTGTCACCCTGTCACCCCCTCAGTTTTCTAATGGCCGGCCCAGTATTCGTCGTACAGGCCTTGGACGGTTTCGACGGCGAAGTCCAACTCCTCGGCGGGATCTGCACCGTTGAGCTTGACGGCATCGTAGGCATCGATCAACGCCTGGCGATCCTTGGACTCGTCCACGAAGAAGGTGGCGTGGGCGTAGGGCAGACCGGCGGCGAAGGCCCCCAGCTTGGGATCGGAGAGCAAGTCAGCGTCCGCGGCCGCGGAAAGCTGGGCGGGCAGTTCACCTACGATGTTCACCCACAGGGTGCCGGCGTCGGCGCTGGTGATGAACTCCAGGAACTTGACCGCGGCGGCCATGCGGGCCGGATCAGCGGCGGCCTTCTTGGTGATGCCGTGGGTCCAGTAGGAGCCGAAGGTGCTCTTGATACCGTTGTGGGTGGGCAGCTCGGTCACGCCAAAGTTGAGGTCAGGCGCGTTGGCAGCGATGGTGCCCAGGCGGAAGGAACCGTCGATCTGGAAGCAGGACTGGCTGTTGAGGAAGTAGTTGGGATCGCCGTCAAACAGGGTGGCGTCGCCGGTCTTCAACTCCATCTCAAACTTCAGCAGTTGATTCCAGGCGTCGTAGCCGCCCTGGCTGGCGTTCCACTGCACGGTCTTGTTGTCATCGCTCAGGGGAGCCTGGCCGAATTGACGCAGCAGTACTTCTCGGAACCATTGGTGGCCCTGGCCGCTCATGGCCACGGGGAAGCCCATGATCTTGTAGGTGCCATCATCATTGAAGACGGTACACTGCACAGCCTGCTGCTCCAACTCTTCCAGAGTCGTGGGCGGGCTTTCGGGATCCAGACCGGCAGCGGCCATCAGGTCCTTGTTGTAGAGCAGGGCCAGACTACGCACGGCCGTGGGCAGGGTGTAGAGCTCATCGCCGACGAAGCTGGCAGAGACCATAGAGCTGAACTCGCTGCGCACCATGTCGTGGGGGAAGACATCCTGGGGCAGGGGGACCAGATACCCGGCATCGATCCAGACCGACTGCCAGCCGTAGAAGAGGGTCGCCACATCCGGGCCGACCCCAGCGGGGACGCTGGCGGCAATCTTGTCACGGAACTGATCGTAGGGGATCTCCGAGTTGTGGATCACCTTGATGTTGGGGTTGGCGGCCTCGAACTGGGCGATCAGCTCGTCCATGGCGGTGACCCGGGCGGCAAAGTTGTACTGCCAATACTCGATGGTGACCACCTCATCCGAGGCAGCCGGGGCTTCCGCAGCGGGCGCTTCTGCGGCGGGGGCCTCGACGGCGGCGGGGGCTTCGACGGCGGGCGCTTCGGCTGCCGGGGCGGCCGGGGCAGGAGCCGGGCAGGCCGCCAAGAACATGGCAAAGACCAGCAACAGACTCAAAATGGGCAAAATACGACGTGACTGCATGGTGTTTCCTCCTGTGTGGAATGGATGGAACAGAGATAAACAGAACTTCAAAAACAGAACACGGATCGGACGGATGTGACGGATTAAAAACGGATTTTTTAAGGATCAGTCAAGATCCGTTTCATCCGTTCGATCTGTGGCCTATTCTTTTCTGACCGAACGGTTATCGATCTTCAATCTTAAGCAGTCTCTTCGCGTTGCCGGCGAAGATCTGCTGGATATGGTCGTCGGGCATGTTGAGGTCGAGACAGTCCCGCAGTTGGTCTTGCAGATAGCGGAAGGCAAAGCCCCGGGGGAACCAACTGGAGTCCGTGCCGAAGATGATGCGCGCCGGCCCGATGGTCTCGTAATACTTGCGGAAGAGATATTTCACGGTCACTTCGCCGGGCACCCAGCGGATCCATTGCAGACTGCCGCAGGTGTCCACGCTGACGTTGGGGCAGGCCCAGCACAGTTGCAGGGTCTCCCGCTCCCAGGCGCAACCGAAGTGGGGAACGACAAAGTTGACGTCCGGGAAGCTCTTGGCGATGTCGTGGAGCTTGAGGGGGTTGATGTTCTCGTGGGTGGCGATGCCCCCGGCCCCGCCCTGGATGCCAAAGTGGATCAGCACGGGGATCTCCAGCTCGGCGCACTTTTCCCACACAGGGTAGATGGCCTGATCTTCGATGGGTTCCTCGATGCTGGGGGCCAGGAGTTTGTAGCCCCGCAGACCCAGGTTGTTGACCGCGTGGTCCAGCCGCTCCACCGCGTCGGGCAGGAAGGGGCTGTGGTGGGCAAAGCCGATGAAGCGGTCGGGATACCAAGAGCAGATCTCGGAAAGATGCTCGTTGCCGCCGCCGGTGACCCAGCCGATGGCCCGGATGCCGTACTTGTCCAGATCTTCCACCCAGCGCCGGGCCTGTTCTCGGTCGCCGGGATGGTCCTCCTTCTTCTCGGGCTTGGGGAAGCCCCACATGCGCCGCCACTGCTCGCCATAGGGCTGGCTCATCTCCCGCACCAGGCCGGCGCGCTTCTCGCCCACTCGGTCAATATAGTTCTGGATGGTGTTGCCCATGTCCGGGAACCAGGGCCGGTCCGTGGGGAAGTGGGCGTGAAAATCGACGATCTCGAAGCCTTCGTACATGGTAAAAGCGGTCCTTTCTGATGGATCCACGAATCTTCACAAATCTTCACGAATCTTTATTCTTAAATTCGATATTCACTTCCAGCGTGGTTCATCACAGCGACCCAATTTCGGTGAGTCGCAGGTGCGGTTTTCAACCGCACCTACGATTTGGGTAGAATCCGTTCCTCGACGGATGAACCATGCCTGCTTTTTCTATGACACCACCCGCAACACGTCCGTGGGCAGTCGGGCGGGATCCACGGCCAGGAGTGCCGCGCCCTCGGCTGGCTGGGAGAGGGGATCCACGACCTGGCACAGGGGACACGTGGCTTGCAGCCGCTCGGTGAAGCGGCGGCGCAGATCGAGATTATGGGTCAACACGCTGCCCACCACGGCGACTGAGACGGGCCGACCACTTTCGTTCAACCGGGAGCGGCGCACGACGGCCCAGGCGGTGTTGAAGAGGTTGGCCGAGGCCCGCTCCAAGATCTGCACGCAGACGGCATCCCCCTGGGCGGCCAGGCGGCTAACGTGGGGAGCAAAGGCGGCGATCTGGCCGTGGCTGTTCCCATCGTCCTGGGTGATCTGGAGCACCCAGGCGGACCAGTCGGCCACGCCCTGGTCGGCGCAGTGGCGGATCAGGGTATCGGTCATGGCCGTGTCGGCCCCCCGGCCATCCAGGGCACGGATGGCGGCGACCAGTCCCTGGCGGCCAATGTCGAAGCCGCTGCCCTCGTCGCCCAGCCAGTGGCCCCAGCCGTCGGCCCGCACGCTGCACCCCTCGGCATTGACCGCAAAGGCGATGGAGCCGGTGCCGGAGATGACGATGGCCCCTGGTTGGGCGGCCAAGGCCCCGGCCCAGGCCACCACCGCGTCGTTGACCGCGATCCACTCGGTTTGGGGACCGGCATGGGCGGCAGCCCTGGCCATCATCTGCACAATCGAGGCGGCATCCGCCTTGGCGTCAAAACCGGCCACCCCGGCCACCACCCGCTCCACGGCCTGGATAGGCCGATCTGCCTGGGCCAGGGCGGCGTCCAGGCCGCTCAACAGGTTGGCCACGGCGTCGTCCATGCCCACGGTCTGATAGTTGCTCGGTCCCGTCACCCATTCGGCCAGGGTGACGCCTTCGGCTGTGGTGAGGACAACCCTGGTTTTGGTGGCGCCGCCGTCGATTCCGGCGTAGAGTTTGGTCATGGCTTCCGATCCATTCGGGGGAAGATGTTGTTTTTTTAACCGCAGAGAGCGCTGAGATTGCGCCAAGAACGCAGAGAAAAACCTTGCTTTTCTTTGCGTTCTTGGCGACTTGGCGGTGAAATGCTCCGTTCAAACCACCGGCGTGGCCGAAATGCTGGGCTCTGTGTTGCGCAGGACCAGGGCCACTGCGCCCATCAGAACACCCTGATCTGTCAGTTGGGCCGGGCGCAGGAGGGGCATGACGGGCAGCAGTCCCTCCAGGCGGCGGCGGATGGGGTCGAGGAAGAGATCCCCGGTGCGGGTGAGTTCGCCGCCCAAGAGGATCATTTCGGGGTTGAGGACGGCGGCGACCCCGGCAATTGCCAAAGCCAAATAGTCGGCGCTTTCGGCCACCAGGCCCTGGGCCAATAGATCCCCTTGGCGGGCGGCGGCGTACACGTCCCCGGCTTGGATCTGCTCGCTGCTTTGAAAAATTTGAGCCAGCGAACTGCTCTCCCCGGCGGCCAGGGCGGTGGTGGCCCGCTGCACAAGACCGGGGGTGGCGGCCAGGGCTTCCAGGGGACCAAAGCCGGTGTAGGTGCGGCCCAGGGCGGCGACGCTGGGGGGCAGATAGCCAACCTCGCCAGCGGCTTCGTTGGCCCCCCGATAGAGCTTGCCATCCAACACCAGCCCGGCCCCGATGCCCGTGCCCAGGGCGATGACGGCCAGATTTTGGGCGTTTTGCCCGGCTCCCCGCCAGCTTTCGCCCAGGGCCAGCAGGTTGACATCGTTTTCCACGAAGACGGGCAGGGGCCAGCGGGCTTCCACCCAGGCGGCCAGGGCCAGATTACGCCAACCCAGACTGGCGGCCCACACCACGGTGCCGCTGTGCCAAAGCACGATGGACGGAGCGCCGATGCCCACGCCCCGAATGGGCGGGCCGCCCTGGTTGGCAGCCATCATCTCGTCGAGCAGGGCGGCCAAAATGTCCAAATTGGCCTGGGCCACGCCGAGGACAGGCGTGGCGGTGAAGGCCTGCACGATCTCGCCGTTGAGGTCGGTGAGGGCGGCCCGCCAGGGGGCGTCGCTCAGGTCCAGCACGGCGATGCGGGCGGCGTCGGCGTTGAAGCGGATCAGCCGGGCGGGGCGTCCGCCCCGGTCGCCGGTGTTGCTGGCGCCGCTGTCCAGCAGCAGGTCCTCTTGCATCAACTGTTCCACCAGCCGGTTGACCGTGGACGGGTTAAGTCCCAATTGGGTGGCGATCTGGGTGCGGGCAATGGGCTGGGAGCCATAGACCAGTTGCAGAATGGCCGACTGGTTCATGCGCCGAATATGGCTGGAGCCGCCGGTGATCAGATCGGGCTGTTGCATGGGCCTCTGTTTAACCGCCGAGAACGCAGAGGGTACGCAGAGATTCGCAGAGAAAGTACTCTTTTTTTCTTTGCGTTCTTGGCGACTTGGCGGTGAGTGTTTGGTCTCTGTACGTGGGGGCTGTTGAGAAAGTGAGTGGTCTTGCCAGTTCTTTGCATGGTGCAAATAACCTGTGGCAAGAGTATTGTAACCGAGAAAGTCGGGTTCGTCAACCACCAATATTTGATTTTCGTTTGATCCACGAATCTGCACGAATTTTCACGAATCTTTTCTGCATGATTCGTGCAGATTCGTGCAGATTCGTGGATCCCCTGTCCCAACCCTATCCCGGATCTGTCCCATGCTTGTCCCAAATTTTGTCCTGATCTGAATAAAGACTAGCCGGTATGTCAAAAAGGCCCTTGTCAGGAGCCATTTTTCGATGTATGATAGGGGTCGCCGATTGGCCCATTGCCCTCCTCGTTGTTGAAAACCGAAGCCACCGCCGCCAGTTCCCCTCTTTGTAACGCTGTCCTTCGCCTCATCGCACCCTGTTCGTCGCCCTAATAACGTACCCATCACGGTTTCATTTGCGTGATTGCACCGCGAAAATCAAACGTTCAACGCAAAGAACGGAAAGGTTTTCCTCTGCGTTCTCTGCGCTTCTCCGCGATCTTTGCGTCGAAAAGCAGTTTTCGCAGTGCAGCCATTTGTGTCCCTCCCTTGCCGGAAGTCAGGAGTTGCTCTTGCGGTCTACCTTCACCCACCCCAGAAATATGATGGCTCGACTGACCCGCCTTTTCCCCCTTGCCGCCCTGCTGTTGGTGATGGGGTGCGCCGGCGGGTTCCCCGTGGCCCAAGGCAGCCCAGCAGGGATCGCGCCCACCCAGGCCATCGCCATGCCGGAACCAACGGCCACGCCGGGGCCCACAGCAACCCCCATCCCCGCACCGACGGCAAGGCCCGAACCATCCCCCACCGTGGATGCGGATCTGATCGCCCTGGGCGTCCAGGTCTACCGCAGCCGGTATTGCGGCGTCTGCCACACCCTGGCCGCGGCCAATACCCGGGGCGCCTTTGCGCCCAACCATGATCATGTGGCCACGGCCGCCCAGGCCCATCTGGCCGATCCCCGCTACAACGGATCGGCCACCACAGTGGCTGATTATCTCATGGAAAGCCTGGTCATGCCCCAGCTCTATTTGGCGCCGGGGTACGAGACCAGCCCGCACCCCATGCCCGCCTTCGACTTCCTGGGCCAGGAAGAGTTGACGGCCTTGGTGGCTTTGCTCTCGGCCCAAAGATAAAAAAATAGGCCACGGATTGGACGGATGGGATGGATTTTCACTGATTTTTTGAAAAATCCGTTTTTAATCCGTCCCATCCGTCCAATCCGCGTTCTATTTTTTCTTTGCCATACTTCTCGCATCCTTCCCCCACGAAAGGAGGTGATCGCCGTTGCATGATGTGTGTCCCATTGGTGACTCTGCTGCAAAAAGCCATTTAACCGCCGAGGATACAGAGGTTTCGCAGAGAACGCAGAGGAACAAGCCTTTCTTTTCTTTGCGTTCTTGGCGTCTTTGCGGTGAATTTGACCTTTTTTCAGCAGAGTCATTGGTAGTTGATGTCGCGCAACTTCTGAATGTGTAGAATTTGAAAGGGAGGATGGATCCATGCACAGCAAACAGATACACGGAAAGAAAGTGCTGATTGTCGGTTTGATCTTGGGCCTGCTGTTGATGGCCACGGCGGCCAGTGTCAGCGCCCATGACGGTCCCATGTCCGGGGATTCCGGGGCGCTGGTGGCCGAGGGCTTCAACGCCCCCCAAGGCATCTTGGTGGACGATGACGGGGCAATATGGGTGATCGACAGCGGTCTGGGCGGGGACGACGAACTGCCCTGGATTTCGACCGAAGGTCAGCCCATCACCGCCACGTGGGGAGACAGCGCCACGATCTCCCGTATCGACAAGGAGGGCAACGTGGAAGTGATCGCCCACCTGCCCTCGATCTTCACCGGAGACGAGGCTGTCGGCGGGGCCCGGTTGGCCATGCTGGACGGAGTACTCTACGCCACCAGCGGCCAGGGCATCGGCGACCCCACGGTGGAGGCCCCGGCCAACATGGGCGCGGTGGTGGCCATCATAGACGGCGAGGTGGTCCAGGTCGCCAGCACCTGGGACTTCGAGCGAGCCAACAACCCGGACCCGGCCCTCTTCGACTCCCATCCCTACGGCATCACCGTCGGGCCGGATGGGTTCCTATATGTGATCGATGCCGCGGCCAATGACCTATTGCGGGTTGACCCGGCCACAGGCGAGATGGCGTTGGTGGCGGTCTTCGATCCCATCCCCGGCGTCTTCCCCCGCCCGGATCGGGGCGGGGAGATGTTGACCGACCCGGTGCCCACGGCCGTGGTCTTTGACGGCGACGGCAACGCCTATGTGTCGTACCTGTCCGGCGCGCCCTTCATTCCCGGCTCGGCCAAGGTGGTCATGGTCAGCCCGGAGGGCGAGGTGAGCGACTATGCCGCGGGCTTCACCATGCTGACCGACCTGCGCTGGGGACCGGATGGCAACCTGTACGGCGTGCAGTTTGGCATGTTCACCGAGGAAGGCCCGGTGCCCAATTCGGGCGCGGTGATCCACATCAAGGGCGGCGAAGAGTTCGACGTGGCCGTGGAGGGGCTTTCCTTCCCCACCTCCCTGGACTTCAACGCCGCCGGGGATGCCTATGTGACCATCAACGGCGTGGGCGCCCCCGGCTCCGGCGGGGTGATGATGTTCGCCGGTCTGGCCCCGGCCATGATGGACGACATGCACATGGGGCCGGACTGCTCCGGTCTGCCCAGCCACGGGGATCTGACCGCGGCGCTCAAGGCGGTGGTCGGCCAGGGGGGCAACAGTGGTTTTGGTTTCAACATGTGGGCCACCACGGTCAACCGTGACGGCGAAGTGTGCGCCGTCACCTTCTCTGGCGACCATCGGGGCGACCAGTTCCCAGGCAGCCGGGCCATCTCCGCGGCCAAGGCCAACACGGCCAACAGCTTCAGCCTGCCGGGCTTTGCCCTTTCGTCGGGCAATCTGTTCAGCGCCGCACAGCCCGGGGCGGCGCTCTTTGGCATTGCAGACGGCAACCCCCTGAACGTGCAAGCAGTCTACGCCGGTCATGGCGAGGAGTTCGGCACGGCCCACGATCCTCTGGTCGGCCAGCGCGTGGGCGGAACCATCACCTTCGCCGGCGGCCTGGCCCTCTACGATGGGGACGGCGCGCTGGTGGGCGCCCTGGGTTTGAGTGGGGACAGCGCCTGCACAGACCACATCATCGCCTGGAAGATGCGGGATGCCCTGGGGCTGGACAACGTGCCCGCGGGCGTCAGCCCCACAGGGGATGACAACATCGTCTTCGGCGCCGGCGCAGGCTGGGATCACCCCGAATGCGACGCGGACGCCACAGAGATCGGCAACGCGCTGCCCACGGATTATCCGGTTGGCGAGTGAGCTGTGAGGGGGTGACAGGGTGACAGGGTGACAAGGTGAGGGGGTGACAGGGTGACAA
>CAZKEX010000196.1:4280-8626 GCA_964551895.1 uncultured Caldilineaceae bacterium | reverse complement strand
AGCGGCAGCACGAGCAGTCCGGTACTCACCAACGTCAGCTTCAGCGGCAACAGCGCCAGCTACTTTGGCGGGGCGATGTACAACCATGGCTTCGGCAGCGGCAGCACGAGCAGTCCGGTACTCACCAACGTCAGCTTCAGCGGCAACAGCGTCGGCTACCAGGGCGGGGCGATGGTCAGCCTTGGCATAAGCAACGGCGTGAGCAGCCCAAGCCTGACCAACGTCAGCTTCAACGGCAACTCGGCCACCGACAGCGGCGGGGCGATGGTCAATTTAGGCAACAGCAACGGCCTGAGCAGCCCAAGCCTGACCAACGTCAGCTTCAGCGGCAACTCGGCCAACCAGGGCGGGGCCGTACTCAACGAAGCCCGCAGCGGCGGCACCAGCAGCCCCAGCCTGACCAATGTGATCCTGTGGGGCAACACCGCCTCCAGCGGCAGCCAGATGTACAACGTCGACACCAGCCCGATCATCACTACCAGCCTGGTAGAGGGTGGCTGGAACGGCAGCGGCATCTTCAACGACAGCAGCAGCGTGACCGACGGGGGCGGCAACATCGCCGAAGACCCGCTCTTTGTGGACGCGGCCAATGGCGATCTGCGCCTGCAGGTCGGCTCGCCCGCCAGGGACGTCGGTCTCAGCAGCGCCGTGCCCGCCGGGGTCGCCACCGACTTGGATGGCAATCCGCGCTTCATCGGGACGGTGGACATGGGCGCATACGAAGTCCAATATGTCGATGTGGCCGTGACCAAATCCGTGACACCGGCGATCGCCTCACCGGGTCAGCCTGTCACATACACCCTGGCCTTCACCAACAGCGGCCCGACCACAGGGGAGAATGTGGTCCTCAGCGACAGCGTGCCGGTGAGCGTCACGGTCAGCGGGGTGACCAGCAGCACGGTAGGCGGCGTGATCATCACCCAGACCAGCGGTTCCCCCGATTTCGTTTGGGATGTCAGCGATCTGGCCGTGGGCGCGGGGGGATATATTACCCTGACCGGCACGCTGACAGACACATTCATAGCGGCGACAACTGTGGACAACACAGCCGCCATCACGGCCACAAATGACATCACCGCTACGAATAACAACAGCAGCGCGGGGGTGGCAATCGTCGCGGGGCCCTTTGTCTATGCGGCCACTGGCGGCGAGGACATCTCTGTAGAGCGCAACGGCGACCTGCTGGAGCTGCGGCTCCCCAGTCTCCCCAGTGTAGTAATACGACGGGGTATTGCCCTCCTCACAAACGTCGATATCAGCACCATCGGTGTCATCGATCTGGCTGGCCATCTGGACGCGGGCAGCAACGCGGTCACACTGAATGGGACGGTCAAGAACAGCCAGTCCAACAACCCGGACATTACGGGCAATGTGACCCTCAATGGAACTCTGGCCCCAGGCGCATCGCCAGCTGTCGTGACGTTCAACGGCGATATGACTTTTAGCGCGGGTGATACGTTTGAAGTAGATATCGACGGCACGACGCCAGGAGCCGGGGGCTACGACCAGCTTCAGGTGACCGGCAGCGGACGCACTGTGACGCTAGGCAATGCCACTTTGCTGATTACACCCACCATCACACCCGCTGCGGGTGATCAGTTTGTGATCATCGACGCGGCGGCATCCGACAGCACAATTGTGGGGACATTCGCGGGTCTGCCTCAACAAGCAACACTGCTGGCAGGCGGTCATAAATTCTATGTCACGTACAAGGGCGGAATCGACAGCAATGACGTTGTGTTAGTCGCCTGTAGCGACGCCATTACTGTGTTGAACACCAACGACAGCGGTGCTGGCTCCCTGCGCCAGGCGGTGGTAGATCTCTGCCCTGGCGGTCAGATCGATTTTGATGCAGCCCTGAACAATCAGATCATCGACATCACCGGACATATCATCATCAACAAAGATATGACGATCGATGGGCCTGGCTCTGCGCTGATTACCGTGCGCGGTAACGGCGGCGGCAGCTCCGGGCGGGTCTTCCGGGTTGACAGCGGCGCAATTGTTACGATGCAGGGGCTGGGGGTGACAGGCAGGCAGGCAGGCGAAGTCCAGGGCGGCGGCATCTATAACGCCGGTGATCTTACCCTGTACGACGTGGCAGTCTTTGGAAATATGACGGGGGTGGGGTTTGGTGGCGGCATCTATAATTCGGGCCAGATGACGATTACCACCAGCGCTGTCTATGGCAACATTACCCATGCCGGCTCTGGTGGCGGCATCTACAACAGCGGCGTTCTGTCGATCACGAACAGTTCTGTCTATAGCAATAGCGCTTTCTCCGATTTCGGCTTTGGTGGCAGCGGTGGCGGCTTTGGCAATGCAGGGACATTGACTGTAGAAAGCACTGCTGTTTACTCTAACACGGCTGACACCGAAGGTGGCGGCATCTATTCTTCAGGCAGTCTGCTGGTTACGAACTCACGTGTCTATGCCAATCAGGCCAGCAAAGGCGGCGGTATCAGCGCCAGCGGGGGTGCTGTCATCGAATATTCTTCCATCATCAGCAACAGCGCGCAGAGTGGCGCTGGCCTATATGCGCGCCCCGAACCCCCATCCTTCTTCAATGAGTATTACCTTGAGAACAGCGAGATTCTAAGCAACACCGCTAGCAATTCGGCAGGCGGCATCTATTGGGACTCCGGTTCTGCTGACCTTACCGCATACATCTTCGGCAGCACCATCGCCTACAACAGCAGCAACGGTGATGGCGGTGGTATGCGCATGGGCGCAAACGCAGGCGTTCCGACAGTCTATGTCACCAACAGCACCATCAACCACAACCGCACCAATCAGGACGGGGGTGGCTTTGCCAATGACGGTGAGCTGACCCTGCTTAATGTGACCGTCACAAGCAACATTGCCGACGCTGACGCCGACGACAGCGGCGATGGCGGCGGTGTCTCTGGCACTGCATCAGTTCATAATTCCATCATTGCCGATAACCAAGACCTTTCATCAGGAGGGCAGATTGGCCCAATTTATCCGGACGTATCCGGCTCCTTCAGCAGCGGCGGCTATAACGTTATCGGCGATAATACCGGCGACAGTGGCAGCTTTATCGACGGTCTCTCCGGCGATCAGGTCGGCTCCAGCGCTTCGCCGTTGGACCCGTTGCTTGGCCCCTTGCAAGACAACGGCGGGCCAACGATTGCTTCCGGCGCGGCAACCTTCACCCACGCCCTGCAGAACGGCTCACCCGCGCTCAACCGGGGCGATCCGGGTGGCTGTCTGGACGACTCCTTCTCTCCCCTAACCAACGACCAGCGCGACTTTGACCGGCCCGACAACGCCAGCAACCGCTGCGATGTGGGTGCGGTGGAGATGCAATCGGTAGATGTGGGGATCGCAAAAAACGCCTCCCCGGCCATGGTAGGCACAGGCGAGACAATCACCTATACTCTCGTCATCACCGCAAGCGGCACAACCGACCCGGCCCTGAGTGTCGTCATCACCGACGCCATTCCGGTCAGCCTGACTGTCACATCTGTCATCAGCAGCGGCATCGCCTTCAACCAGACCGCGACATCGCCCTACGGCTGGCAGGTGGATTCTCTACCTGTGGGCGCAACCGGCTACCTGACGATCACTGGTGTGGTCAGCAACGCTACGTCCCTGTTGGGCACAACTGTCACCAATACAGCGGAAATCAGCGCATCCAACGACAGCTACACTGGCAACAATGCGGGCAGTGCCGCCTTTGACGTCGTAGGCGTGACAATCGGCGTCAGCCCGGCCAGCGTGGACGAGGACGGCGCGGTCGATCTTACCTACACCTTCACCCGCGCCGGGCCGACAGCCAGCCCACTGGTAGTCTCCTTCGATGTGGGCGGGACAGCCACCTTTGTCACGGACTACACACAAAGCGGTGCGGACTCCTTCACCGCTTCCAATGGCACGGTTACCATTCCCGCCAGCAGCAGTACGGCTACCGTTGTGGTGGACCCAACACCAGACACCCTGGCCGAACTGGACGAGACGGTCATTCTGACTGTCACCGCGGGGAGCGGCTATGGGGTGGGCACGCCCGCCAGCGCCACAGGCACAATCAGCGACAACGACAGCGCGGGTGTGACAGTCAGCCCGACATCCGGCTTGGTCACGACCGAGGCGGGGGGGACGGCCAGTTTCACCGTCGTCCTCAACTCCCAGCCCACGGCCACTGTCACCGTGACCCTGACCAGTTCGGACACGTCCGAAGGCACAGTCAGCCCGGCGGAAGTGGTCTTCACATCCGCAAACTGGGACACGGCCCAGACCGTCACAGTCACCGGGGTGGATGACGATGTGGACGACGGCGATGTGGCCTTCACCATCACCACGAGCGTCAGCAGCGGGGATGCCAA
>CAZKEX010000196.1:0-4180 GCA_964551895.1 uncultured Caldilineaceae bacterium | reverse complement strand
GTCACCAACCTGGACGATGATATGGTTGTGCTTGTCATCCACAAATCTGTGGACAATGCCACGCCCAGCGAAGGGAGCAGCGTCACCTATACAATTCGGATCAGCAATACGGGCACCGCCACCGCCACAGGGGTGCAGGTGATGGATAGCGTCAGCGGTTCCCTGGCCTCCGGCGTCACCCTGGTCGGCGGCGGACAGCTTTCCTATACCTACACCGTGATGTTCCCGAATGGTCCGGCCACGGTGGTCAACACGGCCACTGTGACCAGTGACCAGACGGCAGCCGTCTCTAGCGTGACGACGGTCATGGTCAAGAATGTGGCCCCCAGCGCAGAGGCAGGCGGCCCCTACACGGTGAACGAGGGCAGCAGTGTGCAGCTCAACGGGTCGGGCAGTGATGTGGCCGCGGACACCCTCACCTACACCTGGGATCTGGATGGGGACGGCTCCTTTGAAACCAACGGCCAGAACCCAACCTTTGACGCCGTGGCCCTCGACGGCCCGGCCACCATCACCGTCACCCTGCGGGTCAGCGATGAGGACGGCGGCAGCAGCGCTGCCACGGCTATGGTCACGGTGGCAAATGTCGCCCCCACGGTTTTGGCGACTGTCGATCATTTTGCGAACCCCTTCCGTCATGTGACGCTGGAAGCGTTCGTCGAAGATCCTGGCGTAGGGGACAGCCACACGGCCACCATCGACTGGGGCGACGCCGTTGTCGAGACGTTCCCGGTTGTGGGTGGCGGGTTCGAGTCCAGCCATGTCTATGTCCAGGGTGCCTACACCATCACCATCACAGTGGTCGATGATGACGGCGGGGTGGGCACAGCCATTCGCCATACGAGCGTCGGCCCGGCGCTGATCTATCTGCCCCTGGTGATGCTCACGGGACCGGATCTGGTGGTCAGCGCGGTGGCGGCCTCGCCCACGGGGGTGCAGATTACGGTACGCAATCAGGGCAACAGCCCCGTCCTAGCCGACTTCTGGGTGGACCTCTACTACGGACCCGATACGGCCCCCACCCAGGTCAACCAGCTATGGAGCGCTCTGGGTACCCAAGGGGCTGCCTGGGGCGTGACACAGGATCTGGCCCCCGGCCAGGAGGTGGTCCTGACGCTGGGCGACGGCGCCTATTTCGACGAATTCTCGAACATGCCCTCTGCGCTGGAGCCAGGCGTCCCCATCTATGTCCAGGTGGATGCCTGGGGTGATTCGCCGATCTATGGGGCGGTGAACGAGTTGGACGAATTGCCGGGGCGGATCTACAACAACATCCCTTCTCAGACGACGGCTGACCCTGGCATACGCATGCAGCATCAGGCGCAAACGACGACTGGGGTGGAGCCATCCCATCTGCCCGTCCGTCCGGCCATTGGTCAATAGTTTTGGGTGTGTAGCTCCTGGGTTCAGGAACTACACATCCAATGAAATCTAACAAGGAGTTTTCCATGCGCCCATTCAAAACAACGATATTGATGGTTTTTGGGGTATTAGCGCTTGCTCTGCTTGTCGTTTTTCTGCCCGGCAATGTCTCCGCGGCCCTGCCCCCGCGCCCTACCCTTACGCCTGTGCCGCCCACCCCCACACCTGTGCCGCCCACTGCTACGCCCATGTCAGAAAACCTGGCCGCGATTGTTCTGAACGCGGGCTATGTCTATGAGGGGGCCTGGACGGGTGTGCAGTGGCAGGGCGGTGATGGGGTCTGGCATGACGTGGAGGGTTGGCGCGGCCAGATCGCCGGCGGTCAAGTGCGCTGGGGTGTGGCGGAGAAAGATTTCAGAACAGGCCCCTTCCGCTGGCTGATCTACGATGGCTCTGGGAGGGAAAGGCGAGCAACCAGCCGCAGTTTCACGCTGCCTGGTTCCCCCAGCCAGATCGTGACCGTTGAGGTGGCGGCGAAGTGAGGCGGTGAGATAGGGGTCGCCCTCAATTTCGATCATTAAAGAGAGGGAGCGGCCATCAAATCCGATGACCGCCCCCTCTCCGTCTCTACCTAATCCCCAATCCCCAATCCCCGACCCCCGACCTACTGCCCGCCCAACAACTGTCCCAGATTGATATTCGTCCCGCCGCTGGACCCCTGCCCACCCACCTGGGGCATATATTGGGCGATCTTGCGGGCCAGCTTGCTCATGGGCATGGTCTGCAGCCAGACTTTGCCCGGCCCCTTGAGGGTGGCCAGGAAGAGGCCCTCGCCGCCCAGGAAGATGTTCTTGAAGCCCTTGATCATCTCGATGTCGAAGTCCACCGTGGGATCGAACATGGCCACATGGCCCGTGTCCACCCGCAGGGTTTCGCCGGCGGCCAGCTCCTTCATGAGGATTTCGCCGTCGAAGTTGACAAAGGCCATGCCCGGCCCGGTCAGCCGCTGCAGGATGAAGCCTTCGCCGCCAAAGAGGCCGGCCCCCAACTTCTTGCGGAAGTGCATGTCCAGGTCCACAGACTTCTGGGCGCACATGAAGGCGTCCTTCTGCACGATGATGGATTGACCGTCGTCCAGATCCATGGGCACGATCTTGCCAGGGAATTCGGCGGCAAAGGCCACCTCGCCCTCGCCACCCTTGACATAGTAGTCCACCACAAAGACAGACTCGCCGGAGACCGCCCGCTTGAACATCTTGCCCAATCCGCCGCCGGTGTTGGTGTCCATCTCCACCTCCTGGGTCATCCAGCTCATACCCCCGGAGGAGGAGTAGATCTTGTCGCCGGGCTTGAGGGTGATGGTGACCACCGGCAGGGTGGTGCCGGATATAACATGACTGATTGCCATTGTGCTTCTCCTTTGAAAGAAGTGTGCTGAGAATGGTGTCGATCAAACAATACTTCTATTATACGCCATTTTCCCCGATTTGGTTACAGGATCTACAATCACTTGGTCGAAAAAATAGACCACGGATTAGACGGATAAAACGGATTTCCACTGATTTTAGAGAAAAATCCGTTTTTAATCCGTCCAATCCGTTCAATCCGTGGCCTATTTTTTTCTTTTTGCTAAGAATAGACAATCTGCACAGGAATTTTTATCAACTATTTTTGACAAATTCAGATGGCTATGATATTTTGTCTTTTGCGCCTGATTCGTCAGGCCACAAATGATGTCCCAAAGAGGGGAGTTCGCTCCCTTGGCAACCCGCTGGAGTCCCGGTTTTCGGTTGCTGTGAGATGTGTGATGGCATAGGTTCGGTGCGCCGGATTCTCTGGTCAGACAAAAATTCTGCCGGAAGATCCCCGCCCCATCCCCTAGCCCCATCCTCTTGCAGCCCGGCCTGGACAGCAGCGGTTCCACGTTTCATCGTGGATCCCGCCATTTTCGGCCATCTGCAAAGTCTGTCATCTCACCCTCCTGGGTCATCCGGGAGGGCTTTTGTTTTGGAAGGCAAGAGGCAAAGTGCAAAAGGCAAAAGGATCGGCGTGGACACCTGATCGCCTATTCATTCAATCTCGTAATCGCCGAAATAAAAATTTGACTCTACTGCGAAAACTAGAAATTCACCGCAAAGACGCCAAGAGCGCAAAGAAAAGCAAGAGTTCCCTTCTCAATTTTCTTTAAAATCTTTGCGTCCTTCCCGTCTTTGCGGTGAGAATTGGCTTTTTGTAGTGAACTCAAAATTTTCAATTCTCAACTTTCAATTTTCAATTATGAACCACTTCACCAACATCTGTGTCTACTGTGGGTCCGCCAAGGGCACACGACCTGAATATGAGGCGGCCGCCCACGACATGGGCGCGGAACTGAATCGGCGCGGGCTGGGGTTGGTCTATGGCGGCGGCAGCGTGGGGTTGATGGGCGTGCTGGCCCGCTCGGTCCATGCCGGCGGCGGACGGGTGACCGGCATCCTGCCCCAGGCTTTGGCCCCGCGAGAGTTGAGCGGCCATCCCGTGGGCACGTTGGAGATCGTGGACACCATGCACACCCGCAAGGCCCGCATGGCCGACCTGGCCGACGCCTTTGTGGCCATGCCCGGCGGCTATGGCACCCTGGAGGAGCTCTTCGAAGTCGTCACCTGGGCCCAGATCGGCTATCACGCCAAACCCATCGGCCTGCTCAACGTGGCCGGTTTCTACAACCCCCTTCTCGCCATGATCGATCATGGCATCGACGAGGGCTTTATCCGCCCCGGCTTCCGCCATCTGCTGGTCAGCGCCGAGACAGCGACCGAGTTGATGGATCGGCTTTCGG
>CAZKEX010000195.1:0-8646 GCA_964551895.1 uncultured Caldilineaceae bacterium | reverse complement strand
CGAGATCGAGGCGGAGCGAGCGGGGTAGACAGGGAGACAAGGAGACAGGGAGACAAGGAGAGGTGTGTGACTCTCCCTGTCTCCTTGTCTCCTCTTCTCCTCTTCTCCCTGTCTCCTTGTCTCCTTGTCTCAATACCCCAGATCCAGATTGACCCGATTGGGCATGGGCAAACCCTGGGCGGCGGCGTTGAGGAGGACGGCCAGGGCCTGCATACGCAGGGTTTCGGTCTCGGTCTCCTCCAGCGCGCCGCCCCGGTGGGGGGTCATGACCACGTTGTCCAACTCGTGGAAGGGGAAGTCGGCCGGCGGCGTGTTGGCCCAGCTCTCCTCAGTTTTGGGATAGGTGTACCAGACATCCACCCCCGCGGCCCGCAGATGGCCCGAAGTCAGGGCGGCGTAGAGCGCGGCCTGATCCACAATGGGGCCCCGGCCGATGTTGGCCAGCACGGCCCCTGGGGGCAACAGGGCCAGGGCGGATTCGTCCAGCAGCCCGGTGGTTTCTGGGGTTTGGGGCAGACAGACCACCACCGCGTCGGCCTGGGGCAGCAGGGCGGGCAAATCCTGGGGCGGATGAACGTGGATGCCCTCGGCGGGCGACTCTACCTGGGTGGCTGAACGCTTTGTCGCCAACACCTGCATATCCATGCCCCGGCACATGCGGGCCACCCGCTGACCAATGGCCCCATAGCCCAGGACCAGGGCCGTCTTTCCGGCCAGGCCCAGACTGCGGCTGGGTTCGTAGCGGGGCGTCCAATCGTGGCGGCGCATGGCTCGGTCATCGTGGACAATGAACTTGGCCGCGGCCAAGAGCAGGGCGAAGGCCATCTCCGCGGTGGCGTCCGCGTTGTGGTGCAGGTTGTGGACGGTGAGGTGGGGGAATTCCTGCACCAAGGTGCGGGTTTCCGGGGGCACACCGGCCCAAGGCACAATCACGGCCTGCAGATCCGGGTTGGCCTCAAGCTGTTCTCGGCTGGGCCGACCACTGACCAGAATGCGATACCGTCCCGCCTCCGCCCCCGGATCGTCCAGATCCAGGACAATGGACGGGTCAAGCGCCCCGGTCAACACGGCCTGGGCGTGTTCCGACAGATCGCCAGAGATGTGGACGTGGAATGATTTGGACATGAAGCTCTCCTTGGTTGAATGGTCAATGGAACCGGCCACCGAATCAATTCGGCGTCTGGCAGGGGAAACCCGTTAAAACGGGTTGGGGGGGACACAAAATATCGGCTCAACCCAGCACGTTTTCAACGTGCTTCCCCTGTCAGGCGTCGGATTTATCCGATGCCGATTTCCCCAAATCACGACTGATGATACCGATACGCCTCGGCCACCTGGCGCAGCCAGTTGATTTTGCCCATCCGCATCATGTTGGTCCCGGATCTCGGATCGGCGATGCGCATTTTGCGCACCACCCCGGCGATCAGGCGGTTCAGAATTTCATCGGATACAAGTCCGCCTTGGTCTCGGTCCAGCACATCCCGGATCAGCAGAACGTCCTCGTCGCCTAGGCGGTTGGCCGCGGGGAACTTGGCCAGCAGCGCCGAGCGGGATTCCTCGTCGATCGTGCGGTTGGGGGTGGCCAGGGTCATGCGCATGGCCTGCAACGAGCTGTTGCCCTGATCTTTGATCACAATGGTGCCAGCGGCAAAATCCCCAAGGCGACGGGATTGATCGTTGAAAAACATGGTCAGCAGGCCCAGCCCATAGAAGCCAGGCAGAAAATCCACCAGGCGCACCAGGTTGCGGATCAGCACCTCGTACCAGCCCACGGGGTTGCCATCCACCCGCACCACCCGAATCTTGGTGTAGCGTTTGCCGGGGGATTGGCCGTTGGTGTGCATTTCGGCGATCACATAATAGCCGTACAGGATTGAAAACTGGAGCAAGATCATCATCGCCAGGATCAATCCTGGCAGCCACCCGATCTCGTCTTCCAGGGGGGAGAGGCCGAAGCTCAACAGCCACATGGCCAAAAAGCCTCCGACCTCGACGACAAAGATGATCAACGTATCGATCACCGCGGCCACAAAGCGGTTGCCGATCCCGGCCAGGGCATAGTCAAAGGCCACGTTTTCCGGCGTGTCGATGGTGTGGTCAACCTCAAAAAAATCGTAGTTCTCGGTCATGGTGAAGTCCTTCGAATTGTCCCTCGAATAGGAGAATGACATGAATGTGGATCAATTTGTGCAGCAGCGCCAGACCCATTGGCAGCGGTTGGAACTGTTGATCTCTCGCTCCCAGGACAAGGCCTACACCTTGCCGGAGCATGAGTTGGAAGAGCTGGGGCGGCTCTATCGCCAGGCCACCTCGGATTTGGCCCTGGCCCAGCGGGACTTTGGCGGCCATCGGGTGGGGGGCTACCTCAACCGGCTGGTGGGCCAGACCCATGCCCTGATCTACCAAGGGGAGCCCCTGACCCGGCGCGGATTGGTGCGCTTCTTCACCGAATCCTTTCCCAGACTCTATCGACATATTTTGTCCTACACCACCGTGGCGTTTTTGCTCTTTTTGCTGCCTGCCCTGGTGGGCTTTGGCGTGGTCTGGCAGCAGCCGGACGCCATCTACGTCCTCCTGGGGCCGGGCATTTCCGACCTGGTCCACACCGTGGAGGCGGGGGAGATGTGGACCGAGATTGCGCCCACCGTGCGGGCCACGGCCTCCACGGCCATCATGACCAACAATATCCGGGTTAGCTTTCTGGCCTATGCCGGCTCCATGACCGGCGGCTTGCTCACCCTCTATGTGCTGATCTTCAACGGCCTCAATATCGGCGCCATCTTTGGGTTGCTCCAAGCCCACGGCATGAGCGGCGGGTTGGCCGAGTTTATCACAGCCCACGGCTTTATCGAACTGAGCGTGATCTTTCTGGCCGGGGGCTGCGGTCTCTATGTGGGGGATGGCCTGGTGCGTCCCGGTCTGCTGGCCCGGCGGGATGCCCTGGTGCGTCGGGGCCGGGAGACCGTGGCCCTGATCCTCGGCTGCATCCCCCTCCTGATCCTGGCCGGGCTGATCGAAGGCTTCCTCAGCCCCAGCGGTCTGCATTGGGGAATCAAACTCGGTGTCGGTCTCGTCACCGGCGTTTTGCTGCACGGCTATTGGCTACGCATGGCGCGTGAAGGGGCGCATCCAGCGTCGGTTGAGTAGCCTCCGCCGAGATTTTGTCGACCATTCAAGCACTCGGCGGCGTATCGAAACCAGAGCGGGTTAACTCCTTCCGGTTTCACTTCGATACGCTTCGCACTCAGTACAAGCGATACGCCCTCAGTCCTTGGGTTGTGTGAGTAGTTGGGTCAAGCCGGGCTACTCAACCTACGTTGGCCTTGACCCCAATCCCCAATCCCCAATTCCCAACCCCCGCTTCCTTCAAATCATCGTCTTCGCCTTCAGCGCCAAATAGCGGTTGATCACCGAGACACTCAACTCGTCCGCGGCCACGTCCAGGGTGAGGACGCCTTGGCTGCGCAGGCGGTCCAGGGTGAGGCGGCGCTCCTCCAGCAGCCGCTCGGCCTCGGTGCGCTCGTAGAGGGTGGCGCTGTCGGTGATGGGTTGCCGAGCCAGCCGCTCCACCGTGGGGTCGCTGATGGTCACCAGCAGGGGCAGATGTTGGCGGCGGATGCGGCGCATCTGCACCACCAATGCCTCGGCGCTGACGCTGCCGGTCAGGTCGGTGAAGAGGATGACCAGGCTGCGCCGAGCGTGGTTGGCGGCCAGATAGGCGAAGGCCCCGTTGTAATCCGGCTCCACCGCTTCTCCTTCCACGGCGTATAATAGCTCCAACATGCGCAGAAATTGCCCCTTGCCGCCCCGGGGCGCCAGCCAATTCTGCACCTGATCCGCAAAGGTCAACAACCCTAGGCGATCCCCCTTTTGCGTGGCCACATAGGCCAGCAACAGCACCGCGTTGATGGCATAGTCCAGCTTCGCCACCGCCCCCACCGGGCTGCGCATCATCCGTCCCACATCCAACAGCGCCATGATATTCTGGCTGCGCTCGGTCTCGTATTCCACGCTGATGGGCCGTCCGCGCCGGGCCGTAGCCGCCCAGTTGATGCGCCGGTACTCGTCATCGGGCAGATAGTCCCGCAGGCTTTCGAACTCCGTGCCGCTGCCAAAGATGCGGGCATTGCGCAGCCCCAGTTCCCACAGCCGGTTGCGGCGCAGAAGCAGATCGTACTTGCGCACATCCACCAAATTGGGATAGACCTTGACCGGGGCCGCGGTCTCGAAGCGGGCCTGGCCCAAATAGAGACCCAGCGCCGATCGCCAGCGCACATAGGTGTCCCCAAAGGCATAGTCGCCCCGCCGGGGTGGGTTGATGTGATAGGTCAGGGTCAGGAGTTCGCCGGGGTCGGCCTGGCCGGAAAGGAGGGGCGTGGCCGGCTCCTGGCCAAAGGTGGGGGGCAGATCGTCCCGCATCCACACATGGACCGGGCGGTGGCCCCGGCGCAGATAGATCTGCACCTCCACCCGATTCCACGCCGCCAAAGAGAGGCGGTCATCGTGGCTGCGGCTGACCTGCCAATGGTCGGCGCGGGGAGAGAGGCGCAGATCCGCGGCGAACAGCCCCAGCACCCCGGCCAGCCACAGGGCGGCCACCCAGCCAAAGAGGGGGGTGAGGGCTATCCCGGCCAGCCAAAGACTGGTGACCAGCAGCAAGATCAACGCCCGAGGGGTGAGTTGGGCAAAGCCGATCATCGGGGCACATCCACCCCGGCCAGCACCCGGCGCATGATGCCGTCCGCGTCCAACCCTTCGATCTCGGCCTCTGGGCGCAGGATGATGCGGTGGCGATAGATGGGCGGGGCCAGAAACTTGATGTCGTCCGGGGTGACATAGTCCCGATCATCCAGCCGGGCCAAGGTTTTGGCCGCCTTGAGCAGATCGATGCTGGCCCGAGGGCTGCCCCCCAGCGCCAGATCCCGGCTGCGCCGGGTGGCCCAGGCGATCTGGGTGATGTAGTGGAAGATGCCTTCCTCCACAGTCACGGCCTGGATCTCCGCCCGCACCTGGGGCAGATCCGCCGGGCTGATCACGGGCCGGATGCCCGTGGCGTCCAGATCGTGGGCGTCAAAGCCAGCGTGGTAACGGCGCAGGACGGCCAACTCGGCCTCCTCCGGCGGATAGGTGACCAGGGCCTTGAACATAAAGCGGTCAAGCTGGGCCTCGGGCAGGGGATAGGTGCCCTCGTATTCCACCGGGTTTTGGGTGGCCAGGACCAGGAAGGGCTCGGCCAGGGGGTAGCGCTCCCCCTCGATGGTGACTTGCCGCTCCTCCATGGCCTCCAGCAGGGCAGATTGGGTCTTGGCCGGGGCGCGGTTGATCTCGTCCGCCAGGCTGATCTGGGTGAAGAGCGGCCCCTTTTTGAGGAAGAAGCGGCCCTGGTTGATGTCGAAAACCTGGGTGCCCACTACATCGCTGGGCATCAGATCCGGGGTGAACTGGATGCGCCGAAACTCGGCATCCACCAGGCGGGAGAGGGTCTTGGCCATCAGGGTTTTGGCCGTGCCCGGCACCCCCTCCAACAGCACATGGCCGCCGCTGAAGAGGGCCACAAAGAGCAGATCCATCACCTCTTGCTGGCCCACGATCACCTTGGCCGCTTCGTTACGCATTTGGACGATCAGTTGGTTTAGGGACATGAGGTTTCTTTCTTGAGCGTGAGAGATTGGGAGAGTGGGAGATTAGGCGATTGGGTGATTGGGCGCGCCCATGAGTGTTTGGGCCTGGGCGGCCAGGGCGACGAGGTGGGCTTCGTCGGGGTCCGCAGCCAGGGCAGTGAGAATCTGCTCGACTTCGGTCAGTTGGTCCGGGGCCAGACGGTGGTCGGCCTGGCGTAGTTTGGCCATGAAGGGGACCGGGTCCAGATCCGGGGGGATGTGGAGGGGGCGGCCTAGGTGCAGTTTGAGCTGGTGGCCGGTGCGCCAGGCCACGGAGGCGCGGTAGCGTCCGCGACGTTTTAGCCCGGCCATGGCCCGCACATATTCGGCGGCCTCTCGGCGTCGGCTCTCCATCAACACGGGGACCGGCGGACCCAGCCGACGGCCTTGGAGCAGCACGAAGATCCCGATCATGCCCAGGGCAAAGAGCACGCCCCAGCCCACGGGGTTGGTGTAGAGCCAATCCTGGATAGTGCGGATCTGGGGCGTTTCGGCTGTTTGGGCGGCCCCCGGCAGTTGGCGATGGTACGTGTCGAAGACAATCCGTCCCCCGTCCGGCACGCCGCGCAGGAGGGCGGGGACCAGATAGCGGGCGGGGTGTTCGTCCCGGTCAAGCTGGGTGTTGGTCAGGGTCAGCCCGTCGTCCAAGAGCCACAAGGTGCCCGGCCCCACTGCCTTCACCGCGGCCACGGGCTGGATGTCGTCGTTGAGCAAGACCGGCGCCATGCCTCGGGTCATGCCAAGGGCCAGGGGCTGGGAGAGGTGGTCGATCCAAAAGATGCCGGAGCCGTCGGGCAGCAAAGGCCAGAGTTGACTTGTGCGGCGGCTGTAGTGGGTCTCCTGGGGCGCGCCGATGGCGAAGTGAGCGGCCAACTTGGGATCGGCGTTGGCGTCTAGCCCCACCAAAACCAGGGTGCCGCCTTGGGCCAACAGATCGTCCAATGCTGAGATTTCTTCAACGCTGAAAGGTTGCCGGGGCATGTGGACCATGAGCAGATCCGCATCCGGGGCCAGCCCAAAGTCCGTCGTGCCGGTTGTGCTGACCTGGTATCCCATGCGCTCGAACCAGCGCACCAGGATCAGCAGCCCATCATCCTTGTCCGACGTGAGGGTGAAGGGTTGCGGGGCCGCCGTGTTCTGGCCGGTGAAAACGGCCACGATCAAGATCAGCCCCATGAGCAGCAGGGCCACGATCAGCGAGCGGTTGCGTCCCAGGCGGCTCATGGTTGCCGCCTTGGGTTGGGATCTTGCACCAGTTGATCCAGGCTTTCGATCTCGTGGGCGTAGGCCTCGAAGGTGGCGGCGTCCGGCTCCCGCACGCCGTACCAGATGGCGTCAAAGGTGCCGATCACCGGGCGCAGGTGGGGGGCGACCGGGCTGGCCGGGTCCATGCGGCTGAGGACTTCCCGGTTGGTCTGGCTACGGTCATGGCGCACCAGCCCGGCCTCTTCCAGCTTGAGCAGGGCGGAGAGGTAGAGCAGACGCACGGCTTGGCGATAGTTGCCCGCCCCGGCCTGGGCCGCGGCGGCCTGCCGGGCATCCGTGGCGTTGAGGGGATCTGCGCCCTTGCCGTTCTTGGCGGCCAGCCCGGCCTCGTCGGCAAAGGCCCCGCTCAACCCCATCACCCAATAGACCATGCCGCCCACAATGACCATGACCCCCAGCCCACCCAGCAGCATGCCCAATGGGACGGGGATGGGGGCCGACGGCGCAAGGTCGTTGGCGGGTTGACCTTGGGCTGCGGGAAAGAGGCTGCGCACCCAGCGCAGAAAACGCTCCCACAGGGAACGCTGTTCGTTCCACACCTGATCAAGCTGGTCCAGCCGCTGGGCCGTGCGGTCGTTGGCCGCGCCCTTCAACTGGACCATCACCGTGGTGAGCCGGGCCTGGGCTTGGGCCACACTGGTGGTATCCGCCACAAGGTTGCCCAATTCCACCGTGGAGCCGGAGGGCAGACGCACCCCGTCGATCTCGGCGAAGAGATCCTGGGCGGCGTGGAGGCGGGCGGAGTCGTCCCCCTGGGCCTGGGCCAGCAGATCCAGGGCGCTCTGCACCCGATCTTGGAATTGGTCCAGGGAGATGGAGCCGCCTTGGGCCGCCACGGGCCGGGGGGCCAGCAGAAGCAGCAGGACAAGCGCCATCATGCCGAGGGCGAAACGGGCTGACCTATGCATCATCTTGGGCCGGTTGATCCCTGGTGAGCGCGGCCACGGCGGCTTTTTCGGCTTCGTAGGCCGAGGCTTCCAGATCCACCAGACGCAGGGCCAGGTCATAGTCGTCCTTGCGCACCCGCAGATCCAGATAGTAGAGGGTGACGGCGGTGATGCTGATGGGGGTCCAGATGATCGCGATCAGATAGCTGGAGGCAGTCGTCAGCCCCGCGGCCAGCCCGCTGCCGGAAAAGTCGGGCAGGATGGCCTGGGCGGTCAGCACAAGAATGGTGGGGATATTGCCGATGATCTGACCCAGGATGAGGAGCAGAAGGGAATAGCCAATCGTGCGCCACACAAAGCCATAGGTAAGCCGCCAACTGACCGAAAGGGCTTCAGTCACACCGGTCTCCTGGTTGACCAGGGCAATATGGGCCACATACCACCGGGCGGCAAGGTAGAAAATTCCGCCCAGAGCGACCGGCACGGTGATGCAGAGCAGCAATGGCACGAACGCCGAAATCACCATTAGCAGGGCCAAGCCAACCATGGCCAGGCCTATCAGAAAGCTAAGACCAAAATAACGCCAGAAGAAGGAACGCCCTGTGCGGATGCTGGCACCTACTGCGGGGCTGGCGCCGCCCAGCACATCCAGCACATAGACGATCAATCCCAAGGTCAACAACATACTCATAATGCCGCCAAGGAGTTGATAGATAAAAGCCAATGGGCTGACCTGGGTGGAGCCGCTCAACAGGCTGACAAATTGGAGATACCCATCCATGATGGGCTCTCCGGTCTGAAGTTGTTGGATGGGCACAGGCGCGCCGGGGGCC
>CAZKEX010000194.1:0-8664 GCA_964551895.1 uncultured Caldilineaceae bacterium | reverse complement strand
GACCAGAAGAACGCGGCCCTGCTCTCCATCGCCGCTGAACTGGAGGCCCAGACCCCAACGGTTTTGGCCCAGAATGCCCTGGACATCGCCGATGGCCGGGCCAAGGGATTGAGCGACGCCTTGCTGGACCGCCTGCTCCTGACCGAAAGCCGCATGGCCGCCCTGGCCGCGGACACCCGCAGCGTGGCCGCCCTCCCCGACCCCGTGGGCGCGGAGTTCGAGAGCCGTCTGATGCCCAACGGGCTACGCCTGAGCAAGCGGCGCATCCCCATCGGCGTGCTGGGGGTGATCTACGAGGCCCGGCCCAATGTGACCATCGATATCGCCACCCTCTCCCTCAAGACCGGCAACGCCACCATCCTGCGGGGGGGCAGCGAAACCCTGCGCAGCAATTTGGCTTTGGTGCGGGTGATCCAGGCCGGGCTGGCCAAGGCAGGGCTGCCCCAGGCCGCGGTCCAATACATCGACAACCCGGACCGGGCCTTGGTCGCCCAGCTTCTGCGCCTGGACCAATATGTGGACATGATCATCCCCCGGGGTGGGGGCGGGCTGCACAAACTGTGCCGAGAACAGGCCAGCATCCCCGTGATCACCGGCGGCGTGGGTATCTGCCACCTCTACGTGGACGAGACCGCGGACCAGGCCAAGGCCCTGCCGGTGATCGAAAACGCCAAGGTCCACCGGCCCAGCGTCTGTAATTCACTGGACACGGTCCTGGTCAACCGGGCTGTGGCCGCCGACTTCTTGCCCAGATTGGCCGCTCGCATGGCCAAGGTCAACGTGGAGATCCGGGCCACCCCGGACGCCCTGCCCCACCTCCAAGGCCACGGCGCCGCCCTCTTCCCCGCCGGGCCGGAGGATTTCGACACCGAATGGATGGCCCTGATCCTGGGCGTCAAGATCGTCGATTCCCTGGACGAGGCCGTGGCCCACATCCAGGACCACAGCATGGACCACAGCGACGGTATCCTCACCACGAGTTTGGAAAATGCCACCCGCTTTGTGAATGCGGTCAACTCGTCCGCGGTCTTTGTCAACGCCAGCACCCGGTTCAACGATGGCGGCCAGTTTGGCCTGGGGGCCGAGGTGGCCGTCAGCACCCAAAAGCTCCACGCCCGTGGCCCCATGGGGCTGGAAGAGCTGACCACCTATAAGTGGATCTGCATCGGGGATGGGCATGTCCGTGGCTAAAAATTCTTCGCGTTCTCAATCCGCCCCCATCGGCGTCTTCGATTCCGGCGTGGGCGGGCTGAGCGTATTGCGCCATCTGCTGCGGCTGATGCCCCACGAGCGTTATCTCTATTTGGGCGATTCGGCCCGCGTGCCATACGGCAGCAAGTCACCGAAAACCGTGCAGCTTTTCGCCCGCCAATGCGCCCAATTCCTGCTGGATCGGGGGGTCAAGCTGATCGTCGTGGCCTGCAACACCGCCTCCGCCGTGGCCTTGGACGCGGTGCAGGCCATCTCCCCCGTGCCCGTGGTGGGGATGATCCAGCCGGCCGCCCAAGCCGCCCTGGCCGCCACCCGCAGGGGGTCCATCGGCATCATCGGCACCCGGGCCACGGTCAACAGCCGGGCCTATCCCCAGGCCATTCTGGGCCAATACAAGGCTGGCCTCAGCGCTCAATCCGTGCCAAATGGGGATGATCTTCAGGTTCATGGCCAGGCCTGCCCCCTCTTTGTGCCCATTGTTGAGGAGGGATGGACGGATCACCCCGCTGCCAAGTTGATCGCCCACGACTATCTCGCCCCGCTAGGCTCTTTGGGCGTAGATACCCTGGTTCTTGGCTGCACCCACTATCCCCTGTTGGCCCCCCTGCTTGCGGACCTGCTGCCCCAAGTCACCCTGATCGACTGCGGCGAACACGCGGCCTGGGATGCTCGGTGCATTCTGGAAAACGGCCACCAACTGGCCTCGCCCAACGGCGCCGGCCCAAGCCCTGCGGCCAAGATCCGCTTCTTCCTCACCGACGTGCCCACCACCTTCGAAGAGGTGGCCCAGCGCTTCCTCGGCTTCCCCATCGCCACCCCCCAGCGGGTGACCATCGACCACCTCTGCTTGGAAATGGCGTGAGAAGAAGCCAAAAAATAGAACACGGATTGGACGGATGCGACGGATTCAAAACGGATCTTTTTTTGATCCGTTCCTGGCTGAAGACCCCGATGAGCGCCGCCGGGGCGACCAGATAGCTGAGGCCGATGGTTCCCTTGCCCAGCATGGCCGACGGGTTTTGCCCCTCCTCTCCCCATTGGCTATAATCAGGCTACGGCCTTTCCAATTCACCCCACATCCACCCTTCCACCCCAGCAACCCCAAGGAGCGTCAAAGATGACCTACACCTTCAGCGATCAACTGACCACCATCGAGCGTTTTATCCTGGATCAACAGCGCCATTTCCCCGACGCCAGCGGTGATCTGACCGGCATTTTGTATGACCTGGCCCTCTCCGGCAAGATCATCGCCAGCCGCACCACTCGGGCTGGGCTGGCCGAGATTTTGGGCAGTACGGGCGAGGAGAATGTCCAGGGCGAACGGGTGCAGAAGTTGGATGTCCTCGCCGATCAGACCATTTTCCGGCTCAACGACCACACGGGCCGTGTGGCCATCATGGCGTCGGAAGAACACGGGGATCCCTTGGCCATCCCAGATCGCTATCCTGCCGGCCGCTATGTGCTGCTCTTCGATCCGTTGGACGGCTCCTCGAACATCGACTACAACGTCAGCATCGGCACGATCTTCGCCATCTACCACCGACTCAGCCCGGAAGGGGAGCGGGGTACCCTGAGGGACTGTTTACAGCCGGGCCGCAAGATGGTGGCCGCTGGCTACATCATCTATGGCTCCAGCACCATGATGGTCTATTCCTCCGGCCAGGGGGTCCACGGCTTCACCTTGGACCCCAGCGTGGGCGAATTCTTGCTCAGCCATCCCAACATCACCATCCCGGCCCAGCCCAAATATTACAGCGTCAACCAAGGCTATCAGACTGGGTGGTCCGTCGGGGTGCAGAAGTACACGGAGTGGCTGCAAGGCATGGACAGCAGCCAAAAAGCCCTTTCCATGCGCTATATCGGCTCCTTGGTGGCGGACTTCCACCGCAACCTGATGACCGGCGGCATCTTCTACTATCCCGCCGAGGTCGCCGCGGACGGCAAGAACCGGGGCAAGCTGCGCCTCTGCTACGAGGCCGCGCCTCTGGCCTTCATCGTCGAGCAGGCCGGCGGCTACGCCTCCGACGGCACCCGCTCCATTTTGGACATCCAGCCCGACTCCCTGCACCAGCGGGTTCCCCTCTACATCGGCAACCGTGATCTGGTGGAGAAGGCGGAGGAGATGATTTTGCGGTACGATGGGTAGGGCGAGGGGCGAATTGCGAGGGGCGAATTGCGAGGAGGATTGTGAGGAGGATTGTGATGCCGAAAAGTGAGGTTGGACCGGCGGTGTGGGGGAAAGTGGACGAGGAATTGGTCGGCGAACCGGTGGCTGTGGGGGCGTGGACGGTGACGCCTGTGGCCCGGCTGTCGGGGAAGCAGGGCAGCGGCGGGGATGGGGTCAACGGGGGCGGGGGCGCAAGCGTGCGTCTGGACCCGGTGGCCGTGGCCGTCGTCAACCCGGCGGACGGCTCGACCCAGCGTGTGGAGATCGACGACCCCACGTCCGCCGCCCTGCGGGGCATGGCCGGTGCGGGGTTGCTCGTGGCGGGGATCAGCCTGGCCGTGCAGATCTGGGCGCGGACGAGACAAAAAAACGAATAGAACACAGATCGAACGGATCGAACGGATTAAGACGGATTTTCTTTTTGAAGGAGAAAATCCGTTTTAATCCGTTCGATCCGTCTCATCCGTGTTCTATTTTTTGCTATGGTTTTCAGGATTCTTTCAACAAGGAGCGCACCATGAGCGAACAGAAACCTCTTGATCTTACCCCCATCCAGCAGATGTTGGACCGGCTGACGGTGCATTCGGTCTTCGGCCCGGTGACCAAGGAGGGGGAGGTGGCGGTGATGCCCGTGGCCAAGATGTCCGCCACGTTTGGCTATGGCCAGGGCTACGGCGAAGGGACGGCGCCAGCCGATGTGGGCGCAACCAGCAGCGGCGGCGGTGGAGGCGGGGGAGCCAAAGGGCAGACCACCCCAATTGGCTATCTGCGCTTTGACGCCGACGGCGTGCGTTTCAAGGCCATCGAAGACAACACCCGCATCGCCCTGGCCGGGATCTTCCTCTCCGGGTGGATTGTCTTTTGGATCGTCAGCACCATTCGGATCTTTGTGAAGAAGCGTTAGTTGGTTGGCTGGTTGGTTGGCTGGCTGGTTGAAAGGGAGCGGCGTAGAATTCTACGCCGCTCCCTTTCAACCAGCCAGCCAACCAACCAGCCAACCAACTAACGCTTCTTCACAAAGATCCGAATGGTGCTGACGATCCAAAAGACAATCCACCCGGAGAGGAAGATCCCGGCCAGGGCGATGCGGGTGTTGTCTTCGATGGCCTTGAAACGCACGCCGTCGGCGTCAAAGCGCAGATAGCCAATTGGGGTGGTCTGCCCTTTGGCTCCCCCGCCTCCACCGCCGCCGCTGCTGGTTGCGCCCACATCGGCTGGCGCCGTCCCTTCGCCGTAGCCCTGGCCATAGCCAAACGTGGCGGACATCTTGGCCACGGGCATCACCGCCACCTCCCCCTCCTTGGTCACCGGGCCGAAGACCGAATGCACCGTCAGCCGGTCCAACATCTGCTGGATGGGGGTAAGATCAAGAGGTTTCTGTTCGCTCATGGTGCGCTCCTTGTTGAAAGAATCCTGAAAACCATAGCAAAAAATAGAACACGGATGAGACGGATCGAACGGATTAAAACGGATTTTCTCCTTCAAAAAGAAAATCCGTCTTAATCCGTTCGATCCGTTCGATCTGTGTTCTATTCGTTTTTTTGTCTCGTCCGCGCCCAGATCTGCACGGCCAGGCTGATCCCCGCCACGAGCAACCCCGCACCGGCCATGCCCCGCAGGGCGGCGGACGTGGGGTCGTCGATCTCCACACGCTGGGTCGAGCCGTCCGCCGGGTTGACGACGGCCACGGCCACCGGGTCCAGACGCACGCTTGCGCCCCCGCCCCCGTTGACCCCATCCCCGCCGCTGCCCTGCTTCCCCGACAGCCGGGCCACAGGCGTCACCGTCCACGCCCCCACAGCCACCGGTTCGCCGACCAATTCCTCGTCCACTTTCCCCCACACCGCCGGTCCAACCTCACTTTTCGGCATCACAATCCTCCTCACAATCCTCCTCGCAATTCGCCCCTCGCAATTCGCCCCTCGCCCTACCCATCGTACCGCAAAATCATCTCCTCCGCCTTCTCCACCAGATCACGGTTGCCGATGTAGAGGGGAACCCGCTGGTGCAGGGAGTCGGGCTGGATGTCCAAAATGGAGCGGGTGCCGTCGGAGGCGTAGCCGCCGGCCTGCTCGACGATGAAGGCCAGAGGCGCGGCCTCGTAGCAGAGGCGCAGCTTGCCCCGGTTCTTGCCGTCCGCGGCGACCTCGGCGGGATAGTAGAAGATGCCGCCGGTCATCAGGTTGCGGTGGAAGTCCGCCACCAAGGAGCCGATATAGCGCATGGAAAGGGCTTTTTGGCTGCTGTCCATGCCTTGCAGCCACTCCGTGTACTTCTGCACCCCGACGGACCACCCAGTCTGATAGCCTTGGTTGACGCTGTAATATTTGGGCTGGGCCGGGATGGTGATGTTGGGATGGCTGAGCAAGAATTCGCCCACGCTGGGGTCCAAGGTGAAGCCGTGGACCCCCTGGCCGGAGGAATAGACCATCATGGTGCTGGAGCCATAGATGATGTAGCCAGCGGCCACCATCTTGCGGCCCGGCTGTAAACAGTCCCTCAGGGTACCCCGCTCCCCTTCCGGGCTGAGTCGGTGGTAGATGGCGAAGATCGTGCCGATGCTGACGTTGTAGTCGATGTTCGAGGAGCCGTCCAACGGATCGAAGAGCAGCACATAGCGGCCGGCAGGATAGCGATCTGGGATGGCCAAGGGATCCCCGTGTTCTTCCGACGCCATGATGGCCACACGGCCCGTGTGGTCGTTGAGCCGGAAAATGGTCTGATCGGCGAGGACATCCAACTTCTGCACCCGTTCGCCCTGGACATTCTCCTCGCCCGTACTGCCCAAAATCTCGGCCAGCCCAGCCCGAGTGGTGCGGCTGGCGATGATCTTGCCGGAGAGGGCCAGGTCATACAAAATGCCGGTCAGATCACCGCTGGCGTCGGGGAAATGGCGCTGTTGATCCAGGATAAAACGCTCGATGGTGGTCAGTTGATCGCTGAAGGTGTAGGTCATCTTTGACGCTCCTTGGGGTTGCTGGGGTGGAAGGGTGGATGTGGGGTGAATTGGAAAGGCCGTAGCCTGATTATAGCCAATGGGGAGAGGAGGGGCAAAACCCGTCGGCCATGCTGGGCAAGGGAACCATCGGCCTCAGCTATCTGGTCGCCCCGGCGGCGCTCATCGGGGTCTTCAGCCAGGAACGGATCAAAAAAAGATCCGTTTTGAATCCGTCGCATCCGTCCAATCCGTGTTCTATTTTTTGGCTTCTTCTCACGCCATTTCCAAGCAGAGGTGGTCGATGGTCACCCGCTGGGGGGTGGCGATGGGGAAGCCGAGGAAGCGCTGGGCCACCTCTTCGAAGGTGGTGGGCACGTCGGTGAGGAAGAAGCGGATCTTGGCCGCAGGGCTTGGGCCGGCGCCGTTGGGCGAGGCCAGTTGGTGGCCGTTTTCCAGAATGCACCGAGCATCCCAGGCCGCGTGTTCGCCGCAGTCGATCAGGGTGACTTGGGGCAGCAGGTCCGCAAGCAGGGGGGCCAACAGGGGATAGTGGGTGCAGCCAAGAACCAGGGTATCTACGCCCAAAGAGCCTAGCGGGGCGAGATAGTCGTGGGCGATCAACTTGGCAGCGGGGTGATCCGTCCATCCCTCCTCAACAATGGGCACAAAGAGGGGGCAGGCCTGGCCATGAACCTGAAGATCATCCCCATTTGGCACGGATTGAGCGCTGAGGCCAGCCTTGTATTGGCCCAGAATGGCCTGGGGATAGGCCCGGCTGTTGACCGTGGCCCGGGTGCCGATGATGCCGATGGACCCCCTGCGGGTGGCGGCCAGGGCGGCTTGGGCGGCCGGCTGGATCATCCCCACCACGGGCACGGGGGAGATGGCCTGCACCGCGTCCAAGGCCACGGCGGAGGCGGTGTTGCAGGCCACGACGATCAGCTTGACCCCCCGATCCAGCAGGAATTGGGCGCATTGGCGGGCGAAAAGCTGCACGGTTTTCGGTGACTTGCTGCCGTATGGCACGCGGGCCGAATCGCCCAAATAGAGATAACGCTCGTGGGGCATCAGCCGCAGCAGATGGCGCAATACGCTCAGCCCGCCCACGCCGGAATCGAAGACGCCGATGGGGGCGGATTGAGAACGCGAAGAATTTTTAGCCACGGACATGCCCATCCCCGATGCAGATCCACTTATAGGTGGTCAGCTCTTCCAGCCCCATGGGGCCACGGGCGTGGAGCTTTTGGGTGCTGACGGCCACCTCGGCCCCCAGGCCAAACTGGCCGCCATCGTTGAACCGGGTGCTGGCGTTGACAAAGACCGCGGACGAGTTGACCGCATTCACAAAGCGGGTGGCATTTTCCAAACTCGTGGTGAGGATACCGTCGCTGTGGTCCATGCTGTGGTCCTGGATGTGGGCCACGGCCTCGTCCAGGGAATCGACGATCTTGACGCCCAGGATCAGGGCCATCCATTCGGTGTCGAAATCCTCCGGCCCGGCGGGGAAGAGGGCGGCGCCGTGGCCTTGGAGGTGGGGCAGGGCGTCCGGGGTGGCCCGGATCTCCACGTTGACCTTGGCCATGCGAGCGGCCAATCTGGGCAAGAAGTCGGCGGCCACAGCCCGGTTGACCAGGACCGTGTCCAGTGAATTACAGACGCTGGGCCGGTGGACCTTGGCGTTTTCGATCACCGGCAGGGCCTTGGCCTGGTCCGCGGTCTCGTCCACGTAGAGGTGGCAGATACCCACGCCGCCGGTGATCACGGGGATGCTGGCCTGTTCTCGGCACAGTTTGTGCAGCCCGCCCCCACCCCGGGGGATGATCATGTCCACATATTGGTCCAGGCGCAGAAGCTGGGCGACCAAGGCCCGGTCCGGGTTGTCGATGTATTGGACCGCGGCCTGGGGCAGCCCTGCCTTGGCCAGCCCGGCCTGGATCACCCGCACCAAAGCCAAATTGCTGCGCAGGGTTTCGCTGCCCCCCCGCAGGATGGTGGCGTTGCCGGTCTTGAGGGAGAGGGTGGCGATATCGATGGTCACATTGGGCCGGGCCTCGTAGATCACCCCCAGCACGCCGATGGGGATGCGCCGCTTGCTCAGGCGTAGCCCGTTGGGCATCAGACGGCTCTCGAACTCCGCGCCCACGGGGTCGGGGAGGGCGGCCACGCTGCGGGTGTCCGCGGCCAGGGCGGCCATGCGGCTTTCGGTCAGGAGCAGGCGGTCCAGCAAGGCGTCGCTCAATCCCTTGGCCCGGCCATCGGCGATGTCCAGGGCATTCTGGGCCAAAACCGTTGGGGTCTGGGCCTCCAGTTCAGCGGCGATGGAGAGCAGGGCCGCGTTCTTCTGGTC
>CAZKEX010000193.1:0-8666 GCA_964551895.1 uncultured Caldilineaceae bacterium | reverse complement strand
GTCACCCCGCTGATCCCCGCGATGTTCATCCCCGCATAGGGGCCGTCCACGGCCAGGGTGTTGACGCATTCCCCGCTCTGTACATCCCAAAACTTGATCGTGCCATCAAAACTACAACTCAATACGAATCTGCTGTCTTGGCTGAAGACGACTTTGTAGATCGTCTCTTTGTGGCCGCGCAAGGTGGCCCGCAGGGAGCCATCGACCGCGTCCCACAGACAGACGGTGCAGTCGCCGCTGCCGCTGGCCACCGTGGACCCGTCCGGGCTGAAGGCCACGGAGAAGATCCACGAGGTGTGGCGGCGCAGGATCCGGGGCGGCTTTTCCCCCCGCCAGAGATGGAGTACCTGGTTGCCGCCGCAGGCCAGGATCGTTTCATCCGGGCCAAAGGCCACGCAGAAGATGTCCTGTTCCCCGGCCTCGGTCACGGTCTTGGCGGCGTGGACGATCTCTGGGCAGTGGTCCTGGGTCATGTCCCACAGGCGCAGGTGGAGATCCGCGCCCGCGGTGGCCAGGATGCGGCCATCGGGCGTGAAGGCCGCATCGTAGACGTGGCGCGGGTTGGCGTGCAGCACAACCAGGGCCTGGCTGGGCACGGACGCGCCTTTTGTATGTCCCAACTCCCTGGTTGACCACAGGCGCACATCCCCATCTGTGCTGCCGCTGGCCAGCAGGGTACCCGCGGGGTTAAAGGTGAGACATATGACGCTGTTGGTGTGGCCCTGTAGGGTTTGGCGGATCTGCCCGCTGGTCAGATCCCACAGATCGATGGTGCGTTCTCTGCCGGCGCTGGCCACGACCTGGCTGTCTGGGCTGATGGCGACAGTGAAGAGCGGGCCGTTTTGTCCGCCCAAGATCCGGTGGGGCAGGTCGGCCTGGGCGCCCCGGCCTTGCCACAGGTGAACCATCTGATCGTAGCCGACCGCGGCCAAAAGCCATTGGGGGGCGTTGGGCTGGCTCGGCCTGGGAGATGACATGATGGCCATGGATCCCAAGGCCCTGGGCTGGCCGGCCAGGGTATAGATCGACTGACCGGTCATCGCGTCCCAGACCCGCACGGTCTGGTCGCTGCTGCTGCTGGCGATCAACTGGCGCGCCCGGTTGCTCGGCGCGCCCGGGCTTTGGACCGGGGCGGGGCCAAAGGCCACGGACCAGACCACATGGCTATGGCCTGGCATGGTGTGGCGCAGGCGCAATCTGTGCTGGCCATCCAGATCCCAGACCCGGACGGCCCGGTCTGCGTGGCTGGAGGTAAGGGTCCTGCCGTCCGGGCTGAAGGCCAGGGCGTCGATGGTCTCGGCGTTGCTTTCCACCGCCTGGATCACCTGGCCAGCGGACAAATCCCACAGGGCGATCTGCCCCGATTTGTCTCCGACGGCCAGGAGGGTGCCGTCCCAATTCAGGGCCATGGAAATAGGGGATCCCCCTGTTACGATCACGGGCAGGGGGGCGTCCTCGGCGCGGTCTGGCTGCCACACGCGGACCCTGCCGTCCCGATTGCCAACGGCGATGGTCTTGCCGTCTGGGGTGAAGGCGGTCAGCCGCAGGCGGGTGGGATGGGTGGAATAGCGGTGGATCAGCCTGGTTTTCTTGGCGAGATCGATGGCCCAGACAAAGATCTCGCCGTTGGCGTCCACCCCGGCCACCTGTGCGCCGTCTCCCCGGGTGCTGGTTGGGGCAATGGCGGTGGCGAGGAAGGATCGGGTGTTCTCGTGCCCCAATCGGGTGGACCAGCGGATCTGACCGTGGCCGTCCAACGAGCAGAGATGGATGCTTTTGTCCGCGCTTGCGCTGGCCAGCAGCAATTCTGTTTCGCCGCTCTCTGTTTGGAGATGACCAAAGGCCACTTCGTTGAGGCTCTGCTCGTGGGCGGGGATCACCTGGGCCAGTTGCTGGTCGGCGGTGCGCCAGAGATAGACCGCCCCCTCGCCTGTGCCCGCGGCCAAAAAGTCGCCGTCCGGGCTGAAGGCAGCCGAGTAGACCAGGCCAAAGGGCTCGGTGAAGACGCTTTCGGTGATCTCGGCCTGGGCAAAGTTGGTCTGGGGCAGGCTGATGCCCCGCAGATAGAGTTGGCGCAGAAAGAGGCGGGAGAAGTCCGCCCCGCGCAGATCCGCGCCCAGGGCCAGGAGCAGATGGAGCAGGTTGGCGGCCGCATAGCCCGGGCCGGGCGGATTGGCCCGGATCTGCCCAAGCAGATGGCGCAGCAACTGTTCGGCTCCCCGTTGGCCTTGCTGGGCCGCCAGCCGATGGGCCACGGGGTGCAAAAGGAGTCGGGTCTGGCTGGCCCGCACATATTCTTTGGTTTGGGCCAGGATCAGGGCGTAGCGGTTCAGGTCGGCGAAGGGGACCGGGTCGGTGACGGGGCTGGTGGCGGTTAGTTCGCCGACCATGCTATCGATCAACCGTTCGGTGATGTATTCGAGTACCACATTTTGCAGCCCAATGGCATCTTCATACCGTTCCAACAGGGAGCGGCGTTGTAGAGATCGGATGGCTTCGAACAGGAGACGGGGGGCCGATGGCTGGGCCGGCAGATCCCGTAGGGTGGCGTAGGTCACTGGCTCTCGAACCACCGCCAACCAGCCCAGGATCTCCTGTTCCAAGGGGCTGAGCCGGGCGAACTGTTGGTCCAGCACATCCCGGATGTCGTCGAAGATCAGAATGTCCGCGTCCAAAAATTTGCTGATGTTGCCGTCGAAGAGATCCTGCACGGTCTGGGCGGCCAGGTTGAGGGCCAGGGGATTGCCCGAATAGTGGTGGACAAAGGCGGTCAGGGCCGCGCTCTCCCCGGCCACGCCCCGATCCGCCATCATCTGCTGGCCAGCGTCCGCGGCCAGACCGGCCAGAGAGAGGGCGCGCACCGCCGGGGTCTCGTCTTCCAGGTGGACCAGATCCTTGGGCCATTCCCGGCTGGTGATGAGCAGACAACTGGGATGGTCCCCCTGGGCCAGGCGGCGCACAAGCTGGCCATAGGCCTCGTAGCCAGGGCGATAGTAGCCGCTGCGCCCGTCGCTTTGCAGGATACTCTCCAGGTTGTCCAGGATCAGCAGGGTGGGCTGGGGGCGCAGATGGTCCAACAGCAGGTTGAACTGTTGGTCCAGGCTGGCGGGCAGGCTGGTGATCCGCTGGTCCGAGAGGTGATAGAGCCAGTCGCCCATCACCTCGGCCAGGGGTGGGGCATTGAGCAGGGAGTGCCAGATGATGCGCTGAAAGCCCCTCCCCGGCTTGGGGATGACCTCCGCCAGGGTGCGCACCAGGCTGGCGGCCAGCGCGGTCTTGCCCTGGCCGCCCATGCCGAAGATGCCCACGACGCGGCAGCCATCCTCCGTGGTCCACTTTTGCAGGTGGGTCAACTCTTGGCTGCGGCCATGCAGCTTGATGCGTCGGGGCAGGGGGTGGCCCTCGAGTCGGGGGCGTTGGCTTGGTGGCTCCGCGTCGGCTGGTGGGGTCGGCCCCCTGTTGTCTCGCCCCGATGGCTGCTCAGATCTACCCATCTGGCCGCGGGTGATCTGCATGTTCATCTCGCCGGACCGGATCTGTTGGGCCAGGGTCGTGGTTTCGGGCAGAGGCTCCACGCCGAACTCTTCCATCAGGGTGCGACGGCAGATTTCATATTGGGCCAGGGCCGCGGCCCGTTCCCCAAGCTGGGTCAGGAGGTCCATCTGCTGGCGATGCACCGGCTCGGACCAGGGTTCCAGGGCGAGCAGACGGCGGTTGGCGGCCAGGGCGGCGGACGGGTCCCCGGCCTGGGCCAGTTCATCCACCAAGGCGGAGAGGGCGTTGACCACCAGGGTGGGGAGCTGTTCCCGCTGTTCCAGCACCCAGCCATCGAACCCAGGCGCGTTGTGGACATGGAAGCCGCTCAGAAACTCGCCCCGGTAGAGGTCCAGGGCGCTCTGGCGGGCGGCCAGATCCGCGGCTGCGCGGCCAGGGGTGAGGACGGCGCGCAGAGTCTCCACGTCCAGCCAATAGGGGCTGGTGCGCTGAAAGGCGATGGTTTGGCGATCGATGCGCAGGTGATCCCCCAGCATCCGGCGCAGGTCGGGCAGGACGGTGCGCAGGTTTTTCTTGGCCTGGGCGTCGGTCATGTCATCCCAGAGCAGGGTGGCCAAGGCGTCTCGGCTGTGGGGCTGGCCGGTGACGGCCAGATAGAAGAGCAGGGCCTGGGCCTTGGTGGTGGCAAAACCGGTGAGGAGGTGGTTGTCCAACAGGATGACGGGCGAACCCAGAAGGGTCAGACGTAGGGTGTGGGTCATGGGAGAGTGTCTCTCGACTTTGATTGGCGTTTTATTGGCGATCTATTGGCGTTGGATCTCTATGATGCGGACATGAAACCCAACCCGGTGATCCATCATACGTTTATCCTTCGCAACCAGATTGAATACAGCGCTGTATCCCAGACGGTGATCATGCGCTCTGTGCTAGAGACACCGTCTACGGGTCATCACCAGGGTTTCACAGAAATTGAGGCTTTGTTGGCCGCCTTGGGCGCCGAATTAAGGCAGATGCAAAGTCAGATCATACCACCAGGTCAGAGGGAAGGCGAAATATCGGAGAATCCATAGTGGCCGGTTCAGACCGGCGGTCCTCATCAAACCCATCCATAAACCCATCCATTGTCACGTTACATTTAGGAGGAAACATGTTCCATAAGTCTAGATTTGTCCTTGTCAACATCGCCCTGAGCCTGGCGGCCCTGTTGATCTTCACCGTCATTTCGATGACGGCGGCGGCCCCGGCGGTCTCGGCCGCGGGGGAGACCATCACCCTGATGCCGACTGGCCCCAGCTATGTGCGGGCCGGCGGCAACATCACCTATGAGTTGACCCTGAAGAATTTCATGGCTCAGCCTATCACGTCGATCACTGTTTGGAATCCTGTGCCGACCAATACGACCTATGTGAGCGGCGGTACCCTCTTTGCCGACGAAAACGGTGTCGCCTTCAACCTGGCCAGCTTGGCGGCCAATGCCACCCACAAGTTCACCCTGGTGGTCAAGGTGAACAACGGTGTGGCCATCGGCACGGTGATCGCGAACAAGGATATCAAGATTGAGAGCTTCACAATCGGCGCAGACTCCTATAGCCGATCTGCCGAGACGGCTGTGGGCACCACGGTGGAGGCGCCGGGCACCCTGGTGGCCGTCTATAAAGATGTCAACGGCACGCCCTTTGATGTCAATGTTGATGGGTTCCAGTTCGAGAACTTTACCAACAGCGCGCCCCGTGTTTCCAGCGATGATCTGGACGCCCAGGACATGTTCATGATGTTTGGCAAGAGCGCCTGCAAGTCGGGCACGACCGCGGCCACCTGTGTGTTGAGCGGCCCCGCCCGCAAGTGGATGGAAGGCCAGATCGCCGGTATGAACGGCGGCCATTGCGAAGGCATGGCCGTCACCAGTTTGCGGCTCTTCAATTGGGATGAATTCAAAGGCAAGGGTTCTCCGTCCGACTTCCAATCCGGGGCAGTAACCACGATCGACCTGACCTTTCCCCAGCAGTCGATTGAGAACTACATCGCCTCCTACTTTGTGCGCCAGGGGCTGGATGAAGTCTGGGATGCCACAAAGAAGGTGGCCCCTGTGGCCGCGGTTCAGCAGTTGACCACGGACTTCAAGCTGGCCAAGCCCATCGCCTATACGGTCGGCATCTACCGGCTGGAAGGGCCAAAAAACGATTTCAAAGATGGCCATGCGATCACGGCCTATGGTGTGGAAACGGTCAATGCCAAGGAGTCCCGCATTCTGGTCTATGACAATAACTTCCCCAAACAACGCCAATATATCACGGTCAATATGGCGAACAACACCTGGCGCTACGTGACCGCATCCACACCCGGCGAACCGACCACGATCTACACTGGCACGGCGACCACAAACAATCTGGAACTGGCCGCGGTCAGCGCCCGGGATCTGGCCCCGGGCAAGTACTTTACCTGTCCCTTCTGCTACACAGAAACGGACAACATGAGCTTGAAGACCACGGCCGCGGGCCAAATCACCGGCACCATTCGCTTTGAATATGCCGGCGAGGGGGCCGTCTTGGTCAGAAACGACCAAGATCAGTATACCGGTTTTGCCTATGACACCGAGACCTATATCAACGAGATCCCCGGCGCCACCCTCAACTACTTCAAGGGCGGGCTAAACAAGGATGTCCCGCCCACAATCGATGTGCCCTTTGTGGCCGCCCCGGACGCCATCTACTCGGTCTATATCAGCGGCAAGACCATTGATGCCAAGTCCGATGGCTCCCTGACCATGACCGGCGAAGGCTATGCAATGGGGCTGGACGGCATCCAGCTCGACCCGGACGAACTGCTGGAGCTTGCGGTCAGCCCCAAGGGCGACTATATTGACTTCAAGGCCTCCGAGACCATCACCGCGCCGACCCTTTACCTCTCCTTTGACCCGGTCAGCGATGCCGACCCCAGCGTGATCTTTGAGGTCAGCGGCATCATCCTTGACGCTGGCGAGTCCGTGCTGCTGAATATGGACCGGGATCTGGAGCGGGTCTACTTCGACGACACCGGGGCCCAGGGTCAGGGGTTTGATGTCTTCATGACCTTGATCTGGCCCGACGGGGATGTGGAGGAGTTTGTCCAGCCCGTGGACGTGCCGGCCGGCTCCACATCCGCCTTCATCGACTTTGGCGCCTGGGATGGTCTGGGCAGCCCAGCCCTCTATATCGACGACGTGCTGCAAAACCCGTCGGTCAACCATCGGCTCAAGCTGACCAACCTGACCGAGAGCTACGATGCCACGGCCCAGGCCAACGCGCCCCAGGGTGTCTATCAGGTTGACGCCACCTTCACCAACGTCACGGCGATCACCTTGGAAGATCTCTCCTTTGTGGTGGCGGACCTGGCCGGTGGCAACATGGTCCTGAACGCGGACAGCGGCCCTGGCGGCGTGGGCGCCCGGATCTCGGTCACCTCCACCTTGCTGGGGGGCGACGGCTTCTTGGAGCCGAACGAGTCCTTCACCTTCAGCTTCCAGGTGGGGTTGAACAGCGCAAGCCCGGCTGGGTTTGCCGTCACCGCCAACGGCGCGCCCGTGGACTGGATGCTGACCGATCCGGCCCCGGCTGAAGATGCCAACAACCGGGACTTCAGCTTTGTGGTCGGCGCCAACCTCAAGCGCATGTACCTGCCGATTATCAATCGATAGGCGATCATAGGGGGTAATAGGGCATAGGGCAAGAGATCCAAACAGCAAACGGCTGTCTGGATCTCTTGCTTTATGGCCCCAGCCCTTGGAGGGCCGACGGGCGGGAAGACCCGGTTCTTTGACAGGCCAGAGGGCACGGCATACAATGAAGGTTGAATCTGCCACAGGGGACACAGAGATCCCAGAGAAAAACATGCTTTTCTCTGGGAATCCTCCACGGATCTCTGCGCTCTCGGCGGTTAATAGCCTTTGTTGGCCCCTACCGGAGGATGAGATGAATCCCGATCAGGTAATTCGTTGGCTGCTGGATGGGGACGTGTCCATCCAATATCAAACCCACCGGGACCTGCTGGGGGAAGACCGGCCCGATCTGCGGGCGCGGATTGCCACGGAGGGGTGGGGCGCGCAGATGCTCCAGGCCCGCAACGCCAACGGCCATTGGGGCCAGAGCTTCTATCAGCCCAAGTGGATCTCCACCCACTACTCGTTGTTGGACCTGGCAAACCTGGACTTCCCGCCCGACCATCCCCTGCCCCAGGCATCCGTGGCCCTGATCCTGGGGGAGAACAAGGGCGGGGATGGGGGCATCAACCCGGCCCGCTCCGTCACCCAGAGCGATGTGTGCATCAACGGCATGTTTTTGACCTATGCCTGCCACTTCCAAGCCGCCCCGGAGGCCCTGCGCTCTGTTGTGGACTTTGTGATCGCCCAGCAGATGGCCGACGGCGGCTTCAACTGTCGGGCCAACCGGTCCGGGGCCGTGCATAGCTCGTTGCACTCCACCATTTCGGTGATCGAGGGCATCCGGGTCTATGGGGCCGCGGGCTATACCTATCGTCTGGCCGAATTGGAGGCAATCGCCGCCCAAGGACGCCAGTTCATCCTCCAACACCACCTCTACCGCTCGGACCACACCGGGGAGATCATCGACAAGCGCATGACCATGCTCTCCTACCCCTCCCGCTGGAAATATGACATTTTGCGCGCCTTGGACTACTTCCGGGCCGCGGGTGTGGCCTACGATCCACGCATGCAGTCGGCCTTGGACATGTTGATGCAGAAGCGGCGCAAGGATCACACCTGGCCCGTGCAGGCCAAACACCCTGGTCAGACCCATTTCGAGATGGAAAAGACCGGCGGCCCTAGCCGTTGGAACACCCTGCGGGCCATGCGGGTGTTGAATCAGTACGCTCAAAAAACTCAAAAAAACAAGGAGATGTTATGAGCCAGTCCACTGCCAAGCAATTCACATCGTGGCATGTAGCGTTGTTGAAATTTCTGCGCGGCTTGATTACCTCATCCAATGTTCTGTTGCTCAAGATCAGCAAGGGGCGTCTGGGCAACAGCTTTCTGGGCGTGCCTGTGCTGCTGTTGACCACCACCGGGCGCAAGTCGGGCCAGCAACGTACCCAGCCCCTCTATTTCTTGGCGATCCGTGACCAGATTGTGTTGGTGGCCTCCAACGCCGGCACGACCGGCGACCCGGCGTGGTTGTTGA
>CAZKEX010000192.1:0-8668 GCA_964551895.1 uncultured Caldilineaceae bacterium | reverse complement strand
CTCTGTGTTCTCTGCGAAATCTCTGTGTCCTCGGCGGTTAAATGGCTTTTTGCAGCAGAGTCATTTTTAGTCTCGCCACTTCTTGTCGTCCTCATCCGAGACGAAGACGCTGAGCAGGGTGCTGACGATGCTGATGATGATGCCGCCCCACAGGGCTGGCCAGAAGCCGTCCACGCTGAAGCCGTTGTCCAGGTTGCCGGCGATCCACCCGGTCAACAACAACATGCCGGCGTTGACTACAAAGGTGAAGAGGCCCAAGGTGACGATATAGGCCGGGCAGGTGGCGAGCTTGACCACGGGTTTGATCAAGGCGTTGATCAGGCCGAAGATCAGCGCCACGACGAGCAAGGCCCCAAGATCAACCCCGCCCTCGTTGGTGGGCAAGTTGATGTTGGGGACGATGACCGCGGCCGCCCACAAGGCCGCCGCATTGATGACCAAACGCATTAGAAGTCGCATCATGCTCTGTCTCTCCTTGTGTAAAGTGAAAATGGAAAATTGAGAATGCGCCACGCATGGAGGGGTTTTGTCGGCAGGATCCGCCCCACCACGCAAAATTACTCGATACGCATTACTCGTTACATCGCCGTCAACTTATATCGCATAGTCAACAGCGTATGGGTGTTGGTAAACCCGTACCCGGCCAGCACGTCCGCGGCCGCGGTGTGGCTGGTGCTGAGTTCCACCTGGATGGGGAAGCGGGGGAAGGCTTGCAGCTCGGCCAAGGCCCACTGGAGCATGGCCGCCTCCACCTGGCCTTGGCAGCGGGGACGCACCCAAAGCTGGATCCCGTGGCTGCCCTGCCAGCGTTGCCCGGTGACGACCATAGCGGCCTCGAAGCGGCGCAAGTTGTCCGCCACAGCCCGGCGCAAGATGGTCTGCCGCCCGATGATGCGGGCGAACCATTCGCCCAGCCTCTGCTCCGGTGTAGGGCGGAAGTCGGATTGGCGCAGGGGTCGCCACCATTGGGCCTGGGTGCTGTGCTGGCTGCTGACGATCTCGTAGAGGGAGCGCCATTCCGCCGTGGAGAAGGGGGCCAGGCCGGGCATGGGCGTGGCCGGGGCAACCACGGTCGGCACAGAGGGGGTTTCCCAGCGGGCAATGCCGCTGATCTCTTCAAAGCCTATGCGTTTGTAGAGTCCCTGGGCCACGGGGTTGCTGCCTCGCACCTGCAGGACCATCCACCGCCCGCCCATCTCCTGGGCATAGTCCAGGGCGGTCTTGACCAGCTTGCGGGCGATGCCTCGGCCCCGGAAGGCCCGGTCCACGGCCACGTTGGCGATCTGCCAGCGGTTGCCATAGCTGTCCGCCTTCTGCACGGTGACATTGCCGATCACCCGACCCTCTTCCACCCACACAAAGCCGCCAAAGACCTTGTGGAAATCCATCTCGTTGCGGTTGAAAAAGCCAAACATGCCCCCCATGTAGCTCATCACCCGCATCTCTCGCAGGACAGCTTTGCCCCCGGAATCCAGCTCATCCGCAAAGGCGTCCGCAATCACCTCGGCCACTGGGCGTAGATCCCGGCCCATGTCGAAGGGGCGAATGCCTGTGCAGGTTTTGGACCGGGCCATGTCTCTGGCCGGATGCAGGATGGTTGCCACGGCGGGTCTCTGCCTTTGGGTGAAGTGAAGATGGAGTGAAAGGTTTTCACCGCAAAGGCGCAGAGATCGCAAAGAGAAAAGAAAAGAAAAAGAAAAAAAGAAAAGCTTTTCTTAAATCCTTTGCGCTCTTTGCGTCTTTGCGGTGAGGTTTTTTACGCGGCCACCCGCACCATGGCCGGGCGCAGGATGCGGCTTTTGTGTTCGTAGCCCGCCCGCAGGGTCTGGATGATGTGTTCGCTGGCCACCTCGTCGTTGGGCTCGCTGGAGATGGCCTCGTGGCGATTGGGGTCAAAGGGACCGCCGGTGTCGTCGATGATGGCCACGCCCTCTTCGGCCAGGGCATCGATCAGCTTCTTCCGGATCTGGCGGAAACCGGCGATCCAGGCCATGTCGGTCTCGCTGAGGTCCGCTGGCACGTTGTCAAAGGCCAGGTCAAAGTCGTCAAAGATCGGCAACATGCGCAGGATCAGGTTTTGGTTGGCCCGCTCGATGCTGTCCATCAGCCGCTTTTCCTGGCGGCGGGTGGTGTTTTGGAATTCGGCCATGCTGCGCAGCAGACGGTCTTGGTGGTCGGCGGCCTGGGCCTGGGCGGCAGCCACCTCCGCTTTCAGCCCGGCGATGATCTCCTCCGGGGTCGGCTCGTGGGCTTCCTCGGTTTCGGTCGTTTCAGCCGGGTCGGCTGTGTCGACCTGGGCAGGCTGGCCGTTGTTTTCGGCCTGCACCGGGTCTATCACAACTTCCCCTTCAATCACTGCGTCGATTCTTTCTTTGGCTGTTTCTTTGGCTGTTTCTTGGGCTGTTTCTTTGGCGTCGGTTGTTTGATTGTCCATTTTTTCCCTCTGTCGTGTTTTGTCTTTTGTTTGTTTTTGTTCTGCAAAGAGGCGCAAAATTCTGCGTCTCCATGGGTTCGAGAAACCCAGTCCCTATTCCCCAGTCCCCGATCCCCGATCCCCGATCCCATAGATCTCCCGCACCATCTCGCTCATCAGCGCGGAGACGTAGCGGACCGCGCCCATGTTGCGGCCATAGGCCATGCGCAGGGGACCGATCACCCCCAGGACGCCCGTGGCGTGGTCCTGCACCCCATAGGGGCTGACCACAAGGCTGATGTCGGCCAGCTCGGCAAAGCGTCCCTCTCCGGCGATGTAGACCTGGACATCGCTGATGGCGCGGCACTCGTTCAGGACTTCTTCCAAAATGGCCCGCTGTTCAAAGACCTGGACGATGCGGCGCACGTTGTCGCCCTCGGCAAATTCCGGGGCGGCCAAGACCTGGGCCAGCCCGTCCCGATAGACCGGGTTGCTGCCCTGGCCATCCACCCGGCCCATCTGTTCGGCCACAAGCAGGGCCACTTCTTGGGCCAGGGTGGTCAGCCGGGGCGCGCCGTCGTCGGTCAGTTCGTGGGCGATCTGGGCGATCAGCGTGGCCGTGGCCCCAAACAGGTGTTCGTTGAGTTCGTTGGAGAGGCGGCTCAACTCCTGCTGGGTGGGGGCGGCGTCCAGGTTGAACAGTTGCTGCTTCACCGTGCCATCCTGCAACACCAAGACCATCAACACCGTGGTGTCTCGGATGGCGATCAACTCCATATGTTTGAAATGGCTGTGGACCGCCCGGGGTCCGGTGGCCACGGCCGCGCCGTGGGACGCCCTGGCCAGCACCGCGGTACTCAGGCGCAGCCACTGTTCCAGCTCTTGGGGGGCCTGGTGAAACTGGTGGCGAATGGTCAGCTTTTCCGACGTGGGCAGATGGGGCTCGGTGACCAAATGGCGCACGAAGTAGCGATAGCCCATCTCTGTGGGCACACGTCCGGCGCTGGTGTGGGGATGGGTGAGCAGGCCGGCCTTTTCCAGGGCAGCCAGGTCGTTGCGGATGGTGGCCGAACTGACCCCAAGCTGATGGCTCTCGGCCAGATTCTTGCTCCCCACGGGCTGGGCGGACGCCACATGCTCCCGCACCACCATGCCCAAAATCTGCTGCCGTCGCTCGCTCAACGGTGCAGGGTCGGTCTGTGGATTGTGGGTCGGTCGTTGGTCGGTCATGATTTATCGTGTATCGTGTATCGTGTATTTTTGTTGTGCGCAACCCATTGTGCATTGTGGATTGAAAATTGCGCATTGAAAATTGTGCATTGATCAGTACGCGTTATCGTTGGCGCTGAACACCGTCTGCACCACCGTGCGGATGATGATCTTGAAGTCCAGGGCGAGGGACCAGTTTTCGATGTACCACAGATCATATTTGGTGCGCTCGGCGATGGAGGTGTCGCCCCGCATGCCGTTGACCTGGGCCCAGCCGGTCATGCCCGCCTTCTCCCGATGCCGGTCCATGTAGCGGGGGATGCGCTGGCGGAACTGTTCTACGTAGACAGGCCGCTCCGGTCGCGGCCCCACCAGGCTCATGTCGCCGATCAGCACGTTGATCAACTGGGGCAACTCGTCCACCTCGAAGCGGCGCAGGAGGGATCCCAGCTTGGTGCGCCGGGGATCGTCCTCGGTGGTCCAGCCCGGGCCGCTGGCCTCCGCGTCCTGGCGCATGGAGCGGAACTTGATGATCTTGAAGGGCCGGGCGTCCAGCCCCATGCGCTCCTGGGTATAGAAGACCGGGCCGGGGCTTTCCAGCTTGATCAGGATGGCGGTCATCAACATGAAAGGGCTGACAAAGACCATGCCGATGCCGCTGCCCACCACATCCACCGCCCGCTTCAGGGTCAACTTCCAGCCCTGCAGGGCCACATCCCGCACGGTGAGCAGGGGCAGGCCGCCCAGGTCGCCGATGGAGACCTCGCTGGCCATGATCTGGAAGACATCCGGGAAGACCCGGATCCCCACCTTCTCCCGCTCGCACAGGCTGATGATGCCCACGATCTCCTGGTGGCTGCTTTCGGGCAGGCCGATGATCACCTCGTCCACCCCATAGCTCTCGATGATCTGGGGGATGTCCGCATAGCCGCCCAGGACGGGCACATCCATCAGGCGGCGCAGGTTGCTGTTGTCCACAATGCCCACCACCTGGAAGCCCAGCTTTGGCGTGTTGAGGATCTTCTGCAAGATCATCTGCCCCACTTCCCCGGCGCCGATCAGGAGTACCCGATCGTCGCCGATGCCCCGGGCCTGGGCCTGCCACTGGGCCTGGGCGTGGATGGCCCGGGCCAGAACCAGGATGACGATGCTGATGGCCCAGGCATAGACCACCAAATTGCGCCGATAGACAAAGTCGGGCAGGAAGAGGGCCACCAAGGCCAGGGTCAACAGCGCGGCCAGGGTGATCAGCCGTCCGATCTTGTAGGATTCGTCCAGATGGCTGACCGGGCGACGGCGCTGATACATGCGCTGGACAAAGAAGATCAAGAGCAGCATGACCGCTTCGATCACGGGCAGGGGGAGCAGATCGCTCCACACACCCATGCCGGCGCTGCTCTGCCGGGTCAGCCACAGATAGGCCAGCCCATAGCCCAGCCAGATGCTGCTCACATCGATCACCATGAGCAGCACCATGAAGAGCCACTGGGGCCGCTTCAAAATTCCTGGTCGATTGAGCCGCCGGCTGCCCGAATGCTCAACAACCGGCGGGCTGCCGGGGGGATTGGTGATGCTCTGTTGCATCAGGCCGTGTCCTCTTGTGAAAAGTGACAAAAATTAACCGCCGAGGGCGCAGAGGAGACGCGGAGGAAAAGCGAGACCCTCTGCGTCTCTCTGCGCAACCTCCGCGCCCTCGGCGGTGAAACCCTTCCTACTCCTGCCGTATGCGCCACAGATGCCGGGCCACATCCGCGCCGCCTTTGGCCCCGATCCCGGCCCAGATCACCTTGTCCAGCAGCCAATTTGTGTTGGAACGGTAGTGCTTGCGATAGAAAATCCACATGGCTTCGTAAAAGGCAATCCGCGCCTTGCCGCTGTGACGACTGGCCGCCTCTTTGACATGGGTGATCTGTACCGCCCCATTATACCAAACTTCCCAGCCGGCGTCTTTTATGCGTTTGGCCCAGTCAAGATCTTCGCCGTACATATAAAAGGCTTCGTCCAACAGCCCCACTTTGACCACAGCTTCCCGGCGCACCTGCATGTACGCGCCCACCACGGAATCCACGGGGTATGCGCCCTCTTCGGGCAAAAAGTCCAGATTGTAGGCGTTGAAGCGACGGCTTTTGGGAAAGATCTTGCTCAACCCGGCCATGCGATAGAAGCTGACCTGGGGCGTGGGGAAGCTGCGCCGACACGCCTTGTCCAACGTGCCGTCGGGCCGCCGCACCCGTGGACCTGCCGCGCCCACGCGTGGGTTAGCATCCATGAACGCGATCATCTCGGCAAAAGCCGTGGGCGGTACCAGGGTATCCGGGTTGAGGAGCAGAACATAGCGGGGCAACTTTTCCATGGCCCGGCCCGCCTCCCCAAAGCCCAACTGGCCCAGGGCCAGATTGTTCCCGGCGCTGAAGCCGGTGTTCTCTGGGTTGCGGATCAAATGCACCTGGGGAAACTCCGCCGCCACCATGGCCGCGCTGCCGTCCGGGCTGGCATTGTCCACCACCCACACCCCCAACACAAAATCACCCTGGGCCGCCAAGACCGTGGTCAGACAGTCCCGCAACAGGGCGCAGGTGTTGAAGTTGAGGATGATCACCGCCAGATCCAGCGGACAGTCGGCTGGGTTGGCGGGTGTGTCGAAGATGATCACGTAGAAATGACCTGCTTAAAAGCGATCCACGAATCTTCACAAATCTACACAAATCAAAAATAGAAAAGATTCGTGCCGATTCGTGAAGATTCGTGGATAAAGAATTCCCCCGATCCACGAACCCCAATCTTAGCATGAGATCGGGCACTTTCAAAGCTGATCCGGGGTTGAACAGTCGTCGGGGTTTGGCATTTCCCCCCGCCCACTGCTATGATCCTCCCCATGCAACCAATCAACCAATCAACAAATCAACCAATCAACATCCCTTCCGCTGTCTGGGACGCCTTCGTGGACCGCCACCCGGCCGGCCATCTGCTGCAAACCAGCGCCTGGGGCGACCTGAAGTCACGCTTCGGCTGGTGGGCGGAGCGGGTGGCCGTGGCCGACGGGTCCGACAACATGGCCGCCGGATCCCTCCTCCTCTACCGCAAAGTGGCCGGGTTGACCCTGGCCTACGCGCCCAAAGGTCCCCTCACCGACTGGCGGAATCGCCCCCAGACCGAGGCATTGTTGGCCGCCATCCGCGCCCAGGCCAAGGGCAACGGGGCCGCCTTCCTCAAGATCGAGCCGGATCTGGCCGACACGGCCGAAAACCAGAACTTGCTGACCAGCTACGGCTTCCGCCCCAGCCCCCAAACCGTGCAGCCCCGCAGCACCATCGTCTTGGACATTTCGGGGGACGAGGACGAAATCTTGGCCCGCATGAAGTCAAAGTGGCGCTACAACATCCGCCTGGCCGGGCGCAAGGGCGTCGTGGTCCACCAAGGCAGCCGGGCGGACCTGGCCCACTTCGCCGAATTGATGCAGACCACGGGCCAGCGGGACAACTTCGATGTCCACAGCGCCGACTATTACGCCGCGGCCTACGATCTGTTGGTCAGCCAGGATCGGGCCGTCTTCCTCTACGCCACCTTCCAGGGTCAGCCCCTGGCGTCCATCGTCGTCACCGTCACCGGGCGGACCGCCTGCTATCTGTGGGGGGCCAGCAGCAACCGGGAGCGTAACCGCATGCCCAACCACGCCCTGCAATGGGCGGGCATCCAATGGGCCAAGGCCCACGGCGCAGAAATTTACGATCTCTGGGGCATCCCCGACCCCATCGGCCAACTGGCCACCCCGCTTCCCCATGTCCGCATGGCCGCGGACACCGTTCCGGTCAACCTGGACGACCTGCCCGATGGCGACCTGTGGGGCGTCTTCCGCTTCAAACAGGGCTTCGGCGGAGATGTCACCCGCACGGTCGGGGCGTGGGATCTGCCGTTGTCGCCCGCGCGCTATGCGGCGTACAAAAGGGGATTAGCAATTTTAGATTTTAGATTTTCGATTTTGGATTGGAGGCAGCCCGCGCCCGCAGGCAATCCAAAATCCGAAATCAAAAATCCAAAATCCTGGCAGTCCACCCTGTCCACTCTGCCCACCCCCCATGTCCTCCAATCCTGGGAATGGGGAGAAGTGAAAGCGCAGACGGGATGGGTGGCGGAGCGGATCGCCATGCCCGGGGCGGCGTTTCAGTTTCTGTGGCGGCAGCCCGTGCCGGGGATCCCCCTGCGGGTAGGCTATGTGCCCAAAGGACCCGTGGTGGATTGGGAGAATGCCGAGTTGGTCGAGCGGGTGCTGGATGCTGTCCAGGCCCACGCCCGCCGCCGTCTTTGCCTTTTTGTGAAGATCGACCCGGATCTGGTCGAGAACAGCCCGGCGGGGCGGCGACTGCTGGAAAGCCTGCGGCGCAGGGGCTGGCGGTTCAGCGCCGACCAGATCCAGTTCAAAAATACGGGCTTCTCGGATCTGCGCCCGGACGAGGAAACGATCTTGGCAGGGATGAAGTCCAAGTGGCGCTACAACATCCGCCTGGCCGAGAAACGGGGCATCCGCATCCGCACCGGGGACGCTGCCGACTTCGCCGCCTTCTACGCCCTCTACGCCGAGACCGGTCAGCGGGACGGCTTTCTGATCCGCCCCTTCGACTACTACGCCACCACCTGGCGCACCTTTCTCGACGCCCAAGCCCAGGCCGACAATCCGGCCGGGGGCGTCCTCCTCCTGGCCGAACACCCGGAGGAGAGCCAGCCCTTGGCCGGTCTGTTTTTGATGCGCTATGGGGAACGGGCCTGGTATTTCTACGGGGCCAGCAGCGATCTGCGCCGCCGGGACATGCCCAACCATCTGTTGCAATGGGCCGCCATACGTTGGGCCAAAGCCCAGGGCTGCACGGTCTACGACTGGTGGGGTGCGCCCACCCATCCCGACGACGAAGCGGACGCCATGCAAGGGGTGTGGCGTTTCAAAGAAGGCTTTGGCGCAGAACTACGGGTGCACGTAGGGGCGTGGGATTGGCCGGTGTCATCCGTACTTTATCGGCTATATACTGAGGCCATGCCCGGAATTGTGGGCTG
>CAZKEX010000191.1:0-8684 GCA_964551895.1 uncultured Caldilineaceae bacterium | reverse complement strand
CCCGGTCACGGACCGGGCTAGAGCAAGGATCTGCGGAGTTATTTACGCCGGGCTGGTCTAGGGGGCAGAAAATGGCTCCTAACAACTACTTATGCGATCTGAAATTATACCAGTTGGTGGACCATAAATCAAAAAGAACCCCACTTCTATTTGGTTGAATTTTTGCCCAAAATCGGTTACTATGAACCCAACAACAGCATACCAAAACGACCCGCCCCTATTCTTTACGCCTAACTCATCAACCAACCAACCATCCAACCAACCAACCAACCAACCATCCACCCAACCCAACCCAACCCACCCAACCCACCCAACGAGGGACGCTTATGAAAACGATCGCAATGATTCTCGCCGGCGGTGAAGGATCTCGGCTGACGGTTTTGTCCGAAAAGCGGGCAAAACCGGCTGTCCCCTTTGCAGGCAAATTCCGCATTATCGACTTTACCCTGAGCAACTGTGTCAACAGCGGTATTTACACCGTGGGCATCCTCACCCAATATCGTCCCCACAGCCTGAACGACCACATTGCCATCGGCAAGCCCTGGGATCTGGACCGCAGCCGGGGCGGCGTGCGCTTGTTGCAGCCCTATCAGGCCCGCCAAGGCCAGGATTGGTACGCTGGCACCGCGGACGCCATCGCCCAGAACCTCAGCTTTATCCTGGAATCCGGCGCGGACACGGTGATCGTCCTCTCTGGCGACCATATCTACAAGATGGATTACCAGCTCATGCTGGACCAACATGTGGAATCCGGGGCGGATCTGACCATCGCCGTCATGCCCGTGCCCCTGGAGGAGACCGACCGCTTCGGCATCATGACGGTCAACGAGGAAAACCGCATCGTAGAGTTCCACGAGAAGCCCAAGAATCGGGACAAGGGCAACCTGGCCAGCATGGGTATCTATATTTTCAACACCCAGAGCTTGGTCCAGCGGTTGACCGAAGGCACCAAGGAGAGTCCCCGCACAGACTTTGGCAACCATGTGATCCCGGCCATGCTGGCGGGTGGGGACAAGATCATGGCCTACAAATTTGAGGGTTACTGGGTGGACGTGGGCACCATCGACTCCTATTGGGCCACCAACCTGGAGCTGCTCAAGCCCGACACGGCCCTGGATCTCTACACGGACAAGTGGCCGATCCGCACCAAATCCGAAGAGCGTCCGCCGGTCAAACTGGGGCCCCAGGCCAAGGTGGTCAACAGCATGATCTCCAACGGCTGCGTGGTGCGGGGGCTGGTGGTGAACAGTATGCTCAGCCCCGGTGTCTATGTCAGTCCGGGCGCGGTGGTGCGGGATAGCGTGGTCATGAACGATGTGTGGATTGGGCCCGGGTCTATGTTGGAGAAAGTGGTGGTGGACAAGGATGTCCACATCGGGGCCGGGGCCCAGGTGGGCAACGGCGGGACGGATCTGCCGGTCAACGAGCAGATGCCCGACCGGCTGACCCTTGGCATCACGGTGATCGGCAAGGGGGCCATCATCCCGGACCAGGTCAAGATCGGCGGCAATGTGCTGATCAACAGCGACCGGGACGAATCCCACTTCCCCGCCGACGGGGTCGTGGCCGACGGCAAGACCATCTAATCCACCCACCAATCGCCCAATCTCTCAATCTCCTAATCTCTCAAGTCGAGATTTCGAGATTTTGAGATTGGGAGATTGAGAGATTGTTTCGTAGCGAGGACATAAACTATGGCAAACGCAATGGCAATGATCATGGCCGGGGGATCCAGTCCCAGCATGAGCATCTTGACAGAGATTCGGTCGGAACCAGCGGTGCATTTCGCCGGCAAGTTTCGGATTATTGACTTTTCCCTGAGCAACTGTGTCAACAGCGACATCTACAATGTGGCCGTGTTGACCCAATACAAGCCCCGCAGCCTCAACGATCACATCGGCATCGGCAAGCCCTGGGATCTGGACCGGGCCACCGGGGGCGTGCGTCTGTTGCAACCCTACACCGGCGGCGCGTATGGCGGCTGGCAACAGGGTACCGCGGACGCCGTGCGCCGCAACCTGGATTTTGTGGAGATGCAAAAGGAAGATCATGTGCTGATCCTGGCCGGGGACCACATCTACCTCATGGACTATCGGCCCATGATCCGCCAGCACATCCAGAGCAAGGCCGAGGTCACCCTGGCCGTGCGCCGGGTGAATCTTCACGAGGCCCACCGCTTCGGCATCGTCAACGTGGGGGCGGACGACCGCTTGCAGAGCTTTGAGGAGAAGCCCAAGCGCACCCGGGGCACCCTGGCCAGCATGGGCGTCTACATTTTCCGCAAGGATGTGCTGCTGGAGATCCTCAGCGGCACGGAGCATCAGGACTTTGGCCGAGACGTGGTGCCGGCCATGTTGGCGGACAAGCGCTCCCTCTACACCTACACCTTCCCCGGCTATTGGGCCGACGTGGGCACGGTCCAGGCCTATTGGGAAGCCAACATGAGCCTGCTGTCCGAAGACCCGGCCCTCAACCTCTATGACCCCAACTGGATTGTCCACACCAAGTCCGAAAAGCGGGCCCCGGTCAAGATCGGCCCCGGCGCCAGTGTGGACGGCAACCTGATCTCCAACGGCTGCCGGGTGGATGGCACCGTGGTGCGCAGCGTCCTCTCCCCGGGTGTGCGGGTGGCCGAGGGGGCCGTGGTGCGAGACAGTGTGATCCTCAACGATGTGGAAATTGGGGCGGGGGCCATCATCGACCACTGCATCATCGACAAGGGTGTGATCATCGGCCCAGGGGCCAAAGTTGGGCATGGGGACGACAACCGACCCAACACCGAAATGCCCGACAAGCTCAACACGGGCATCACTCTGGTGGGCAAAAGCAGCGTGATCCCCGAAGGCATGGAGTTGGGCCGCAACGTGGTGGTCCATTCGGAGAGCGACGCGTCGGCGTTTGGCAAGCGCAAGAAGATCAAAAGCGGCAGCAGCGTGGGGCAAGATCCCCGCTGAGGCAGAGGAACCAGAATAGAACGCGGATGACGCGGATTTTACGGATCAAAAACGGATCTTTAAAATGAAAGAAAAATCCGTTTTTGATCCGTCCAATCCGCGTCATCCGCGTTCTATTTTTTTTGTTTTTCAACCAAAGGAGATTGTCATGAAATACACGATTGCCGGGGAAATTGCCCAGAAGGCTCGGCTGGATATGCAGCCAGGGGAGTTTGCCTGGGCCAGCAAGGGGTCGTTGATGGCCTATTCTCAGGGGATGCAGTGGGTGTTGAAGGTGCCCGGCGGTATGGGCGGGGCGGCCCGGCGCATGTTGTCCGGCGAAGGGGTGGCCCTGACCTATCTCAGCACAGAGGAGACGGGCCAATATGTGCTGCTGGCGGCCAACCAGCCCGGCCACATCACCGAGTGGGATCTGGAGACCGATGGGGACGTGTTGACCACCCGGGGCTCCTTCCTGGCGGCCTGGGGCGCGGACGTGGACATCACCGTGACCATCGCCCGGCGGGCCGGCGCGGCCCTCTTTGGCGGGGCGGGGCTGTTCCTGCAGCAGCTCTCTGGCCAGGGCAAGGTGTTGATCCACGGCAGCGGGGACTTTGACGAACTCCGCCTGGCCGAGGGGCAGGAGATCTTGGTCAGCACGGGCAATCTGGCCGCCTTCAGCGCGGATGTGGACTATGACATCCAGGGCGTGGGCGGCTGCCGCAAGGCCCTCTTCAGCGGCGAAGGCCTCTTCCTCACCCGGCTCACCGGGCCGGGCCGGGTGCTGCTACAGACCTTGAAGCGCACAGTGGCCAAGACGAGCCAGAGCAGTGGGGCGGGGTAGGGCAATGAGTAATGAGTAACGAGTAATTTAGCGTGGTTTAGGAGGTGCTGCGGTAGTAGGAAAGCGGTGATCTATACCCCACCACGCTAAATTACTCGTTACTCGTTACTCGTTACTCGTTACTCGTTACTCGTTACTCGTTACTCATTGCCTGTCAGGCGCCGCCGCAAAGATCGTGCGCAACAGTTCGGCCCGCTCCTCCGGGGTGGCCCAGCGGGGTTGGGCGTAGTCTTCGAGGATGCCGGTGAGGATTTCCGTGCTGAGGATGCGCCCGTCGTAGATGGTGTGCCGGGCGTAGAGTTCGGTGCGGGTGGGCCATTGTTGCATTTGGTCGAAGAAGAGATTGCCCAGGCCGTAGACGATGATACCGGCCCCGCCGACATCCTGGGCGCCGTAGGGTTCCATGGCCTGGGGGACATGGCTCTGCACCCCGGTCATGATCTGGGCGCCGGCCTCCCGGATCTCCCGAAACTCGTAGACTTGCTGAAGGGTGGGATAGGGGTTGTAGCTCTCGTAGTATTGGATCTCCACGGCCACCACATCCACCTCCCCGCTCAACTCGGTGATCATGTCCAACACCCGCTGTTTGTGATCGTAGTAATAGCAGGTGCCGGGCAAGCTCTCCGTGGCCCAGGACGTTGCCGGCTCCCAGGCCAGGACGGCGATGAAGGCGAAGGTGTTGCCGTGGTCCTCCCAGAGCAGGGGGGCGCAGGCTTCGTCCAGATTCATGCCGCTGCCGTAGATGGGGATGGCCCGATCCCGGTAGAAGGTGATGGACTCCACCGCGCCCTCCCGGCCAAAGTCGTTGACGTGGTTGCCGCTCAACCCCACAATGTCCGTGCCGATGGCCTCAAGGGCGGCCCAATAGGGATAGTCGCTGCACAGTTGCAGTTGGTTCACATAGTTGCGCACCTCACAGCCGTCGATAAAGGGCACCTCGTTGCTGACATGGGTGATGTCCGCCGCGGCCAGGGTGTCGGAGATCACCAGGGCCGGATAGGTGTAGCCCTCCCGCTCCATGGCCGCCGCGGTGCCCCGGGACATGGCGGTGACCCCGGTCATGATCAGGCTGGTGAGCCGGGACGCATCCCGGTTGGTGGCGGGCTGGATGGCCCCGGCCAGCAGATCTGCCACGGCCTTGGCGGCCTCGGCGTCACCTGTGACGCTGACAGCCACGGCCAAGGGATAGGTGGCTGGGTCCAGCCGGTTGTCCAGGGGGGTAATCCCGTCGATGTGCAGGACTTTGAAGCTGGGGTCCAGCTCTTGAAAGGGCAGGATGGCCCAGGCGCCGGGCGTGGCGGCCAGAGCCACGGGCAGGGTCATGGCCTGGGTGGGGGTGAGGGCGGTCGATCCCAGGACGGCGGCCAGATCCACGCCAGCGTAGTCGCTGATGATGAGGGGATCTGGGCTTGTGCCTTGCCAGCGGGCCATCACCTCGTCCAAGGGCGCGCCGTCCTGTATTGTGGCGAAGGGGACAGCCAGGGCGTAAAATCGTTCGGCCACCACCTCCCCGGCCTGGGAAAGGGGGCCAAAGGTCAGGAGCACCTGGACCGCCTCGCTCTCTTCCTCAACCAAAACCAGGGGATGTGACTGCCCATTCATTTCGATCTGGGCCCGGGCCTGCAACCGATCCCTGAGTGGTTTGACATAAATTTCGGGCAAGGCAGCATCCAAGCCCACGGTGATGGGGACCGGTGCGGGCGTGGGGGTGAAGGTGGGCACGGGGGAGGCCGTGGGCGGCGGCGTCTGGCTGGGCGTGGGCGTCCCGGCGACAAAGACGGGTTGGGTCGTTGCGCACCCGGCCAGGAGCAAAAGGGCGGTCAGTAGCAGTGATAGGGTGAATAGTTTACGTGTCATAGGGTTTATGGGTAGAATAGAGGTGAAGGATGGGCTGTTCCCGACCCGTGTCGGGCCGTTTCAGTATAGGGATGGTTGGCCCATTGTCAATTTTGCAGGGAGATTGGGAAAACTTGAACCGATTTGTGGTGATTGCCGTGGGCGCAGCCTTGGGGGCCAACGCCCGCTATTTTGTCGGCCAATGGGCGGGCGAGCGCTTTGGGGCTGGCTTTCCCTATGGCACCTTTTTGGTCAACGTCACCGGCAGCTTGATCCTGGGCTTTGTGATCACATTGGCTTTGGGCCGCTTTGCCATCTCATCTGAAGCGCGCCTCTTTTTGACCGTGGGCTTTCTCGGCTCGTACACAACTTTCTCGTCCTACGCCGTGGAGAGCCTCACCCTCTTTCAAGGCGGCAACCCCTGGGGCGCACTGTTCAACGTGGCCGGCAACAACCTGATCGGCCTGGCCTGCGCCCTGCTCGGCGTCTATTTGGGGAGGATGTTGATTGGTTGATTGGGGGGGTGGTTGGTTGGTTAGTTTGTTGGTTTGTTGGTTGGTTTGTTGGTTGGTTGACTGGCGTGGTTTTATGCGAATCTCGCCAATCAACAAATCAACCAACCAACAAATCAACCAATCTCTCAATCTCTCAATCTCTCTACCACCCACTCAACCAACAAACCAACCAACCAACCAACAAACCAACAAACCAACCAACCAACCAACTATGTCAAACCACCCACCCACCCCACCCCTTCTCGACTATCACGCCACCTCCTTTTCCCAGGGGCGGATGGACTTTGCCTGGGAGGCGTTGACGCCGGAAGAGCGGGCCCAGGCCTATGCGGATTGGGCGGCCGGCAAGGGCCTGCTGGGCGGAGATCCCTATCGGCGGCCCGGCTCTGAGCTGCTGCCGCCCTGGGGGATCGACCGTCGCTTCTTCCGGGGGCTGGCTTTGGATGACGAGGGAGGCTGGAACGGTCAGCGCTGGCGGGCGGACCTGGCCTCGGATCGCCCCTTGGAGATCGAGGTGGGCTTTGGCCGGGGGGATTTTATCCTGGATCGGGCGAGACGTCACCCGGAGACGCTCTTTCTGGCCTACGAGGTTAAGACCAAGGCCGTGCGTCTGGCCCTGGCTCGGGCCGAGGGCATGGGCCGGAATGGGCTGGAAAATCTCTGGTTCAGCGACGACGACACCCGCTTCAGCCTGCCCCTGGTGATCCCCGACGGCCGGGTGGACGCGGTGCATGTCCTCTTCCCGGACCCGTGGTGGAAGAGCCAGCACCACATCAAGCGCATCTTCTCGCCGCCTTTTGTGGATCTGCTGGCGGCCAAGCTGCGGCCCGGCGGACTGCTCCACTTCAAGAGCGATGTGCAGGAATACGGCGAACTGGTGCGCTATCTGGTGACCCAAACCCCCACCTTCACCGACCATGACCCGGCCCACGGCGAGCGCATCGGCCCCTACGTCCCCACCCACCGGGAGGCCTGGTGCGGGCGCAAGGGGTTGCCCTTTTGGAGTTACTTTTTTGAGCGCAAATAATATGGTTGACCTCGTTCCCACGCTCCGCGTGGGAATGCCCTTGGACGCTCCGGCGTCCCTCGGCGCAGAGCGCCGAAAAGCCGCTCCCACGCGGAGCGTGGGAGCGAGATCCGATCTTTTTGATCAAAAAAATCCGTTCTAATCCGTCAAATCCGTGCAATCCGTGGCCGATTTTTTTATTCCAAGGAGCCATCATGTCATCCAAATCAACATCCATCGGTCGGCTGGCTGGGTTGGAGATCTCCATCACATCCGGGTTTTGGATTGGCTGCGCCCTGCTCACCCTGCTGACTGGGCTGGGACTGGCGTTCTTTGCCGACCTGTCCCCCCTGGCCGCCCTGGGCGGAGGATTGCTGGGTACCCTGCTCTACTGGCTTTCGGAAATCCTGCATAACCTGGGCCACGCCTGGGCTGCCCGGCGCACAGGCCACCCCATGACCGGCATCCAACTGGGCTTTTTGTTCGTCTTTGGCAGCTCCCTCTACCCCAGGGACGAGGGAGATCTACCCGCGGCGGTCCACATGCGCCGGGCGGCTGGCGGTCCAATTCTCAGCGTCACCTTTGGGCTGATCGCCATCGCCCTGGGTCTCCTGTTGGGCAATACTCTGGGCGCATGGGTAACGGGGGTCGGGTTGCTCAACGTCTTTTTGTTTGGATTGGGCGCGCTGGCACCCATTGGTTTCAACGACGGCAGCACCCTACTTGCTTGGCGGAAACGACGATGAGTTACCTCCACATCACCCAGCATCTGACCATCCCCCTGGCAGAAATCGAGATGGACGCCGTGCGTTCCCAGGGCGCGGGCGGGCAGAATGTCAACAAGGTGGCCTCGGCCATCCAGCTGCGCTACGACATCGCCGCGTCCTCTCTGCCCGAGGAGATCAAAGAACGGCTGTTGGCGGTCAGCGATCAGCGCATCACCCAGGACGGGGTGGTGGTGATCAAGGCCCAGAGCAGCCGCAGCCAGGAGCAGAACCGGGCCGAGGCCCTGGGCCGTCTGCAACAACTGGTGCGCACAGTCACCGTCGTCCCCAAACGCCGCAGACCCACCAAACCCAGCCGCTCCGCCAAACGCAAACGACTTGAAAAGAAGAAACAACGCGGCGCCATCAAGAAGCTGCGAAGGAGTGTGGAGGGGTGACAAGGTGAGGGGGTGACAAGGTGACAAGGTGAAGAAGAATGGTCACCCCCTCACCTTGTCACCTTGTCACCTTGTCACCCACACGGAGAACACCCATGTCATTGCTCGACCAGATCAACGCCCATCGCTCCATCCGCCAGTATCGGCCCGACGTCGTGCCTCAAGAGATGTTGGACGAAATCTTGACCGCCGGGGTGCGGGCCTCGTCCTCCGGGAATATGCAGACCTATTCCATCATTGTGACCCGTGATCGGGGGCTGCGGGAGCAGCTCTATGTGCCCCACATGGAGCAGGACATGGTGCTGGACGCACCCGTGCTGGTCACCTTTTGCGCCATGATCTCCCTGGGCGTGCTGCAATACATCGCCCCCACCCTGCAATTTCTGAT
>CAZKEX010000190.1:0-8711 GCA_964551895.1 uncultured Caldilineaceae bacterium | reverse complement strand
ATGAGCAGCGACCAGCGTCCCTACGACGCCTATCTCAGCTACAATGCGGTGGATGAGACCTGGGTTCAGGAGTATCTGTTGCCGCGCTTGGAGGCGGATGGGGTGCGCGTCGTCACCGAGGATGATTTTGTCGTCGGCGTGCCGCGCGTCAAGGAGATCGAGCGCGCCATTCGCGGCAGTCGCTGCACGGTCATCGTTCTAACACCGGAGTGGCTTGAAGATGCCTGGAACGACCATGAACTGATCATTTCACAGACCCTGGACCCTGCCGCCAGGAAGCGGAAGCTGATCCCGGTCGTACTCAGGCCGGTGGCTGCACCGCTCGTACTCAAGCCGCTAGTAAAGCTCGACCTCACGGATGAGCGCAAGTGGTCGAAAAACACAAAAAAACTGGCGAAAGCCATCTTCTACAAAGCAGAATTTGAACGTCCTCCTATTTATCCCATCGAAAAAACATGGGCGGAACACTGGTGGGAGTGGTGGCGGTGGCTGCGGCGGTATCGCGAGCGCGTTTTGGCAGGCGCGGCGGCGGTGCTGGCGCTGTGGGCGGTGTTGTTCACGCTGTTGGGCTGGTGGCCGTTTCATGAGCGGATGGTGTGGGAGGCGGAGAACCTGGAAGCGTACAGGGCTGTAGCCATCGCCAATACGGGTTCGTCCCTAGTCGTAGGCCGGGAAAACCATGAAAACGGTTGCGAAATCATACCCAAGGGCCTGTGGTATCGTCCGTTGCCCGACGGCACGTGGCAGGAAAGCGATGTCGGTGATCTGCTCTGTATCGAAGAGAGAACACCCCCAGCCCTGGCCAATATCCCCGCGCTGACCGCCTCGCCCGATCAGCGCGGGTTGGTTTTTGCGCTCACCAGCCACAAGGGCATTCTCGTCAGCACAGATGGTGGGGCCACGTTTCAGCCCCACCCGCCGCCCTATCCTCGTTTTGGCGACAACAATCTGCCCGCTTTCCTGGCGGTGGACGCGGGGATGACGCCCGATCTGTGGGTGGGTACGTGGGCCGGGGGGCTGTGGCGGGTGAATGAAGCCGGTTGGGTGCGGATGGATGGCGGGGGCGAGCCAGGTTGCCAGAACTTGCCGGAAGTGACCGTGAGATCGATCTTGGTCAGCGACAACCGCCTGCTCATCGGCACCGATCAACAAGGTCTCTGGTTCAGCGCAGATAACGGCCAAACCTGCCGGCGTGTCTTCGACGATGCCGGGCGTTACGAGATCACAAAAATCGTCGAAGTCTCTTCATCCACACATCAGCGATATTTGCTGGCGGTCCGCGATTGGGCGGTCGACAATGCCAGCGACGCTCCTCTCCGCTATCTGTACGACCTCTGCCCTCGGCCAGATTCATGCACGAAAACGCCCTGGAACCGGGAAGAACTGTGGGCGGGTTCTCGACCCATTATGGATGTGTTTGTGCAGGAGAATACCTCCGGCCAGATTCGCTGGTATCTGGCAAATAGTGTAGGCGGACAAGTGTGGACAGGAGGCCTACACGCTGATTCCGCCACAAAAATGCCCGGCATCACCCGCTGTTTGCCCGACTGCGACATGCAATTCGCCGCCGATGGCGATGTTCCCTATCTTTTGGCCGCCGAGCCTTCTGGAATCTGGCCGGGCCGCGTCTATCAGTTCCGCCAAGGCCCTTGGTGGCGACGGATCTGGCCATAGCAGACGTTGGAGGACAACATGGCAATTGACAATTCAGACGAAAAACAATATGAATATGATCCGGAAATCGTGGGGAAATTGCTGGCGTCACCGATCAGACCGCGCCTCCTGAGCTACGGCAACGAGAATTTCCCGATCAGGCAGGAGCGCCTGCAAACCTCGCGCAATGCGCTGGCTGAACTCGCTCCGTACTATGATGCCGATGGCCGTTATCCCTGGCGTCTGATGTTTCATCCCGGCACAGGATTGCCCGCTCTTCTGCGTTTGCGCCTGCATCGTCCCCTGTCCGACGACGATCAAGAAGCGTTGGCCGAAGCCGCCGCGCTTCTCGGCGGCGAATTCGAGTGGTCGTACCGGGGTTGGACCGGCGCTGTTTTTGGGGATTCGGCCGAGTTTCCGAACTCATACGGTGGCGGCGACATCCTCCAAATGCGCCAGACGGACCGCGAATTCAGACAGGAGGCGCGCCGCACATCCATGCGTCATTTCAGTTGGCGACAACACTTCCAGGGCATCCCCGTGATCGGCGGCAGCGTGCGCCTGCACGAAGGCGTGCGCGATGAGCGGGTGGCGATCACAAGCAGTTTCTTCCCCATTGCCGATCAGGATGAATGGCCCTCTGGCAACGATGTTTGGGAGGGATCGCTCCTGGGGCTGCGGGCTATTCAGGCGTTTTTTCAATATCCCGTTCAACACGATCCGAACTATCTCCTGAACGCTTACCTGCTCGCTCTGCTCGAATCGTCTGTGGCCGATGATTTAGGGACGCTAAAGGTGATGGTGGCGCAGATTCTGAATGAGTGGGAAACAATGAGCGGGATCGGCAGCGAAATCTTGTTGCGCTTGCAAGAAGGATCGGCATTGGATGAACTCCTGAGCATTTTGCGCCACGAGTCGGAGGCGGCAGGGATCAAAATCGAACAGATTCCAATTGAAGACAATGATCAGGCGATTCTGCCCTTCGATGGCGCCTACCATCTCATCCGCCGCTACGCCATTTCTGTATCTGATGACGAGGCCTGGTACTGCGACGTGGATGTACACACAGGCGAGGCGTTGGGCGGCCCCTGGCAACCGGCCATCGGCGCGCCCTACTTCCGCTCTTCGAAAGATGCCCTCAACGGCGTCGCTGGCGGAAACACCGCCATCGATCTAAGCCCCGCCGATCTCGCCGATCTCCGCCTTATCATCCATGATGCCGACGACCTTGTTGATGGCCCGAACGCCACCGACCAAACCCGAACCATCGCCGTCCACGCCCTGGCCGCTTACCGCCATCTCACCGAAAAGTGCGACATCGACCCGGCGCGCTTGCAGGGATACGACGGCCACGCCCCCGGTTTACGGGTAGATGATCTGTCGGACGAGACCAAATTCAAGTGGCACAGCTTCTACAATCCCAAGCCCATCTACTTTGACGCCAGCCCCCAGATCGCGCTTGATACGGGTGAAATCATCTATAATCAGGCCAGTGACCCAGAAGTGATTCTCCACGAGTTCATCCATGGCTTTATGTGGCTCCTCGACCATGAACCGTGGGATTCGCCCCCCTCGATCAATCCCTTCGCCAGCGCCTTGCACGAGGGCTACGCCATGTATCTGGCTCGGTCCATCGCCGCGCCGCCTGGTTCGGGCGAGGAAGATGAAATCTGGGCCCGCGGGGCCTATCGGTTCGATAAGTGGAAGGATCGATGGGCGCTGGATCGCCCCGGCGCTGTCCCCGGCGCCGACCTGTTGCCCGCACCCAATGTCTACCCCAGCGGCATCTTCAACATCAGCACCTCTGATCCCGTCGAAGCCCTGCGGCACTATGATGTGGGCATGGTCTGGGCGCGCACCCTCTGGGATCTACGCAAACTCCTGGGGCCGGAAGAAGCCGATTGGCTGGCCGTGCAGGCGTACCCCTACCTGCACGGCTATATCAGCAGCTTTGAACTGGCCGCCGAAGGCTTGATGGAGGCGGACAGGCAGCAACGCCCCACCATCGACCTGACCGACGCCATCCTGCCCATCTGGGCCCGGCGCGGCATCTCCGCCGGGCAGGGCATCGTCGCCTTCGCCGAGGCCGGCGGCGTACTCATCGCCGGCAGCGACGTCGGCATCTACCAGAGAAATGGCGCTGCCTGGCAGTTGCAGGGCAACAATCTTGGCGGACAAACCCTGCGCGGGGTCGTGGCCCTGGCCGCGGACACCGCCAACGACCGCTTTTACGCGGCAGCGCATCTTCCCACCGCTGCCACAGCCAGCAGCCAAAAAGAGTGGACGCCGGGCATCTACCAGCGCCCAGCGAGTGGCAATGTCTGGACGGCGCTGGGCGATTGGGCCACGGATACAGAAAACGCCACGCCCCTGGCCCTGTTCTTCCGCCCGCCCAATCAACTTTTGGTCGCCACGGCCAAAGGCGTGTACGAAAAACGGGTGGATGACGCCACCCATCTGTGGCAGCCCTGGAAATTTTCCTCCTACATGGCGCACAGCCTCACCAGTTTTGAACCGGGCGGGGCAAACTGTTTAGTCGGTTGCAACCCCGCGCATATCGTATATGTGGACTGTGGCAACTCGTTCTGGCGGAGGGAGCCTGCCACACGCATCGGAGATCTAGGAGCACAGAGATCGGAACGACTGATCCGCCTCTGTACCTGCAACAACCGTCTGTTCCTGGGCGCATTGAGCGGGCTGTATGAGATCAAGAGCGACTGGCGTTCAGTGAAAGTGGCGGGGACAGCACAGGCGGTATTGGCCCTGGTTGCACAGGAAACGGCGGCGACCAACACCCTGTTCGTGGCGGCCAGCGATGGCCTGTTCTCCCTGAATGTGCCGGATGATCCGGCTGCCCTGCCCGCGCTCGTTCCGTTGCCATCCTTGGACGCCACGGTACTCAGCCTGCATGTCGATGCCGCCGGGGTACTCCAGGCTGGCGCCCAGGCCCAGGGCATATGGCAGTTGAAAAATGGCGCTTGGGCGAATATCGCCCCGCTTGCCCCGCCTGCCCCGCCCGTGGTGGCTGCCGGACAACGGGCGCTGTTGCGCCTGCACCAACCTGTCGCCGCCCCCCAGGCCCGCATCACCCTGCCTGCCACACTGAATCTCATCCAGGTGGCCCAACCCGACCTGCCCCTACGTCTGGTCTCCCCCGTCCTCTTCGGCGGCATAAACAGCTACGACCTGAAAATAGGCGATGTGCTTCTCCTGGTCGAAGCCGCAAATCAGCAGGTCGCCGTCGCCGCCATCACCGTTGATGCCGCGGGCAACATCTCTATCACATAGGAGTGACAAAATGACGAAACGCATCCTCTTATTCTTGTCTTTGACGGTCGTGGTTCTGGTCGGATTGAGTTGGATCGGGTTTGAGGCCGAGGCAGGTGGCGCGACGCCCGAATGCGCCCTCAAGCATCGTCTGCGCCAGGGCGACACCCTCAGCGAGATCGCCGTCTACTACGGCGTCAGCGTCAGCCGTCTGGCACAGGTGAACGGCATCCGCAACCGAGATCTGATCAGAGCCGGACGGGAGCTCTGTGTCCCCCACAGAATGCCGGTGATGGCTTCGCAAATCGACCTGGTTGCCACATACAAGTTTCCCTCCGCCGAAGGTGACGGATCCGAAGATGCTCCCCTGGGATGGACGCTGGGGCGTGGCGGTGTAGGCGGTATTCGCGCCAGCTATCCCCTACTTTCGGGCGAGTACATCCACACCTATCGTACTGCCGAAGAAGTGGAAAGCGCCAGCCTCAACGCCCGGCAGCCACCACGCTTCCTGCTGGCGCGACTCGCCAATATCGAAGAGAGTCCAGAACAACCCTACAGCTATACGCTGGTCGTGATCGGCTCCGCAGCGCCGTTTTTAGAACTCCAACTCGGTTTCAGCAAGCCGCTAGACGACATATTGGCTGCTGAACGACTGCCGCCAAGTGCAGAAACGATAAACAACTGTACCCACCGTCCCAGATTGCCGGTCTCGGCGTTGGTTGATCTTGAGCGAGTCGAAGAGTTGAAACTCCACGCCGAACTGCGGACATCCGACGGCAACTTCATTCCCATCGACATCTCGGCCATCGATTATTTCGACACCATGAGCGAAGCGGAACAGGACTACGATTGCATCGGTTTTGCTGTGCATCCCACGCGCAACCCCGAAAGAGACGGCTACGATGTCTACATGGTGCTCAACAAAGATGGCGCCGGGCCTCCCGGTCCGCAATGGCGCATTCGTTGCACGCGCTGGTCGGGAAATAACTGGTGGTCACGCTGGCTACAGCGCTGGTATCGCTGCTAGTCTCGCCCGTGGATGCCTTCTCCTCTCAATTGGCCGAATCTCCCCATCATCTCTGATCCCGAGCAAACGCCATGTTCACACTAGAAAACGCCCACGCCCTGATCATCGGCATCGCCGACTACCAGCACATCAACCCCCTGCCGGCCACGGTGATCAAAGACGCCGCCGACATCTCCGACCTGCTGGCTGACCCCAATCTCTGCGCCTATCCCCCCGGCAATGTCCGCTTCCTCAGCAACGAGCAGGCCACGCGGACGGCCATGCGGACGGCCCTGGCGGAGCTGGTCAAGCGTACGGACGCCGATTCCACGGTCTTCTTCTACATTTCCAGCCACGGCGGACGCATCGAAAACGGCGATTACGCCGGCGAATATCTGTTGCCGGTAGATGTCGAAAACACTTCGGATAGGAAACTGGCCGAGACCGCCATCTCCGGCGACGAATTCTCCGAGGCCATCAGCGCCATCCCCGCCCGCAAGCTCGTCGTCGTCTTCGATTGCTGTCACGCCGCCGGGATCGGCCAGATCAAGGCTGTGGGCGCGCCCGAACTCAAGACTGGATTATCGGAGAGCTATTACGACAGGCTCAAAATGGGTCGCGGGCGCGTGATCCTGGCCTCCTCCCGCAGCACCGAATACTCATACGTACTGCCCGGCGCCAGCAACAGTCTCTTCACCCAGCATTTTCTGGCGGGCATGCGCGGCGATATTGCCAGCGACGACGGCCTCATCCGCGTTTTCGACCTTTTCGAGTATGTGCAGCCCCGCGTCACCGGGGATTACTCGCAGCAGCATCCGGTCTTCAAGGCCGAAGTCGAGAGCAACTTTCCCATAGCCCTGCGTCTGGCCGGTCAGAAAAGCCCACCCCCGACAGACGAGCAGGGCTTCCTCTACGACGCCTATATCAGCTACGTGGACGAGGAGCCGGACGCGACCTGGGTGTGGGATGAACTGGCCCCCAAACTGGCGGCGGCCGGCCTGAACATCGCCATCTCCGAAGATGTGCAGCAGCCGGGCGTGGCCCGTGTGGTGAACACGGCACGGGGCATAGAACAAGCCCGGCGCACGGTTATGATCGTCTCCCCCAACTTTCTGGGCGACCACATGGCAGAGTTTGAGAGTACGATGGCGGTGACGATAGGCATTCAGAAGGGCAAATATCGCACCATCCCCATTTACATGGCCCAATTCGACGAAAGCCGCCTGCCCTCCTACTTTAGCCGCGACATGATCACGCCCATCGACCTCACCCATGGTTCGGAAAATCGAGTAAAACGGGAGTGGGATAAGCTGATTCGGGCGCTGAAAGGGCCTGTGCCGACGATGTAGAGTCAAATACGGCGGCTTGAAACAGCGCACCTAGGGGGGCCACACATATCTGACCTATTCAAAAGGCTCCCCCGGCAAACAAGTTCATGCTGCTGACAACGCCAGTCTAAACCATCTAACTCCCCAACCAACAATCCAACCAAAACCCACCTCAAGGAGAAACACATGCATGACATCGCGGTCATCGGCCTGGGCATGATGGGGGCTGCGGCCACCCGGCATCTGGCCAGCATGGGGGTCAATGTTCTGGGCATCGGCCCGGGCGAACCCGCGGACTGGCAGGCCCACGACGGGGTCTTCGCCAGCCACTACGACCAGGGACGCATCACCCGCATTCTGGACCCGGACCCGGTGTGGGGACGGCTGGCCCAGCGCTCCATCCCCCGCTATGCGCAGATCCAAGCCCAGACCGGGGTCAAGTTCCACTTCCCCGTGGGCGGACTGCGGGCCACGCCGGACACCTCCGACCCAGCGGACACGGTGGAGAGCGCCCAGCGCATCGGGCGGGAATGGAACGTGGATTTCGACACCCTGGACCGGGCGGGACTGGCCAAAAACTTCCCCTATTGGTCCTTCCCGGAGACGGCCACGGGGCTGTGGGAACGGGGCGAGGCGGGCTATATCAACCCCCGCACCCTGGTCAAGGCCCAGTTGATCGCCGCCCTGCAAAACGGGGCGGAGTTGGCCCAAGAGACCGTGGTCGGGCTAAAACGGACGGCTGATGGCTTTACGCTCACCACGGACCGAAATCGCACATTTCAGGCCCACAAGGTGCTGATCGCTGGCGGTGGCTACACGAATCACCTGCTGGATCGGCCTCTGGATCTGCGGCCCAAGGCGGTGACGGTGCTGTTGGGCGAGGTGGACGAGGCCGAGCAAGCTCGTCTGGCCGGGATGCCCACCCTGATCTACCGCCTGCCCCAGGATGACTATCTCTATTCCATCTACGCCCTGCCCCCCATCGCCTATCCCGACGGCAAGACCTACATCAAGATCGGCGGCATGGCCTGGGAATGTCCGCTGATCCACCAGCCCCACCAATTTGTGGAGTGGTTCCACGGGGAGGGCAACCCCACAGAGGTGGCCGCGCTACGCCGCTCCCTGCTCGCCCTGCTCCCCGGTCTGCGCACCCAGGCGTGGCGAAACACCCCCTGCGTGCTGACCTACACGGCCAGCGGCTTCCCCTATGCGGATCAACTGGACGACAACCTCTTCGTGGTGACCGGGGGCAACGGCTCCGCGGCCAAGTCGTCGGACGAGATCGGCCGGGTGGGCGCGCTGTTGGCGGCCAATGGATCGTGGGTCTACGATCTGGACGCCGCCCACTTCAAAGCCCACCTGCGTCCGGATGGTCCCCTGCCTCAAAGCATACGAAGGTAGCGAGAAACAAAAAATAGGCCACGGATTGAACGGATTTGACGGATAAAAAAACGGAT
>CAZKEX010000189.1:5339-8752 GCA_964551895.1 uncultured Caldilineaceae bacterium | reverse complement strand
TATTCTCGTCAGCCTTGGCCTGCTCTTCCTCGGTCAGCGCCTGGTCACTGGTCTTGTTCAGAATTCTGACTTCCAGATCCGTGGTGTAGGCGATGTCCACCCGATCCCCCACCTTCAACATGCCCAAATTGCCCAACAGGGCGGTGGAGGGAATAGCCATCAGCACCAGGCTTTTGTCCATTGTATAGAGAACCGGGGAGTTGGGATCCGTGGGGTCAATAAACTGTTCCCGGATCAAAAATGAACCGGCCGGGACCGGGCCAGTGGCAATGCGGTTGAGTACCTGGTCCAGGGCAGTGGCGGCCTGCAGAGGGGCCACATAGACGGGCACACTCTTGATCTCCACCATGGCCTCTGTGACCAACTGATGAGCCGCAATGTCGGTGACAGCGACCAACACCTGAGTGGTCGCGCTGTCTTGAATGCTCCCCTTGACCGCAGCCGTAGTGGCATCGTTGACGGTGCTAAAGGTCAACGCCCCAGCCGCCAGGGCCAGAATCACCCCACCTATGAGCCAAATCCATCCTCTCCGTTGTTGCTTCATTATTTCCTCCTGCCAACCAGCTTGCTGTGGGGTTTCGCCATTTGTTCACATAACTATAGGCTTTGATACCAATTGGTTCTTCGTTGCCTTAATAATATGTAAAATGGTCTATCCTTTATATGCGAAAGAGGGCTGGTTGCCCAGCCCTCTTTCACCTCCCTCGTGCTTGCATCTTATTACGAAAATGCTTTAGTTTTCGATAGCTTACTGCGATGTTGGCCTCAAAACACGATATGAATAGCGAACAAAGGAGTCGAGAGAGTCGAACTAGACGCAGATAGGTACTACATGGACGCACCGATGGTGGTAAAGACACCTGCAATGTCATCCTTGAAGGTGGTCAAAGCGGTAATCAAGAGTACGGCCACCAGAGCGATGATCAGGCCATATTCGGCCATGCCCTGTCCCTCTTCTTCGTTGGTCAGGATGTTCAGCACGTTCAGGTAAACCTTAAGCATTGCATTCATGGTATTTATCCCCTTTCAAAGGAATTAGTGTGGTGAAACAGAGAGTGAGTGTTGTTCCGAACTTGCTATCCGTTGTTGGTTTGACTTGATTCTCGGTGAAGTCGGATTTTGTTCGGCTTGACACCAGTATAGACCTGTTCGGGGCGGAATGCACTACATCGGTCTACGTATCTGGGGTACGTAAAACACGTAGATTGTGCGTAGGCGCGTACGCAGATCTACAGGAAGGGGCTGAAAAATGGGGAAATGGAGAGATCTCGCCCATTCCGGGATTGGGCCAACACCACTTCCTCTACCCCAGATCGTCCGGCCCAATCCCGGAATGCCCAGTTCTCTTGACGGCGACTACTCGACCAACGCGAGTCTGCGGCGGCGCAAAATCCTTGGCTTGATGCCTGTATGGGCACGAGGTGTGGCGGGAACCACAATCATTCGACGGCGAGATCTACATCCGCCACACCTCGTGCCCGGCGTGGCGCAGACAATGTAAATGAATGAAAGGCCGGGCATGAGGCTTCGGCGTGAGCTCAGTCGAACGGTGGGATGGCGATGGGATCGGTTTTTCGGCATGGTTCATCATAACTTACCAATTTCGATGAATCGTAGGTGCGGTTTTCAACCCCACGGCTCCCATGATTATGAATGGTGAATGGGCCTTGTGCGGTTGAAAACCGCACCTACGATCTGTAAAGGACTCGTTCCTTGACAGATGAACCATGCCGAAGTTTCTGAAAGATCAGAAAATATGCCCACAAGATACGGATAAATACGGACGCGCTCGCGTAGGAATACGCTAACTACTTAGCTCGTTTCTCTGCTACTATATAAATGGGTGGTTTCACAGGGGTTTGATGTGGCGCCCATAGCCTAGCGAAGCAACGTCATCATCAGGAAATCATTGACCTATGGACAGCCCAATTCTCTCTCAACCAAAGAGATCCCAGCCAAGCCGCCGGAAAGCTCGCTCCGAAATGGGCCAGAGCCTGGTTGAACTGGCCCTGGCGCTGCCCGTCCTGCTGTTGCTGATTTCGGCTCTGTTTGATGGCGGACGAGCGGTCCAGGGCTACATCGGCATCATGAACGCCAGCCGGGAGGCGGCCATGGCCGGGGCGCAGTCGGTTCTCAGCGATGCCCAGATCACGGCCATTGCCCGCACCGAGGTCGCCCGCAGCGGTATGGACGGGGGCCTGCTGACGGTGACTGTCACCTATGCGGGCAGCTCCCCTTCGCAAACCATCACCGTCGCTGTGCAATATGTCATGCCCGTTATCACCGCCGTGTCGCCTGTGGCGGACTATACCCTATCCACATCGTCTCAAATGCTGGTCTTCCGGTAGTGGGGATCTGGGTGGGGATCTGGGTGGGGATCTGAATGAGGACGGGTTGTGTACTTGGGGAATAGTCAAATAGCCAGAGGATCGCCCGTGTCCGGTTTATGCGGGGATAGAGGAGAGGGCCATGAATAAAATGCTAAAGCAAGGGTGCAAACTTTTTGCACAGGAAAACGGTCAGTCCTTGGTCGTGATTGTGCTGGCCATGACCGCTATTATATCTATGGTGGCCCTGGCCATTGATGGCGGGTTTGCCTACGCGCTGCACACCCGTATGCAGACCGCGGCCGACGCGGCCGCCCTCTCTGGCGCACGGGAGCTGGCATTGGGCAACAGCAATGGCGTGGCCATCGCCCGGGCCAACCAGATCCTGGCGGCCAATGGCGGGGATGCGGGCCTCTCCACGGTCACAATTTCAGGCGGGGGTCAGGTCAATGTGACGGCCAGAACGCTCTTCGATACCTACTTTGCCGGTATTATGGGCCTCGATGAGATAGATATTTCGGCCAGTTCGGCGGCCGCCTGGGGATCGGTTGTGGCAACCAGCAAGGTGCTACCCCTGGCCGTGCCGGAATCCTCGTGGGATCCTGGGGCCAGCGTGACCCTTTATGACACGGATGCCGGGGTGGGTCCCGGCAACTGGGGTTGGGTCAACTGGGGCAGTCGGGGCAACGCCAAGAGCAATGTGATTCCGCCACTCGACGAAACCCAGATTGCGATTGGCGCATGGGTCGAATCCGAGCCAGGCAACAACACGTCCGCCACCCAGGCCGTGCGGGACTATTGGGTGGGCCAAACTGTGACCCTGTTTCTCTATGATGTCACCAACGGGGAGAGCGGGCGTGGTATGCAGTATCACGTCAGCGGCTTTGCCCAGTTTTTGGTGACCGAGGTCAAGGCGACGGGGAATCCCAAATATATTTTGGGCGAATTCATCGACTATGTGCAGTTGGGGGGCACGATCGATCCCAACGGTGCGTTTGGGAATATGGGGGTGGCGTTGGTAGCGCCTCCGACCGGTGGGGGCACTGCCGTACCTACAAACACATCTGCGCCCACAGCCACGAACAC
>CAZKEX010000189.1:0-5239 GCA_964551895.1 uncultured Caldilineaceae bacterium | reverse complement strand
GCCCACATCCACCAATACACCGGTGCCAACGCCAACACGGGTATGCAAGAAGTGGCATCCCAACAAGCCCGGCGTATGCCAAAAATGGGAGTAGGCATGGATCGATATCTCGGTATCCTGTGGTCTGTAGAGTCTCTGGCATCAAGGCCAGTCTGAAAATTGGTAATTCATATGTTATTTCGGCTATGTGACAAACAAAAAGGGTATGTTCAAGATAGGTCGGGAGCGCTCGTCCCCCAACTTGTTTTGAACATACCCAATCGATTGGGCCGATTCTCCGCAAATCGAGTGTCTTTGGAGAGTCGGCCTCAGGATCAACCCCGCGGCGGGGAGGCCATGAGGGGCGCCGAGTTCGGCCAGGCCATGGTCGAAACCGCCATGGTGATTGTGGTCCTGATGTTGATTTTGATGGGCATCTTTGACTTTGGCCGGGTGGTCGTCCTCTATTCCTCCATGACCTCCGCGGCGCAGACCGCGGCGCGGGCTGGCGCCATTACCAGCAATACGGGCGTGATCCAGACAGCGGCCACAGATCGGTTGATCTTGGCCGACCCAGCCCAGACCACGGTGACGGTTGAGCGTACATCAACCTACACCAACGTCACCGTGGCCGTCACCTTCCAGCCGATCACGCCGCTCATCACAGTTTTCACCGGGCAAGGGGGCATTGCGCTGACCCAGTCGGCACGCGTCGCCGTCTTAGGCACCGTCGTGCCGTAGGCATGAAACATGGAGCCTCTACTCCAACCTCTATCTCCAACCTCTATCTCCAACCTCTATCCCGCCTAAACCGCATCACCCCGCCTGGTCCGTCCCCCTCCTCCATCAACCGCCCCTCTTCCACCAAATAGCAGAGATGGGCCAAGGTCTCGGTGACGGCGAAACGGATTTCGTGGGTGGAGAGCCGGTCGTGGTCGAAGACCCGGCGGCTGATCTCCGCTACGGTGCTGGGGACCTCCACGGCCGCCACCATTTCGTCTAGCCGATCCCGATGATGGGCGGCGATCTCCCCCAGCCGCCCGACCCATTCGTCGATCAACCTGCCGTGGCCGGGCAAAGCCAGATCCACCTCCAACTGGGCCAGTTCATGCAGGGAAGCCAAATAGCGGCGCAGGGGACTCGGTTCCGTGCTGGGCCAGATGCTGATGTTGGGCGAGATGCGCATGAGTACCTGGTCGGCGCACAGGATCAGCCGATCCGCCGGGTCGTAAAAGATAAGCTGGCCGTCGCTGTGGCCAGGGGCGTGGATGGCCTGGAATTGGCGATCCCCCAAGCGCACGGTGCTTCCCGGCTGCATGGTCTGGACCACGGTGGGCAGGGGTTGGACGGCCAGACGCATTGGCCCCATCTCTGTCACCGCGGCCTGGGCCGATTCTGCGTCCAGACCACAGCGCAAGAAGAAGGCGGCTTGCTCCTGATCCCCCGCCGTCGCCGCCCAGACCTTCGCCACCTCCTCCACCGAGCGGGGGGAGAGATAGACCGGGGGGGTCTGGGTTGGGGTGCGGAAATGGGCTTGCAGCCAGCCGGCCATGCCCACATGGTCCGGGTGGATGTGGCTGACCAGGATCTGTTCCACATCCCCCGGCGCCAGGGACAGGGCGGCGAAGGCGGCGGTCCAGGCGGCCCGGCCGGCCCGGGTGTTCAGTCCCGTGTCGAGGATGGTCCAGCCCTGGGATCCCCGCAGCAGATAGCAGTTGACCGAGCGCAGGGCAAAGGGCAGGGGCAGTTCGATCTGGTAGATGTCGGGGGTGATCTGGGTGACGGGTGCGGCGGCGGTCGGCAACACGGCGTTCATGGATGGCTCCGTTTTTTGTGCAAGAATTTTTACCACAAAGCCACAAAGACACGAAAATCCACGAAGAGAAGAAATTTTGTGTTCCTTTGTGCCTTCGTGGTAAGCCTTTTTGGCTCTGGTTGAACCAGGTTAAGGTATCCGCACACAAGTATAGCACAGGGCCACAACCCGTCACATCCGGCTTTTGGAAAGTCATGCAATCGCTTTCGGGTCTCTTGACATCTATTGTAGGCGCTGCTACAATCTAGCTGGTAGTCTGTTCTTTCCGCACCAATGCTCCGAACCCGCCAACGACTTTCTATCAACCAAACCTGGTGTCTTCTCAACATTTCGGGGCACGACAGAAGCTGAGTTTTTCTCAACCGAACGATTCCATAACCCGATCCCAAAAAACTCAGTTTCCCCCCCAGTTTGTTGAGAAGATACCAAACCTGCCCCAAAGACGATCTCACCATGAAGCGTGCGAATCTCTGCCCATCTCAAATAGCCCTGTTTTGTCAGTCTGCCAAGGTTGAGCCGTGCTGTTTTCTTGCGGTCAAACCGCAATCCCGCGCTGTGCATAATTAGCACAGCGCTCTTTGTTACACACCCATTTTCTCTCTCCCCCTCTCTCTATCTCTATCTCTATCTCTCTCTCTCTACCTCTACCCAAAACCTATTACCCATACTTTCGTGTTCGTTCGCTCTTGAAAGGAGTACAACCTATGATCGGTGGTTTTGCTAATCGTGTGGCTTGGGTGGACCTGACCAGCGGGTCCATCGAATACAAGGGTATCGACGAAGACGATGCCAAAAAGTATATTGGGGCCAGAGGGTTGGGCGTCAAATATGTCTATGACAACGGCCCGGATGTGGACCCCCTCTCGCCGGATAACCTGCTCTGTGTCATGAACGGCCCTCTCACCGGCACCAATGTCAACATGAGTGGGCGGCTGGCCGTGGTCACCAAGTCGCCCCTCACGGGTACCATTGCCGATTCCCACATGGGCGGCTGGACCGCGGCCAAGCTCAAATGGGCCGGTTTTGACGGTCTGGTCTTCAAGGGCAAGGCGGAGAAGCCCACCTATGCCTATGTGGAGGACGGCAAGATCACCCTCCACGATGCCTCGGACGTGTGGGGCAAGGGCATCCACGAGACCCTTAAGATCTTGCGGGCCCGCCACGGCGAGGAGTGCGACGGCATGGCCATCGGTCAGGCCGGCGAGAATCTGGTGCGCTTCAGCGGCTGGATCAATGTGGATGACCGGGCCGCCGGTCGCAATGGCACCGGCTGCGTGGGTGGCAGCAAACTGCTCAAGGCCATCATCATCAAGGGCGACAAGAAGAACCGCCCGGACCCAGCCGACAAAGACGCGGACAGAGAAGCCCGCAAGCGCGCCCTGGCCGCCATCATGGCCGAAGAGAACATCACCTCGCCCAGAAAGGGTGGCCTCAGCCTGTACGGCACCAACGTGCTCATGAACATCACCGAGAGCATCGGCGGTCTTGGCACCCGGAATTCCCAGGTCACCGCCTTTGGCGCCGAAAACGCCGAGAAGATCTCCGGCGAATATGTGCGGGAGAACATTCTGGTGGGCGAGCCGACCTGCCATGCCTGCCCGGTGGCCTGCAAGAAGGAAGTCGAGATCACCGACGGTCCCTTCAAGGTGCGCATGGAGAGCCTGGAGTACGAGCCGGCCTGGTCCTTGGGGGCCAACTGTGGCAACGACGACGTCGCCGCCGTGGCCTTTATCATCGACCGCTGCAACGACTTTGGCATGGACCCGATTGAGTTGGGCAACGTGATCTCCATGTACATGGAGGCCGGCGAGAAGGGCTATACCAACGGCGACGGCATGTTGACCTGGGGCGACACCCACGGCATGGTGGCGTTGACCGAGAAGATCGCCATGCGCCAGGGCGTGGGCGACAAGCTGGCCGCTGGTACCACGGGCGGAGCCGAGGCCTTTGGCCATCCCGAATTGGCCATGGCCGTCAAGGGCCAGGCCATCCCGGCCTACGATCCTCGGGGTCTGAAGGGCATGGGCATCGCCTATGCCACCAGCAACCGGGGCGCCTGCCATCTGCGGGCCTACACCCCCGCCGTGGAACTGGGCGTCATGCCCTTTGGCAGCCTCAAGATGGATCCCCTGGAATGGAAGGGCAAGGGCGGTCTGACCAAGGTCTTCCAGGATGTCCACGCCGTCTCCGACTCCTTGGATCTGTGCAAGTTCTCCGCCTTCGCCATGGGCATGGACGAGTACACCCAGCAGTTCAACGCCGTCACCGGTCTGGACTACTCCACAGAGACCATGTTGCAATGCGGCGAGCGCATCTATAACCTGGAACGCCACTACAATAACCAGGCCGGTTTCCGGGAAGGCTCCGACTATCTGCCCAAGCGCTTCACCCACGAGGCCAGCACCATGCCCGGCTCCCTGGGCCATGTGTGTGAGCTGGATCTGATGTTGGCCGAATACTACGAAGCCCGGGGCTGGGAGAACGGCGTGGTCAGCCAGGCCAAGTTGGAAGAGTTGGCTATCGCGTAGCGGGGGTTGGGGATTGGGGATTGGGGGTTAGGATTCCAACCCGGCCCTATTGAAGGGACAAAAAAGTGGGGGAGACACGAACTCGTGTCTCCCCCACTTTTTTGTCCATCAGCAGATCACCAGCGAGCTACCGCCCTCGCCATGCCGCCGAATCGGGCACGAAGAGGGGGGCGCCAAACTCGGCCACGCCAAACTGGCCGATCTCTTCTTGGATGGGGAGCGAGATCAGCCAGTCGATAAACTGGTTGGCCAGGGCGTTGTGGATCTTGGCGCTCTTGGCCGGGTTGACATCCATCACCCCATAGGGGTTGAACAGGATCGGGTCGCCTTCGGAGACGATGACCAGCCCCGTCCCTTCCAACGTACGGGCCAGATAGGTGGCCCGGTCGCTGAGGGTGTAGGCTTTCAGCTCGTCGGCCATGGTCAACACCGCGCCCATGCCCTGCCCGGCAGAGATGTACCACTCCCCGCTGGGCTCGACCCCGGCCGCGGCCCACAGGGCTTTTTCCTTGGAATGGGTGCCGGAATCGTCCCCCCGGGAGACGAAAGCGGCCTCTGCGTCGGCAATGGCGGTCAGCGCTTCCGCCGCGGTGGTGGTCCCTGTCACACCGGCAGGATCGTCCGCCGGACCCAGGATCACGAAGTCGTTGTACATGACATCTTCCCGGCGCAGACCGTGGCCCGCGGCCATAAACGCATCCTCCTTGGACCGGGCGTGGACCAGCAGTACATCCGCGTTGCCGTCCTCGCCCAGGGCCAGGGCCTGGCCCGTGCCCACGGCGATCACCTCCACGGTGACACCGCTCTCGGCCTCAAAGAGGGGCAGAATGGCATCCAACAGCCCAGAATCCTGGGTGCTGGTGGTGGTGGCCAGGGTCAACTTGGGCGCGGGCGGCTCAATGCCCGGTGCAATGGG
>CAZKEX010000188.1:0-8768 GCA_964551895.1 uncultured Caldilineaceae bacterium | reverse complement strand
ACAATGCACAATGGACAATGCACAATGGACAATGCACAATGGACAATGCACAATGTGTGTGTTGGACAGATCAGAAAAAAAATCAACAGATCAACATATCAACAAATCCCATCCCACCCATCGAACTCGGCCAACAACCTTGCCTTGACCTCCGCCTCGACCCCGGCCACGGTGAAGGCGTTGCGGGCGATGCGGCGCAGGTTGGGGCGGTCGTAGTCGAATTCTTGGGCCAGGAATTCGTATTCGGCGCACAGGGTGGTGTTGAAGAGGGGCGGATCGTCGCTGTTGACCGTCACCAACAGGCCCATTTGGTCCAGGAGGGCGAAGGGGTGTTGGTCGGCGTGGGGATAGATGTGCAGACGCAGGTTGCTGGTGGGGTTGATCTCCAGGGGGATGCGATGTTCGAGCAGATAGGTCAGGAGCAGAGGGTCTTCCATGGCCCGCACGCCGTGGCCGATGCGGTCCGCGCCCAGGGCGTGGATGGCCCCCCAGACGCTGGGCGCGCCCATGGTCTCTCCGGCGTGGGGGAGGCTGAGCAGACCGGCCTCTTTGGCTTCGGCAAAGGCGTGGGCGAAGGGGGCGGGGGGCGCGTCCACCTCGGAGCCGCCCAGACCAAAGCCCACCACGCCCCGATCCCGCCCGGCCAGGGCATGGGCCAAGGTGACATTGGCCGGTTTCGGGTCATAGCGCACGCTGCCCGGCACGGGGAAGCTGGCGTTGCGGGGCACGTCGAAGACCCAGCGCATCTCCACCTTATCACCATGCTCGGCCTTGGCCTGACGTCGCCCGGCCTCCAATCCCTCCATGATGTCGTCGAAGGCCACGCCCTTTTCCCGCTGCAAATGGGTGTGGGTGAAGGTGGTCACCGTCAGCTCCCGATAGCGGATATTCTGGGCCGCCATGTCGTCGCCACAGCGGGCCACGATCAGGGCGAAGTCCTCTGGCGTGCGCAGGAGGCTCTGGATGGTCATGTAAATTTTGACGAAATGAGGAAAGCCGGTGAAGGTGAACCAGCGCTGCAGGCCCGGCACATCCTGGGCGGGGAGCAGGTCCAGCCGGTTGTGGCGGCGGGCCAGCTCCAACACCGTGGCCGGGCCAATCGCCCCCTCCAAATGGATATGCACCTCGGCCTTGGGCATGGCCCGAATGTAGGCGGACAGGTCGGAATTGATCGGTGAAATGGTCATAGCGGTTCCTGTGGGGCGGGGGACGGTGTGATATAGTATCGAGTAATGCGTATCGAGTATTTCGTGGTTAAGGCCTGTCAAACGTTTGATAGATCTTGACCACGAGATACTCGACACACGATACTCGATATTCTTCGTTCACAAGTCACCCAGGATAGCACGAAGGTAGATGGACGTCAATCATACTGGCACGGAAATTGATGCAGAACTCATAACCTTCCCGGAAGGGGCCAGCGCTTCTCCCGTAGACAGAGAGGTTCCGGCCCCTTCCGGGAAGGTCGCCGCGCATGGATGGGCTTGGGTGTGGGAGCGGGTCGTTGACGGGGTACTGCTTCTGGCCGCCCTGATCCTCCTGGGCGGCTCTGCGCCCGACGGGTTGACCCTGCGGGATCAGCGGGTGACCGGGGTCGTGGCCGGGCAGACCTTCGACCTGGTGGGCTGGGAGGCCGGGGCGCTGTGGGAGAAGGGGGTGGCCCTGGTTCAACAGCCAGCCGCGGACGTGCCGCCGGCCCAGGCGTCCGCCCTGGTGGTGGATTATTTAGATAAGGCCCAGCGCATGGGCGAGCTGGACGGGGAGATCACCCGGCTGTTGGCCGCGGATGAGGAAGGGGCCGAAGCGGAGATCCAGCGGCTCCAAGCGGAAGAAGAGAGTTTGCGCCAGATTCAAGCGGCCAACCGGCCGGCGGTGGAGCAAATCATTCAAGCGCAAGTGGGCGCGGAGCTGGCCGCGGCGGGCTTTGCCATCGGCTCCGTCACCCTGCCCCCGGTGCAGTTCACCTTCACCGAGCCGCCCAAGAAGATGGTGGTCAGCCCCCGGGACCGCATCGAGACCGTCTACAGCCGCATGTTGCGTCCGGGCATGAGCCTGCCCGCCATCGAAGAGGCGGAAGCCGCCATCCGGGCCGACGAGGATCTGGTGGCCTATATCACGGACATCGGCGGCCTGGGCGCGTACCCCACCATGGTCGTGGACCGGGCGTCCCTGGCCTGGGTACTCAACACCGTGGCCCACGAATGGGTCCACAACTACCTCACCTTCTTCCCCCTCGGCTTCAACTACAACACCAGCCCAGAGATCACCACCCTCAACGAGACCGTGGCCGACATCGTCGGCGACGAGATCGGCCACCGGGTCCTCCGCCGCTACTACCCCGACCAACTCCCGTCAACCACCCAACCACCCACCCAACCACCCAACCACCCACCCAACCAACCACCCAACCAACCTCCCCCCTTCGACTTCCGCGCCGAAATGCGCACAACGCGCTTAGAAGTGGATCGCTTGTTGGGCGAAGGCAAAGTCGTCCAGGCGGAGCTTTACATGGAGGCCCGGCGGCTCTACTTTGTGGAGAACGGCTACGCGTTGCGGGTACTAAACCAGGGCTACTTCGCCTTCCACGGCAGCTATGCCACAGGCGCGGCCAGCATCAGCCCGATTGGGCCGCTGCTGCAAAAATTACGGGCGCAGATGCCCGACCTACACGCATTTCTGGTGGCCGTGCGGGGGGTGACGAGTCAAGCGGAGGTTGAGGCGTTGGTGAAATAAAAAATGCACAATTGACAATGCACAATGCACAATGAATCCGTGCGGCGGACACATTGTGCATTGTGCATTGATCAAACAATCTGCGCCCGGATCTTGGCGCTGACGTAGTCGAGGAGGGAGACAACGATGGCGATGGCGATCATCATGACGCTGGCCTGGCGGAAGTAGCCTTTTTGGATGTTCTGGCTGAGGACATCGCCGATGCCGCCGCCGCCGACGAAGCCGATGATGGTGGACATGCGCACGTTGATGTCCCAACGGTAGAGGGTGAAGGCGGTGTAGAGGGGCACGATCTGGGGGATGACGGCGAAGACGATCACTTGCAGACGCCCGGCCCCCGTGGCGGTGATGGCCTCAATCGGCCCCTCGGCAATGCTCTCGACCTGCTCGGAGAAGAGCTTGCCCAGGGCGGCGATGGAGTGGAGGGCCAGGGCCATGACGCCGGCAAAGGGGCCAAGGCCCACCCAGACCACAAAGACGATGCCCATGATCAGGGGTTCGATGGAGCGCAGAATGTTGAGGATGCTGCGGGAAATGGTGTAGATGGAGAGGCCGATGGGATAGGGTCGTTTGGGCGCGGCCAGCAGGGAGAGCAGACCGGCCGCGCCGCCGCCGATCAGGGCGGGCTTGGTGGTCCAGTTGGCCGGGTTGTCAAACTGGTAGAGCCAGTTGAGCGCGCCGCCCACGGCGTAGACGAGTACGCCCACGCCCACCACGGCCAAGAGCCCGGTGAGGATGCGGGCCGGGGCTACTTCCATGCGCAAGACGGCTTCCTGCCCGTACCTTGTGCCCAGGGAATAGGCGATCAGCCCCACGATGAAGGCCACGAAAGCTGGCAAGGCCAACTGGATCAGATCCGCCATCACGATCATGAAGTTTCCCAAGAAACCAAAGGGGCCCAAGACCGCCTCCAGCCCCCCCCCGGCGGAGAGACCCACCTGGGCCAACATGCCCACAGAGCCCATGCCCAGCACGGCCACCAGCCCAAAGCGCGCCCACATCAGCAGCCGAGCCGTGGGGGAGGCGTTGTCCATCTCCACGATGTCCGGGCCGGTGCGCAGGAGCAACCCGGCCACCCCGGCCATCCCGGCCATGCCCCCCAAGGCCACCCACACCGAACCGCCCAAGGAGGCGGTGACGCTCAACACCCCGCCGGTGAGGACGCCGCCCAGCCAGCCGCCCACAGGCAGCAGGGCGATCCCGGCCATGATGGCGGCCAGGGGGGCGGTGACATCTTCCATCAGGTTGCGGGCGGCCAAAAAGGAGATGGGCACGGCCAAGACCGTGCCGATAAACGAGGCGATCAGGGCCATGAAGAGGGTCTCGACGATCCGCTCCAGGGTGACCACCGAGGCCGCGCTCAGACCGATGATGCGCCCGGCCTCGGAGAAGATGAAGAAGTCTGGGTCCGCCAACATGCGCAGCACCCGCATCAAACTGCTCTGGCGGCCCGGCTCCAAGGGCTTGGCCAGATCGATCTGCAAGGCCTGCACCGCATAGGCATAGACCAACACCGCGCCGACGATAAAGAGCGCAATACGCAGGGTGTTGGCAAGAGGGCGGGTGGGTTTGGGAGTGGTCAGTTGCATAAGATATAAGCCTTTTAGGGCAAGGAGTAAGGAGTAATGAAGTAATGAACGTGGTTGAGTTCTTCCATGAATTGAGGGGAACGACCCGATCCGACCCCAACCACGTTCATTACTTCATTACTCCTCACTCATTTTTCTCATTAGATAATCCGCGATCGCACCCGCGAACTCACATTGTCCAAAATCGTCACCACCACGGCGATGGCGATGACCATGACGCTGGCTTCGGAGTAGCGCAGTTGGTTGACGCTGCGCTGCAACACCAGGCCGATGCCGCCGCCGCCCACAAAGCCGATGATGGTGGAGAGGCGCACGTTGATGTCCCAGCGATAGAAGATGAAGGCGATATATTGGGGCACCACCTGGGGCCAGACCGCGAAGACGATGGTCTGCAAGCGGTTGGCCCCGCTGGCCGTGATGGCCTCCAACGGCCCCTCGGCGATGTCCTCCACCTGCTCGGAGAAGAGCTTGCCCAGGTCGGCCACGGTGTTGAGGATCAGGGTCATCACCCCGGCAAAGGGGCCGATGCCCACCCAGACCACAAAGACAAAGCCCATCATGATCGGCTCGATGGAGCGCAGGGCGTTGAGGAAGCCCCGGATCAGGGTGTAGGTGACAAAGCCGATGGCCACGGGCTTGTGGGCGTCCCGGCGCAGAGAGAGCAGGGCCATCAACAGCCCCACACCCAGCCCGGCCCCGGCAAAGAGCAGCGTCCCGTTCTCCGGCGTGTTGCGGCACATGCCCAGGAAGCAGAGCCAGTCGAGGGCGCTCAAGATGCCCCCCACCAACACCCCGGTCCCCAGCACGGTCAGCCCGGCGGTGACCCAGCGGGCCGCGGTCGCGCCCATCTTGCCCACCTGCTCCTGGCCCGTGCGACTGCCCCACGAGAAGGCCACCAACACGCCAATGAAACCCACGATCCCCGGCATGATGAGGACAAAGAGATCCGAGAGCACCGTCACAAAGTTGCCCAGGAAGCCAAAGACGCCCAAGCGTGGTTGAGCCCATGCCCCCGCCTGCGAGGTGAGCAGGCTAAAGACTGTGAGGCCGAAGAGGGAGAGCAAGAGTACCCCCACAACCCGCAGGGTGAAAAGAACGCGGCCCTGGCGAGTGGCGGGCTGGCCCTCGATCAGCGATACCCCCGACCGCACCAGCACGACGACCGCCACGGCCACGGCCAGCACGGTCCCCAGGCCCACCCCCGGCGGCGCGGCGGATCGGGCAGCCAAACTCACCAAACCGCCGCCGATCTGCCCACCGACCCAGCCCCCCACTGGGGCCAAGATCACCGCCAACATCAGGGCGGCCAAGGGCGTGCCCACATTGACCATCAGATTGCGGGCAGCCAGGAAGGAGATGGGGATGGCCAAGATCGTGCCCAGGGTGGAGGCCATCAGCGCCATCAGGATGGTCTCGACAATCCGCTGCAAGGTGATGCGGCTGGCCGCGCTCAGCCCGGAGATGCGCCGATCCAGGAGTTCGATCACCTCCATCTGCTGGGGCTCCGGGGACTCCCGCACCGTGGGCAGGGTGAACTGGACGCTGAAGTTGCCCGCCGCGTCCGCCCGAAAATCGGAGATACTGCGAGATGTGTTGGCCCCGGCCGGTCGCCAGCGAATGGCCCCCCGCACATTGGGCGGAAAGCCCGTCCCGCTCATGGTCATGCGGTCCTGGGTGGTGGTGGCGCAACTGGGGGAGAGGGTGATCTGCCGTCCCTCCACGTTGACCTGGGAGCCGACAACTTTCTCCGGGCAGGGGATGCGCATGGAGATGGTGGCCGTGCGGGTGACCTGGTCATAGGTAAAGAAGTCCGGCTTGGCCAGCTCCCGCAGCAGCCCCACCAGGTTGGACTGGCGTTGGGGCTCCAGAGGCTCTTCCAGGTTGATCTTGGTCACCTGCACGCCATAGGCAAGCAGGAGAACGGCTCCGACAATGATCAGAATGCGTCGCCAGGAGCGTTTTGGGGTTTGAGGATTCATAGGCTGTGGGCCTTTTTGGTGGTGCTGGATTTGGGCACAACTGCTAATCGTAAAAAAGCGCTTTGGATAAAGCAAACAATACTACCAACAAACTAACACCGTGTCTTGTTAAGGAACGAGAATTGTATTAAACCAGAAATTTGAGGCCGATTCCAGTGGAGAACTTTCTGGTCTTATATGATCTTCATTCCTAAGTGTTGTACTTGACCTCACCTTCAAGGAGCCTCAATTGCTCTACCCTTCTGATTGGTTTCTTTTCCTCGTACATCGCGTCAAAATTCGTAATCAGCGCTTCAAGCATTGGATTTCTGTTCTCCTCTTTGGCACCCACGTGGTAAAAATGTTCTCGCGTCAGCATGTCGTATCCCGCCCATACAGTCTCAATAAACTGATTTGACCGGTATTCGTTGCTGTGCCAGGTGGATAGGATAAACCTTGCGCTCGTTTCGGACAGCACTTTCGCCAATTCCTCTTCATGCGTCTCATCCCAACCATTATAGTAGTCCACATGCCGGCCAATATAAGGCGGGTCACAATAGAGAATGTCGCCACTTTCTGTTTCTGCAATGGTCTTGGTGTAATCCTGACATCGAAACTCATAATCACCCAATGCACACGAATCCGTTATGGCCTGGACCTGATTACAGATTTTTGTCACATATGCCGGAGCAAACCGATTCGGTTTACGGCAAAATGGGACGTTGAAACCGCCTTTTCGATTAAATCGAATCATGCCATTGAAGCATGATCGATTCAGAAAGAGAAAATCCAAGGGATTGCCATCTTGGTTAAATCTTTCTCGAACAACATAATAATGTTCGCCTTCTGTGCGAAGCAACTCAGTGCCTTCCCGTTCCAAAAAAATTCTGACGGAATATGCGCTAATCTCGCCATTGGCTATTGCTTGATAAAAATTAATGAGGTGCGGATTTGAGTCTGCTAACAGTGCCTTTCGTGGTCTCACATTAAAGGCAACGACACCCGATCCCATAAACGGTTCTATCCAACGACCCTCAAAATCCGATGGTAGAATCGCCTTTATCCAAGGAACGAGCTTTGTTTTTATGCCTTGGCACTTAATTGGTGGAACAACTATTCTGTTGATACTCATAAGAGATTATTTCTCGGAACGATGAGGGAGCTGTCACCTCCGCGGTACGCCACAAAGTCCTCAAGAGATTTAATCTTCTTCGTTTGGCCGGAAGGAGTCACGACCGTGATCTTCCCAAAATTCATCCAATAGTCATCAAACCATCCCTCACCAAGTTTTGCGAACATGCCATTTCCGGCAAGGATATCGTCAATTCGCTGAATGCTTCCGATATTTGCCGTATTGCCCGACCCGCCTTTGTCGCCAGCGATCTTCCATTTTTCTGCAACAAAGAACTGGATGTTTGAGATGACGGAGGCAATCGAGCGAAGCTCATCCAGCGGATATGCCTGCGTCTCGTCAATGGTCGTACCCTCTACTCGATCATAAATGATCCCCAAGCAAAAATGGCCTGAATAAGTCCCGTATGGAAACTGGATGTTTTTCGTGCTTTGCCGATCTTCAAAATATTTGCCATGTGATCCCAAAGTAAAGCCGTTGCATAGCCACGGTTTTGTGGGATTTCGATAGGTGGTCTTGAAATCAACTGCAAATTTAATCGATTCATCCTCTTTTGAAACGAGAGAGATGTCAGGATAATAGTTCTGATGGTCGGCAAGAGCCACGGCAAATCCCTGTTCTCCCGCGAAGGAGAGAATTCTAGGAAAGAGGTGAATCTCCAGGATCTTTGAAACAATCTTTGTGTCCGATGAAATCGTATAGACATTTCGAAAAACGTCGATAAATCCCTTTACAGTCCACTGACCATCTGGTGTACTGACGTAACCAGTCAGCCCGCCCGCAAATTCGTTGAACGCGGTCTCGAATTCCGACTTGATCATCATTCCCAACTTTCTTCTGATATTGACACCATTGATTAGGCTTCGCCTTCAGTCATTGCCTCTGATTCGCCCAACATATTCCGGGAACTTGATGACAGCATCATCGAATTCTCCGGCGAGCAAGCAGTATCGTTCTCCCCAGCCATTTGCTATCGAAATTTCCTGAATATCCGCCGTTGGCGCAAATAACAAAACGAGTTCACCGCTGTCAATCATTTTGCCAGTCTTCTCAAGTTCGCCGATTTCTCTGTTCAAAATCTCGATGACTTCTACCGGTGTTAGCGACGACCAAAGCGACTCCTCGGACTGGAGCAGAAGCTTTCGCACATCTCGCAGAATTCTACAAAGTCTGGTTACTTTATCCATTCCAAGCATCACTCACCCATCACACCTCCATAAGCCACCCGCTCCTCAAGCAACCGAAGTTGCCCTTGCCTTGAGACAGCCGTCGGGTACCCGTTTTCAACCACGGTCTCGCCCTCGAAAACGGCCTGGGCAAGGGCCAGGATGTCCAGCTTTTTAAGAATTTTCGCCG
>CAZKEX010000187.1:5992-8799 GCA_964551895.1 uncultured Caldilineaceae bacterium | reverse complement strand
CCCAATCCCCAATCCCCAATCCCCAATCCCCAATCCCCAATCCCCAATCCCCAACCCCCTACTCCTCCGAGAAATCTCGCGGCTCTCGGGGGCGATAGACGATGTAGGCCAGACCCACACCCAGGAAATAGAGTACCACCAGGGGCAGCATGGCGATGGCCATGTTCACCGGGTCGATGGTGGGGGTGATCATGGCGGCGATCACGGAGGTGACCACAATCGCCTGCCGCCACCAGCTCAACAGCTTGGGTCCGCTGACAAAGCCGGCCCTGGCCAAAAAGGCCATCACCAGGGGGGTCTCAAAAAAGACGCCGATCCAAAAGACAATGCGGGTGACAAAGTTGATATATTCCCGGGCCGTCCAGTTGGCCTCGATCACCGTGCCCATGAACTTTTGCAGAAAGCCTGTGGCCACGGGCAGCATCACAAAGAGGGCGAAGGACGAGCCAGCCAGGAAGAGGAACAGGATCCCCGGCAGCAGCAACAACAGGTTGCGCCGTTCGTTGGGATAGAGCCCAGGGGCGATAAAGGCGATGCTTTGATAGACGATCACGGGCATGGCCAGCCCGGTACCCACGGTAAAGCTGACCCGGAAAAAGGAGGAGATGTTCTCGAAGGGACCAATGGCGATCAACTGCACACCCAGACGCTGGCTGATAAAGGAGATCACCCATTCGGCTACAAACATGCCCAAAATCGTCCCGATCACCAGCCCGGTCACAACCCAGATCAGCCGGATGCGCAGCTCTTTCAGGTGGGCCATCAAGGGCATACGACTGGCGTCCGGCGCATCTGGGACGGGATCGTAGGCCTGCTCTTCTTCGCTCATGACTCGTCCCCAGGGGTGATCGGCGCCGACTCGGCCTGGCTGTCGGTGGCTGTTTTAGCGGTTGGCTCTGGGCTTTGGGGCGGGGCAATGCGGTTCTCTTCCCCGGCATCCGCGCCGGCGGGCGAAGCGGTGACAGCGTTGTTTGCCGGCGCCAGGGGTTTGCTGGTCTCTGTTAAAACAGGGGGAGATGCCGCCGCCGTAGCGGTGGGCTGGGCCACTTGTTCGGCGGTGGATCCCTTGGGGGTCGAAGAGGCTGTTTTGGCCGGACTCTTGCTGCTTGGGTTGACCAGCTTGTTGAAGTTCAGCGGCTCCCGCAGGCTGTTGAAATCCCGCTGGATCTCTTTTAACTCTTCCATGTCACCAAACTCTTTGGTCAGCGTACTCATGATCTCGGAATAGATCTCCCGGATATAGGCCATCATCTTGGCCATCTCCCGGGCCGCCTGGGGCAGACGCTCCGGTCCCATCACCACCAGGGCGATGATCAGGACAAAGATCAATTCCATTGGGCCGATGCCAAAGAGGTTAAAGTTATTCATGGGCGGCAAGTTTAATGGTGAATTCGCTCAGCGCTGTGCCCAGCACGCCGTTGATAAAACGGGGGCTGCTGTCGCTGCCAAAGGCTTTGGCCAACTCCACGGCCTCGTTGATCACCACCTTTTCCGGGGTGTCCGAGTTTTGGCTGCTGATCTCAAAGAGGGCAAGACGCAAAATGTTGCGGTCGATGATGGCCAACTGATCCACCGGCCACTCCGGCGCATAGGTAATGATCATGGCGTCCAGCATGGGCAGATGTTTCACCACCCCCTGCACCAGCCAGCGCAGAAATTCCCGGCTTTCGTCGTCCAGTTTCCTGCCGCTCATGCGCTCTTCCAGCACCAACCCAATCGGGTGGTTGACACTGTCGATCTCAAACAGGGCCTGAAGCGCCAACAGGCGCGCCTGCCGCCGCTGTTTGATAAAGCGCTGGTGCTCTTGGCCCTTGGATTGCCTAGTATCGTCCAGCGTCAAGTCCTCGGTTTGCATAGTTTGTGGCTCGATCATGGAAGACCTTTGTCTGAAGATGGTTGAAAAAACTAAAGTTGGAACCGGTCAAAATAGCGCCGCCAACCGACTACATCATAACAAGGCCACCGTCAACGGTCAACACTTGGCCGGTGATAAATCCAGAGCGGTCCGAGGCCAAAAAGAGTACGGCCCAGGCGATCTCTTCCGGCGTGCCCAGGCGGCCCATGGGTGTGGCATCGATGGTGATCCGGCGCTGCTCGTCGGTCAACACATCGGTCAGGGCTGTGGGGATGAAGCCGGGGGCCACGGCGTTGACGGTGATGTTGCGGCTGCCGATCTCCCTGGCCAGGCTCTTGGTGAAACCGATGATCCCCGCCTTGCTGGCCGCATAGTTGGCCTGGCCGGCCTGGCCGCTCAACCCCACCACGCTGGTGATGTTGATGATCCGCCCGCCCTTGTTGCGCAACATGCCCCGCAGGGCCGCTTTGCTCATGTTATAGACGCTCTTGAGGTTGGTCTGGATCACCGTGTCCCACTCCTCTTCCTTCATGCTCAGAAGCAGGGTGTCCCGGGTGGTGCCGGCGTTGTTGACCAGCACGTTGATGCGGCCCAAATCCGCCTCCACCTGCTTGACCAGGGCCGTGCTTTGGGCCAGATCGCTCACATCCGCCTGATAGACCGAGCAAGAGCCGCCAGCATCACGGATTTGGGCGGCGATGGCCTCGGCCCCCGCGGCGTTGCTGCGATAGTTGATGGCCACCTTGGCCCCCAATGCCGCAAACTCCGTGGCAATGGCCGCACCGATGCCGCTGCTGCTCCCCGTCACCAACACAACCTGATCCGCAAAATCCATCCCTGCCTGCATAATCCCACTCCCTTCTCTGCTCACACACCCCAATCGGCCCCCAAATCAACACCGACCATTATACCCCTCTTCGATCCAGATCAACCAACCACCCATCCACCCAAC
>CAZKEX010000187.1:0-5892 GCA_964551895.1 uncultured Caldilineaceae bacterium | reverse complement strand
ACCTCGCCGGGACCGATCTCCACAAAGGTGGTCACGCCGGCGGCCAACATGGCCTGGAGGGTGCCCGTCCAGCGCACGGAGCCGGTCAACTGGGCCACCAGTTCGGCGCGGATGGCCTCCGGCGTGGCGAGGTGTTGGGCCTGGGTGTTGCCGATCACGGGGATCTGGGGCGTGGTGAAGGTGACGGCGTCGATGGCGGCGCGCAGGGCCGCGGCCGCCGGGGCCATCAACGGGCTGTGGGCGGCAATGCTGACCGCCAGGGGGATCATCTTGCGGGCGCCCCCGGCCTCCGCCGCCCGCATGGCCGCCTCCATGCCGATCTTGTCCCCGGAGATCACCACCTGGCCGGGGCAGTTATCGTTGGCCACCTGGGCGATGCCCCCGCTCTCCGCCGCGGCCCGGGCGCAGATCTCGGCCAACTTCTCCTCGTCCAGCCCCAAAACCGCCGCCATCAGGCCAGGGGACTCTTGGCCCGCCTGCTTCATCAGCCGCCCCCGCTCCCGCACCAGGCGCAGCCCATCTTCCAGGCTGAGGGCGCCGGCGGCCACCAGGGCCGTGTACTCCCCCATGCTGTGGCCGGCCATGAACTGGGGTCGGGGCAGGGATCCCCCCACGCTTTCCGCGGCCCGCAAGGCGGCAATGCTGGCCGCCATCAAGGCCGGCTGGGCGTTGACCGTGTCGGTCAACAGGTCCTCCGGGCCGTTGAAGCAGAGATCCCCCAGATCAAAGTCCAATATTTCGTTGGCCTGATCGTAAACAGCCTGGGCGGCAGGATAGACGGCGGCCAATTCTCTGCCCATGCCCACATGCTGGCTGCCCTGGCCGGGGAAGAGAAAGGCCACGGGTTGAATGCTATCGGTGAATTGAAACGAAGGGGAAGTGGGGTTGGGGTTGGATGCAGACATGACAGATCTCCGCGTGGATGGGTGAGGGGGGAATAGCAAATCGGGGATTTGGTAAAATGACCAAATCCCCGATTTTGGGGTCATGCAGCCCAGGTTTAGGTCAGCCGTGATCAAGGCGTTTCCCCGATCACGGAACAGATTTATGCGGGTTGCCTAGCTCAGCTCGTCGACCTGAACAACCTGCCGTCCCCGATAGTAGCCGCAGCTCGGGCAAGCCCGGTGGGGCAGGATCGGCTTGCTGCAGTTGCTGCACGTGGACAGGTTGGGGGTGCCCAGGGCGTCGTGGGCACGGCGGCGGTCCCGGCGACCCTTGCTAACTTTGCGTTTTGGCAGAGGTGTCATGTGAAAAGCTCCTTGGAAAATCAATAATCGATCAGTGCTGGTAATTTGCACTCAACTACACGGGTTGGGTTTGTGCTACATTGGCTATGTATGACTCTGCCGAAAAAAGGTCAAATTCACCGCAAAGACGCCAAGAACGCAAAGAAAAGCAAGATTTTTTCCTCTGTGTTCTCTGCGAAATCTCTGTGTCCTCGGCGGTTAAATGGCTTTTTGCAGGTGAGTCATATGTTCGTTACGCTCTGCGTTGGTCAGTCGTTGCCGCCCAGGGTTTCCTGAAGCGGCAGCAACGCGGCCCAACGCGGGTCAATGACTTCTTCTGTTTCCCACTCGTCCTCGTCGCCCAGGGTCTCGGCCATCTCCTGCAAGCGCACCTGGTATTGTGGGCACTCTTCCGGGGTGGCGAATGCGCAAGACGGGCGCATGGGCACACTGGTCCAAATTGTCTGACGCACCACTTCGGTGATGTCCAGAATGTGGTGATCGTCGATCAGCAATGCTTCGTCAAACAGATCGTCTTCGCTGCCCTCGATCTCGTCGGGCATCAGATAGCGTCCGCTGGTGACATCGACTAAAGGGCGAAAACTCTCCTCGATCCGTACCTCCACATCCACCGTAATCGGATCCGTACACCGGGTGCAGGGGGTCTCGATGGTGAGATGCAATGTGCCCGTGGCCAGGATTCCGCTGTTGGTGCGCAAAAACTGTATTTTGCCGGTTAGGGGGCTGACAGCAGGGATATCGGGTTTTAAGCTGCTCAGATCTTCGTCCAGATCGTATCGGCGCACTTCACCGATGGGACCTTTCATCAATCCAGCGACGTTAAACTGCATGGTTCACCTCCTTGTGCTAGGACTTCCCCTTTTGCCGCTCTGTCAAACAGTCTGGCAGAGACAAAAGAGAGTTGGAGGTACTCGTGGGCTTGTTCTGGAATGCTGTTGGGTTTTTGCCAGAGGAGCGCTAAAAAGAATTCGCAGACTCCACAGACTCCAAAGGCAAGTGCGCAATAAACAGAAAAGCCGCCAACTTAAGGTGCAATTCAGGACGGACAGCCTTGAATTGTACCTTGTTGCGGCAGGGTCTGTCAAAATTCACAGGTCAGAAGTCCCCGTCAATGTTGTCGCGCAGGGGAAATGGCACGATCGATTTGGTGATTTGAACGCAGTCTTATTCGTCCGGGTCAACGGAACGATCTTCCTGCATGGTGCGCAGCCCATTTTCCACCTCGCTGACCGCACTGGTCAGGTGGCCGGACATCTGTTGCAGCAGGCCAACCACATACTCTTCGGCCTGTTGGACCATGCTCAATGCCCGTTGGTATCCCTGCTCCTCCAGATCCCGGGCCCGGGCGTCGGCCAACAAGAGGACGTGCTGCTCGCCAACCATCTCCTCGGCCTGGGCTTCGGCCTCGTTGATGACCCGGGCCGCCTCGGCCCGGGCCTCGGCCAGGATGCGGTCGCGCTCGGACAACATGCGCTCGCCTTCCTTGATGGCGCTGGGCACGCTGATGCGCATCTGGTCGATCAGGCGCAGACACTCTTCCTCGTTGACCATCAACGAGGAGGTGAGGGGCACCCGCAGACCCCGGTTGAGTACGTCTTCTAATTGGTCAACTAGCTGTAGAATTTCCATAAGTTCCTTCCTCTGCTTGGGGTGAAGCGCATCTCGGCTGAGATGGGTAGTGCGACGGGCGAGCGTTGCTCTGGGACAAGGTCTATCCCCGGTGGGAGAGTTTGCCCCGGGTTTTTGATACCTTTTCGGAAACTGGCTTGTCCGAGCTGGACAAGTCGGTTCGGGCATATTTTCGGTTCAGGGCCTCTTGGACCAGGACCGGGGTCCAGCCCTCGTAGCCGCCGTCCAAGCTGGCCACCTCTTTCAAAATGGTGGCGCTGAGGAAGGCATATTGGGAGCTAGTGATCAGGCAACACAACTCCACATCCGGGGCCAACTCACGGTTGGCCAGGCCGATTTGGTATTCAAATTCAAAATCGGCCACGTTGCGTAGCCCGCGCACAACCACTTGGGCCTGGGCATTGCGGGCGCACTGCACGGTCAAGCCGGTATAGCTGATGACGGTAACATTGGCCAAATGGCTCAACGCTTGCTCGGCCATCTCCACCCGTTCTGCGGTGGAAAAGAGCAGCTTTTTGGGCGGTGTGTCGTAGACGGCCATAACCAACTCATCAAAAATATAACTGGCTCTGGTGGCAATGTCAATATGGCCGTTGTGAATGGGGTCAAATGTGCCCGGATAGATTGCTCGTACCATCTGCGAATCCTCTGCGATTTGGGGCGAGATTGGGAGATCAAGAGATTGGGTCGTGACAATCGCCTAATCTCTCAATCCCCCAATCTCCCAATTGGATGAACTATTCTGTCGCCAGCCCTTACCCTGGCAAGAAGCGGGCGAAGATCTGGTTGCCCAGCATCAGCCCCCGCTGGGTCAGGCGGATGCGTTCCGCATCGACATCAACCATGCCCCAGGCCTGCAATTGGGCGATCTCCGGCCCAAAGATCTGGGTGAGCGGCGCTCCGTGCAGATCTTGAAAGCGGGCGTGGGCCACCCCTTCGTCGATCAGGCGCAGCCCCAGCATCATGGTCTCGCCCATGGCCAGCCGGGGCGAAATGGTCTCCTGAAATGCGTCCACGGATTGGCCTTGGCCTATGCGCTTGATATAGCCCGACACTGGCCGCCGATTGCCCCAACGCAGATCGTTCAAATGGCTGTGGGCGCCGGGACCCACGCCCAGATAGTCCTGATTGCGCCAATAGACCAGGTTGTGCTGGCATTCGAGATCGTCCTTGGCCCAATTGGAGACCTCGTAGTGGCCGTAGCCCGCCTTCCCCAATCTGTCTATGGCCAGCTCATAGTGATCCGCGGCCAGATCTGCGTCCGGGCTGTCCACCTGGCCGGTCTGCACCCAATGGTGCAGGGGGGTCTCCGGCTCCACGATCAGGCTGTAGAGGCTGAGATGTTCAGCGTCCAGGGCCACGGCTCGATCCAGGGTATCCTGCCAGGCCTCGATAGGCTGGTGGGGCAGGCCGAAGATGAAATCCAGGTTGATGTTGTCAAAATCGGCCCGGCGGGCGGCGTCAAAGGCCCGATATACATCGGCCACATCGTGGATGCGGCCCAAAAAGGCCAGTTCGGCCGGCTGAAAGCTCTGCACGCCCATGCTCAGCCGGTTCACCCCCAGGCGGCGCAGATCCGCAAAGCGGGCCTGGTCCACCGTGCCCGGGTTGGCCTCGCAGGTGACCTCGCAGCCTTCGGCCAGGAGAAAGCTGTCGTGGATGGCCGCAAAGATCTCGGTCAACTGGGCGGCGCTGAGAACCGTCGGCGTCCCTCCACCCACAAAGATCGTCCTCAGCGTGGGGCGCTGCAATCGCTCTCCCCACGTCCGTATCTCCGCGACCAGGGCCTGGGTATAGGAGCCGTGCAGATCCTCCAGGCCGGCATAGGTGTTGAAATCACAATAGGGGCACTTGCGGGTGCAAAAGGGAATGTGGACATAGAGACCGATCCCCTCCGCCCCCCGGTCCCCAGTTCTGGGGGAGGTCGTGGACAGTTCGCTCACCGATTCTCCAGGCGGAAGCCGTGGCCGCGCACGGTGACGATATAGCGGAACTCCTCGTCGTTTTCGGCCAGCCGTTCCCGCAGCCGTCGCACCAGGGCATCGATGGCCTGCTCGCTCACCCCTTCGCCGCTGGCCTCGGGCCACACATTTTGCACAATATCCGTCCGGGTCACCACGCCGCCGCCGCTGTCCCACATGGCCTCCATCAGCCGATATTGGTGCAGGCTGAGGGGGGGATCCACCAGTTGGCCCCGCACCCAGATCTGGCGGGTCTCCTTGTCGATGCGCAGCCCGGCCGCGCCTTCTTCGAAGGTGAGGGGGGCGGTGGCTCCGGCGTCCACAAAGGCCAGCTTGAAGCGCAGGGCGATCTGGATCTCGTCGCCGTCCTGGAGCAACATGGGGCCGGTGACCTCCTGGCCGTTGAGGTGGGTGCTGTTCTTGCTGCCCAAATCCTCCACATAATAGCCGTCATCCCGCCAGAAAATCCGCGTGTGATAGCGGCTGATCAGGCGATCTGGCAGCACGATCTCGCAGTCATCGTTGCGCCCCACGGTCACAGGACGGGTGCGGTCCAGGGGCCAGCGTCGCCCGGCCTCCGCGCCCCGCTGCAGGATCAGCATGGCGCTCTCCTGTTTGTCTGCCCCAGATTTTTGGGCAACTGAGGGTGGCGTCAACTCTTCGGTTTGGTGTTCGGTGGGTTCCGGTGTGCGGCCCTGCGTGCGGCCCTGCGTGCGGCCCTGCGTGCGGCCCTGCGTGCTGTCTGTCATGGTTTGTTTGGTCTTGGTTAGGGATGTGGAGAGGTCCAGATCGATATTGACATCTGCGGGGGGCTGGCCGATAATGGCATCCATTGTCCCCCGGCCCCCAATTCTGGGGAGGCGTGGGCAATTCCCCCCAAGTTAGGGGCTAGAGGGGGCGGGTGAATAATCGCCCCGAAAAGCATCTTCTCTCCGGTTGAGTTTACAGAATCATATACGGTTGACACGATTATACCAAAAATCGCCAGGATTGCATCTTCGTAAAATCGTGATGAGCTGCCGAGGCCGCCGAGTTCACAGAGGGTCGCAGAGAAA
>CAZKEX010000186.1:0-8811 GCA_964551895.1 uncultured Caldilineaceae bacterium | reverse complement strand
GGGATTGGGGATTGGGGATTGGGGATTTTGGGTCAGAGAAGTGTCATTTGGGTGATGGGCGGCTGAAAGTCTGTGGGGGGCCAGGGGCGCAGGGAGCGGCGGCGGGCCAGGCATTCGCTCAACCGCTGCAGGCTGAGGGGGGAGTGGCCTTCGTAGGGGTTGTGCATGTAGGCGTAGACGTGATGCCCAAGGTTCAGCAGGTGATCCAGCCGCTCGGCCCACAGATCCAGCTTTTCGTCTTGGGGACGGTGCATCTGTATTTGATCCGGCGGCGGGTTGGCCGCGTCCCCGATCCAGCGGATGAAGGTGAAGCCAGGGGCGACGTCCTCGGCCACCAGCTCCAGCCAGACAGGGTACATATCCGGCTGATCTCCCCGGTCCACCAGGGCCAATCCCATGCCCCGGTCGGCCAGAAAGCGGGCAAAGGCCGGGGTCATCAGGTCCGGGGCGCGCACCTCCACGGCGATGCGCAGCTTGTTCTCGTCGCCCCCCAGTGGCCCACCCAGATGGGGAGCCAGCCAATCCAAATAGTCGGCCAGCGCACGTCCCTCCTTCATCCGAGAAAAGCTGGGGGGCAACTGCAAAAAGCCCACCCCCGCGGCCGGCCCCAGGGAGCGAAGCACATCCAAAAAGGCCAGGCTCTCCGGCTGGCAATCCACCAGACGGGCTTCGTGGCTGATGGATCGGGGGAATTTGAGGGAAAAGGTGAAGTCCGCGGGCACGGTCTCCACCCAGTTCAGGACCGTGCTGGGGCTGGGCAGGCCGTAGAACGAGGTGTTGACCTCCACGGAATCGAAGCGCCCGGCGTAAAAGGCGAGCATCTCTTTGTTGGGCAAGTTCTCCGGATAGAAGACCCCGCGCCACGCCTCGTACAGCCAGGATGAGACGCCCCAATGCAGGTTTTGGCTGGACTCTTGTGCATTTTGCATATAAACTCGTCATTTCGCTTAAAATATCGGGCATCCACTCATGAAAGTCGGCCCAGATCGTGCAATTTGCCCTGCAATCCCCAACGAGGCTTGTGCAGATTGTTCATTGTGTCCGGCACCCGCAGCCGGTATCCTATATCCAGCGCCCGATTGAACGGGCCAACACATTTATCCATTTTATCACCTGTTGTCATTAACCCATTTCTGGAGGATTTTACCACATGTTTACGACTTTACGACGACGGACCCTTCTCATCATGACGGTCGCCGCCCTGCTGTTGGCGGTGATGGCCACGGCCGTTTTCGCCGCAGACCCCACCGGGGGCGAGACCTTGGCGGCTGATCCCGCTGCCCCCTTCACCTTTATCTGGCTGATGGTCTGTGCCATTTTGGTCTTCTTTATGCAGGCCGGGTTCCTCTTGGTGGAGGCGGGTTTCGCCAACGCCAAGAACACGGTCAACATTTTGACCAAAAATTTCATGGACTTTTCCATCGGCGGTCTGGCCTTCTTTTTCTTTGGCTATGGGCTGATGTACGGGACGGACATCGGCGGTTTCATCGGCAGCGATGGCTTTCTGTTGCTGGGCGACTACTACGATGTCAACCAGGCGTTGGCCTGGTTCTTCCAGATGGTCTTCGCGGCCACGGCGGCCACCATCGTCTCCGGGGCCATGTCCGAGCGCACCCGGATCACGGCCTATCTGGGCTACAGCTTTCTGATCAGCGCCATCATCTACCCCATCAGCGGCCATTGGATCTGGGGCGGCGGCTGGTTGAGCCAACTGGGCTTCCACGATTTCGCCGGGTCCGGCGTGGTCCATGCGGTGGGTGGCTTTGTGGCCTTGGCCGGGGCCTATCTGGTCGGTCCCCGCAACGGCAAATATAACAAAGATGGCAGCGTCAACGAGTTCAAGCCCCACAATGTCACCTTTATTGTCCTGGGTGTGCTGGTTCTCTTTGTGGGCTGGTTTGGCTTCAACGCCGGCAGCACGTTGAACGGCACAGACCTGCGCATGTCGGTGATCGCGGTCAACACCCTGCTGGCGGGCATCACCGGGGCCACGGTGGTGCTCTATGTGGGATTGGTAAAGACGGGCAAGGCCAATGTGTTGGGGGCGGCCAATGGCGCCCTGGCCGGGCTGGTGGCCATCACCGCCGGCTGTGCGGTGGTGCCCCCCTGGGCCGCGGTGGTGATCGGCGGGCTGGCTGGCTGCGTGTTGATCTGGGCGGAGAAGTTTGTGGAGCGCACGTTGAGGGTGGACGATCCCGTGGGCGCGGTGGCCGTGCATGGGGCCTGCGGCATCTTCGGCGTGCTGATGGTGGGCGTCTTTGCCGACGGCGCCTACGGCGGCATCAGCGGGCTGATTGCGGGCAACTTCACCCAGATCGGCATTCAGGCCCTGGGCGCCTTGGTCATCATGGCCTGGGCGTTGGGGACTGGTTTCGCCATGTTCACCTTCCTCAAGTTCAACATGGGGCTGCGGGCCAGCGACGCAGAGCAGGCCGAGGGTCTGGACATGGCCGAGCATGGTCTGGAGGCCTACGCCTACGGTGATGACTGATTCTGACGAGTCGGCAAGATAAGATAGAGATAGAGGTAGAGGTAGAGAGACAAGAGCGATCCTGCGGGATCGCTCTTGTTTGTGTTCACCTTGAGGACTTAACCTTGTCTCCAAAACCTGCTATGATGATAGATGTTCTGGCATGGTTCATCATCGCTTACCAATTTCGGTGAATCGTAGGTGCGGTTTTCAACCGCACGACTCCCATGATCACGGGTGGTGAATGGAGCCTGTGCGGTTGAAAACCGCACCTACGATCTGTAAAGGACCCGTTTCTCGACGGATGAACCATGCCGGTATTCTCGTGTAATCCACTCACTCTTTTCATAAATTGGAGGCTAAAACATGAACGTACTTCGACTACACGCAGCCGGTGATCTACGCTTTCACCGGGAAGAAAAACCCATCCCCCAGCCCGGCGAGTCCCTGGTACGCATCGGCGCCGTGGGCATCTGCGGATCCGACCTGCACTGGTTCGACGAGGGCGGCATCGGCGACGCTGCCCTGGACCGCCCCCTGACCCTGGGCCACGAGATGGCCGGGTGGACCGAAGACGGCCAATTGGTGGCCATCGATCCCAACATCCCCTGTGGCCGCTGCGAATACTGTGAAGAGGGCAGCCCCAACCTGTGTACAAACCACCACTTCGCCGGCCACGGCCACGACGACGGCGGCCTGCGAGAATACATGGTCTGGCCGGATCACTGCCTCTTCCCCCTGCCCGACGGCCTCAGCGCCACGGACGGGGCCATGCTGGAGCCATTGGGCGTGGCCCTCTACGCCATCGACCTCAGCGGCATCCGCCCTGGGGACCGGGTGGGCGTCTTCGGCTGCGGCCCCATCGGGCTGATGATCGTGCAGATGGCCCGGGCCGCCGGGGCCAGCTTTGTGGCGGCCACGGATCTGCTGCCCCATCGGGTGGAAGCCGCCACGGCCAACGGCGCGGATCTGGCCGTATTGGCCGACGCACACAACCAAGAAGTCGCCCCCATCCGCAAGGTGTTGAACGGCAAATTCCTGGACGTGGCCATCGAGGTGGCCGGGTCCAACGCCGCCATCCACAGCGCGGTGGAGCTGGTCAAGCCCGGCGGCAAGGTGATCCTGGTCGGCATCCCCTCGCAAGACGAGACCACGGTGACCGCCTCCCTGGTGCGGCGCAAGGGGCTGGTCTTGCAGTGGGCCCGGCGCATGAAGCACGTCTACCCCCGCTGCATCGAACTGGTGCGCCGGGGCCAGATCGACGTGGACCGCCTCGTCTCCCACACCTTCCCCTTCGACCAAGCCGAAGCCGCCTTCCGCTCCGCCCAGAGCCGGGAAGGGTTGAAAGTCATCGTCAGCATGGAGCAGCAAAAATAGAACACAGATTTGACGGATCGGACGGATTAAAACGGATCAAAAGCAGATCAAAAAAATCCGTTTTAATCCGTCAAATCCGTCAAATCCGTGTTCTATTTTTCAAGAAAGGAAATAGAAATCATGACAAAATATGCAATTGGTGTCGATTTTGGATCGGAATCTGGCCGGGCGGTGTTGGTGGATGTGCGCAACGGCCGGGAGTTGGCCATGAGCGTCCACGCCTACGCCAACAGTGTGATCGACGAGCGTCTGCCCGATTCGGGCATCCGTCTGGCCCCGGACTGGGCCTTGCAGGACCCCAACGACTATCTCGAAGTCTTCAAGCGCACCATCCCCGCCGTGCTGGCGGAGTCGGGGGTCAGCGCCGACGACGTGATCGGTATCGGCATTGACTTCACCGCCTGCACCATGCTGCCGGTCAAGGCGAACGGCACCCCCCTCTGCTTCCTGCCCGAATATCGGGACAATCCCCACGCCTGGGTCAAGCTGTGGAAGCACCACGCCGCCCAGCCCGAGGCGGACAAGATCAACGCCACGGCCCGCAGCATGGGCGAGGGCTGGCTGGACCGCTACGGCGGCAAGATCAGCTCCGAGTGGTTCTTCTCCAAGACCCTGCAAATTGTGGACGAGGCCCCAGAGATCTACGCCGCCGCCGACCGCCTGCTGGAGGCCGCTGACTGGGCGGTCTGGCAACTGACCGGCGTGGAGAGCCGCAATGCCTGCACGGCCGGGTACAAGGCCATGTGGTCCAAGCGGGAGGGCTTCCCGGACAAAGCCTACTTTGCCGCCCTGGACCCTCGGCTGGAAAATGTGATCGACGAAAAGATGACCCGTGACATCAAGCCCATCGGCGACAAAGCGGGCGTTCTCACCGCCCAAGCCGCGGCGTGGACCGGGCTCAACCCTGGCACGGCCGTGGCCGTGGCCAACGTGGACGCCCATGTGGCCGTCCCCGCCACCACCGTGGCCGAGCCGGGGCGCATGGTCATGATCATGGGCACCAGCACCTGTCACATGGTCCTGGGCGACGAAGAGCATGTGGTCCCCGGCATCTGCGGCTATGTGGAGGACGGCATCCTGCCCGGTCTCTTTGGCTACGAGGCCGGCCAATCCTGCGTGGGCGACCACTTCGCCTGGTTCACCGAGAACTGCGTCCCGGCCAAATACGAGCGAGAAGCCGAGGCACGGGGGATGGACATCCACCAACTGTTGGAGGAAAAGGCCGCCCAGCTCAAGCCCGGCCAAAGCGGTCTGGTGGCCCTGGACTGGTGGAACGGCAACCGCTCTGTGCTGGTGGACGCGGACCTGACCGGGATGCTGCTGGGCGCCACCCTGCTCACCAAGCCCGAGGAGATCTACCGGGCGCTGATCGAGGCCACGGCCTACGGCACCCGGGCCATCATCGAAGCCTTTGAGGCCAACGGCGTGCCGGTCAACGACCTGGTGGCCTGCGGCGGCCTGCCCGAAAAGAACCGCCTGCTCATGCAGATCTACGCCGACGTCACCGGGCGAGCGTTCAAAGTGGCGGCGTCGGCCCATGCCTCCGCCGTGGGATCGGCCATGTTCGGGGCCGTCGCCGCAGGCAAGGCGGCCGGCGGCTTTGACTCCATCTACGACGCCGCGCCGGTCATGGGCAGTTTGAAGGACGAGAGCTATGTCCCCAACCCCGCGGCCACGGCGGTCTACGACCAGCTCTTCGCCGAGTACATGCGCCTCCACGACTACTTTGGCCGGGGCGAAAACGATGTCATGAAACGGCTGAAGGCCATTAAGGCCGACGCCCGCAAAAACGCATAAAACAACAATCAACCGCCGAGGGCGCAGAGGTGGCGCAGAGAAACGCAGAGTGTTCTTTTGCGCCCTCTGCGTCCTCTCCGCGGCCTCGGCGGTTAATTGTTGTCCCTGGCCAAGCCAAAAGGAATCTCATAAATGCTCGAACACCTAAAGGCCGAACTCGCCGACCTGCACCAGGAATTGCTCAAAAACAACCTGGTGGTCTGGACCGCGGGCAACATCAGCGCCCGGGACCCGGAGACGGGCTTGGTGGTGATCAAGCCCTCGGGCATCCGCTACCGAGATCTGCGGGCCGAACAGATGGTGGTGGTGGACATGGACGGCAAGATTGTCGAAGGCGACCTCAAGCCCTCGTCGGACACCTACAGCCATCTCTACATTTACCGCCACCGCCCGGACGTGGGCGGGATCGTGCATACCCACTCCCGCTATGCCAGCGCCTTTGCCGTCGTGGGCATGGCCATCCCGGTCGTGCTGACCGCTATGGGCGACGAGTTTGGCGGCCCCATCCCCTGCGGCGGCTTCGCCCTGATCGGGGACGAGGTCATCGGCAAGGTGGTGGTGGAGAGCATCGGCAGTTCGCCGGCCGTGCTGCTCAAAAACCACGGCGTCTTCACCATCGGCAAGGATGCCACCGCCGCAGTCAAAGCCGCCATCATGACCGAGGACGTGGCCGCCACAGTCTGGACGGCCATGCAGATCGGCGTCCCCGACGTCATCCCCGCGGCGGATGTGGCCAGGCTGCATGATCGGTATATGAATGTCTATGGGCAGTGAGAAGAGGGACTAAAAGACCACCACTTCCTTCCCCTGCAACTTCTCCTGCACCTTGCGGATCACCAAGGCCAGATGTTGGGGATTGTCCACAAAATCCAAGGTGTCCGCGGGGACGGTGAGGACAGGGCAGAGGTCGAAGCGTTCGATCCAGTCGTCGTAGAGGTGGTTGAGCCGGGCCAGGTAGGCCGGGTCCATGTCCTGCTCGTAGGCCCTCCCCCGGCGGCGGATGCGGCGGACCAGGGTCTCGGTGGAGGCTTTGAGGTAGACCATGAGATCCGGCGGGGGCAGAAAGTCGGTGAGGGCTTGGTAGAGATCCCGGTAGCTGCTGTAGTCCCGGGGGGCCATGTTGCCCTGGTCGTAGAGGTTGCGGGCGAAGATCTCGGCGTCCTCGTAGACGCTGCGGTCCTGCACCACGGAGCCGGGATGGTCCACCAACTGGCGGTGATGGCGCAGGCGTCGGCCCAAAAAGAAGATCTGGGAGTGAAAGCTCCACCGCTTCATGTCCCCGTAAAAGTCAGCCAGATAGGGGTTGTCGTCCACAGCCTCGAAGAAGGGTTGCCACCCCAACCCCTGGGCCAGCAGCCGGGTCAGGGACGACTTGCCCACGCCGATGTTGCCGGCAATGGCGATAAAACGCTTGGTCATAACGCCTCCAAAAACAGCAAACCGCCGAGAACGCAGAGCTTGCGCAGAGGGACGCAGAGAGTTTTTCGGTCTCTCTGCGCCCTCTGCGTCATCTCTGCGCCCTCGGCGGTTAAAAAAGGTCCTGATTGTTTACGCCTTGGCCGCGCCAGGTTTGACCCCTTGCAGGACGGCGCTCCACAGATCCCGGTTCATCATGGCGATGAAGTCTATGCTGATCTCCTTGGGGCAGACGGCCTCGCATTCGCCGATGTTGGTGCAGCCGCCGAAGTGTTCGGCGTCCATCTGGGCCACCATGTCCACGGTGCGTTGATAGCGTTCCGTGACACCCTGGGGCAGGTGGGCCAGGTGACCGACCTTGGCCGCGGTGAAGAGCATGGCCGAGCTGTTGGGACAGGCGGCCACGCAGGCGCCACAGCCGATACAGGCCGCGGCGTCCATGGCCATGTCCGCCTTGGCCTTGGGGATGGGGATGGCGTTGGCGTCCGCCGCGCTGCCCGTGGAGACGGAGACATAGCCGCCGGCCTGGATGATGCGCTCGAAGGAGGTGCGATCCACCACCAGGTCCTTGATCACCGGGAAGGCGGCGGCCCGCCAGGGTTCGATGACGATGGTGTCGCCATCCTTGAAGTGGCGCATGTGCAGTTGACAGGTGGTGGTGGCCGCTTCCGGGCCGTGGGCGATGCCGTTGATCACCAGGCCGCACATGCCGCAGATGCCCTCGCGACAGTCGTGGTCAAAGGCCACGGGGATATCGTCCTTCATCACCAGTTCTTCGTTGAGCAGGTCCAGCATTTCTAGGAAGGAAGAGTCCGGGCTGACCTCGGGCAGGGTGTAGTCCACCAGTTTGCCCTTGGCCTTGGCCCCATCCTGTCGCCAGATGCGTAGTTTTAGTTTCATGTGTAGATGTTCTCCATTGTTATGAGTTGCGAGTTGCGAGTTGCGAATTGCGTTTTCGTTGGGACCAAGAACCACCCAACTCGCAACTCGTAACTCATAACTCGCTCTACTTGTAGCTGCGCTGGGCCAGCTTGACGTATTCGAAGGAGAGCTCTTCCTTGTTCAGGATGGGCTTGGCCAGATCGCCCGTGTACTCCCAGGCGGCCACATAGGAGAAGTTCTCGTCGTCCCGCAGGGCTTCGCCGTCCGGGGTCTGGCTTTCCAGGCGGAAGTGAGCGCCGCAGGATTCGCCCCGATCCAGGGCGTCGATCACCAGCAGTTCGCCCAGCTCCATGAAGTCGGCCACCCGTCCGGCCATCTCCAGATTCTGGTTGAACTCTTCCCCGCTGCCGGGTACCTTCAGGTCTCGCCAGAACTCTTCCCGCAGGGGAGGAATCAGTTCCAGGGCCTTGCGCAGCCCCTCCTCCGTGCGCTCCATGCCGGCGTATTCCCACATGATCTTGCCCAGTTCCCGGTGGAAGGAGTCTGCCGAGCGGGTGCCCTTGATGTTCAAGAGCCGGTTGATGCGTTCCCGCACCTCGTTCTCCACGGCCACCACCTCCGGGTGATCCTTGGTGATGGGGGTCAACGCCGCCTTGGCCGTGGCCAGATAGTTGGGCAGGGTGTTGGGCAGCACAAAGTAGCCGTCCGCCAGCCCCTGCATGAGGGCGCTGGCCCCCAGCCGGTTGGCCCCGTGGTCCGAGAAGTTGGCCTCGCCGGTCACAAAGAGACCGGGCAGGTTGCTCTCCAGGTTGTAGTCCACCCACAGCCCGCCCATTGTGTAGTGCAGGGCCGGGTAGATGCGCATGGGC
>CAZKEX010000185.1:0-8814 GCA_964551895.1 uncultured Caldilineaceae bacterium | reverse complement strand
GGTGACAGGGTGACAGGGTGCCTATGTCGCCAATCTCCTAATCTCCCAATCGCAAATCAACCAACAAACAAACAAACCAACAAACCAACAAACCCAACAAACCAACCACCAACCCAACCACCATGCCAAAAGTCGACCTGCACGCCCACACCATCTACAGCCGTGACTGCTTGACCCGACCGGAGAAGTTGATCCAGCGGGCTCGGGCGGTGGGGCTGGATCGGATTGCCGTGACCGAACACAACAATGTGGCCGGGGCGAGGCGGGCCAAGGAGTTGGCCCCGGATCTGGTAATCCTGGGCGAGGAGATCAAGACCACCCATGGGGAGATCATCGCCTACTTTGTGACCGAGGAGGTGCCCAAGGGGCTGTCGCCCGAGGAGTCCATCCGCCGCCTGCGGGACCAGGGCGCGGTGATCAGCATCCCCCACCCGGTGGACACGTTGCGCCGCTCGGCCATGGGGCTGGAGAATGTGCTGCGCATCATCCATCTGGTGGATGCCTTGGAGACCCGCAACGCCCGCTGCGTGCGCCCAGCGGACAACGACCACGCCGCCCGTTTGGCCGCGGAACATGGCAAGCTGATCACCGCGGGGAGCGATGCCCACACCCTCTTCGAGGTCGGGCGCTGTTATCTGGAAATGGCCGACTTTGAGGACACCCCCCAAAGTTTTCTGGCCGCCCTGGCCCACGCCCAGCCTGTGGGCACGGTCAGCCCCTTCTGGCCCCACTTTGCCAGCACCTATGCCAAGCTGCGCAAACGTCTGCGCCCGGTGCGGTATAATGGGATCAGCCATCGAGGATAGGAAGTAGCGCAGGTTGAGTAGCCATTCGCCATTCGCCATTCGCCCCATTCGCCCAAGGACGCCTCATGACCACATTTATCGCCCTTCTCATCAGTGTGCTGGCGGCGATTGTACCCACGTTGCTCTATGCCGGGGCCTTCTATTGGGCGGATCGGCACGAGCGGGAGCCCAAATGGCTGGTGAGCATGGCCTTTTTGTGGGGAGCGATCCCGGCCATCGTGGTCAGCTTGGTGGCGGAGTTGGCCTTTGGGGCCACGCTGATCTGGGAGCCGGGCACCCTGGCCGCGTCCGTGGTCGAGTCCGCGGTGATTGCGCCCATTGTGGAGGAGCTGGCCAAGGGCGCGGTCATTTTGCTGATCTACCTCTTCTTCCGCCGGGAGTTCGACGGGGTGTTGGATGGGCTGATCTACGGCGCGCTGGTGGGCTTTGGCTTTGCCATGACGGAGAATTTCTTCTACTTCATCGGGGCCTTTGACGAGGGGGGCTTTGCCTCGTTGAGCATGATCATCGTCCTGCGCTCGGTGATCTTTGGCCTCAACCACGCCCTCTACACTGGGCTGACCGGCATGGGTTTTGGCCTGGCCCGGGACAGCGGATCCGCCCTGGGCAGACGCTTTTGGCCCATCTTTGGGTTGCTCATGGCCATCTTGGTGCATGGGCTGCACAACCTGGGGGCCAGCCTGACCGAGGTCAACGGATTGGCCTTTTTGCTCAGTTTGGCCCTGGCCGCCTTTGGCTTTGGGCTGATCCTGATCTCCTATTTCCTCTCCCTCAAACGCGAACAGCGGTTGATCCGCCAGGAATTGGCCGGCGAAGTGGGCACCCTGCTCACCGAGCGGGACTATCGCATCCTCTCCGGCCAGGTGGCGGGGAAGGGCCATCGCAGCTATAGCGGGGACCAAAAGCGGCTGGTCAACCTCTATGCCAAATTGGCCTTCACCAAGCACAGACTGACCATCGACGGCAGGACCGATCACCCCAAGACCGTGGATGAAATCAGCCATCTGCGCACCCGCATCTTAGAGATCACCTCGCAGGTAAAGAATGACTTGAGGAAAGGATAACCATGGACAGCACGGTCATTCGCAACGGCACGATCATTTCCGGGGACATGACCTTTTTGGCCGATGTGTTGGTGGCCGACGGACAGATTGCCGCCATCGGTCACGGGCTGACCGGGGGGCGGGAGATCGACGCCGGGGGCTGTTATGTGATCCCCGGCGGCGTGGACCCCCATGTGCATTTGCAGTTGCAGTTGGGCGGGCGGATCAGCACGGACAGCTTCCGCAGCGGCACGATTGCGGCGGCCTGTGGCGGCACGACCACGGTGATCGACTTCACCGACCCCCAGCCGGAGGAGAGCCTGATCGACGCCCTCCACCGGCGACAGGATGAGGCGGCGGGCCAGGTCGCCATCGACTATGGCCTGCACATGACCCTGCCCACCTGGCACGCGGCCCATGTGCGGGATCTGGACCCCTTTTTGATGGCCGTGGAGGCCGGCTGCGCCACCTTCAAGATGTATCAGGCCTACCCTGGCATGATATTGGACGATGCGGCCCTCTATCGCTCCATGCGCTGGGTGGGCCAGGCCGGGGGCGGTGTGGTGTTGCACAGCGAGACCGGTCCCCTGCTGGACGAGCTGCGCCGGGAGGCCCTGGCCGCTGGCCACAGGTCCCCCATCTGGCACGAGCGCACCCGGCCGGCCCGGCTGGAGGCCACGGCAGTGCATCGGGCCGCGGAGATCGCCCACCACGCCGACTGCCCGCTCTACATTTTCCACGTGGGCTGCGCGGAGAGCGTGGCCGAGATCTTGGCCGCCAATCTGCGGGGGGTGACGATCTTTGGCGAGACCTGCCCCCAATATCTGCTGCTGGCCGCCGACGAGCATCTGGACGGCGAGACCGGCTTCCTCTACGTCTGCGCCCCGCCCCTGCGCACCCAGGAGGACCAGCAGATCCTGTGGGAGGCCCTGGCCGGGGACGATCTGCAAGTGGTCAGCACAGACCACTGCCCGTGGACGTGGGACGAAAAGCGATCTGCCCCAGATTTCAGCCAGATCCCCGGAGGGGTGCCCAGCATCGAGGCCCGGCTGTCGCTGATCTATCACTTTGGCGTGGGGGCTGGCCACCTTTCGCCGGAGCGATGGGTGCAGGTGTGCAGCACCAACCCTGCCCGGCTGATGGGTCTACAAAACAAGGGACTGATCGCCCCCGGCTACGACGCCGACATTGTGATCTTTGATCCCAGCATTGAGAAGACCCTGACGGCCCAAACGCTCCACGAAACCGCGGACTGGACCCCCTACGAAGGCATCACCGTCACCGGCTGGCCGCGCACGGCGCTGCTGCGGGGCGAGGTGATCGTGGACAACCAGAAATATGTGGGCACGCCGGGCCAAGGCAGGTTTGTGGCCCGCAGCTTGTAGGGGTTTGCGCACAATGCACAATGCACAATGCACAATGATGATGGCGACATTGTGCATTGAAAATTGTGCATTGAAAATTGTGCATTGAAAATTGTGCATTGAAAGTTCCCTGTCAGGCCGATGTCTTGGGGGCGTCATGGTTGGGCTGGGGGAATGGGGTAGGATCAGGGGCATGGCTTGACGGCAAAAAGAAGCTAACCGCCGAGGACGCAGAGAGATAACGCTGAGGGCGCAGAGTTTCTCTCGCTTTTCCTCTGCGCACCTTTGCGCTCTCGGCGGTTAAAAGCTGTTTATTGTCCACCAAACAACCGCGGGCAAACCACGGAGGCACAACCTATGAACCGGACACGGTCCCTTTTCTATATCATTCTGGCTATCTTCCTCGCCATCATCGCCACCTCCCTGGCCTTTAACGTGATCGACGTCAATTTTCTGACCCAGTTCTTCATTGGGGCGTCGGTCTTCTCGGTGGGCGTGGTGGCGTTGGATTTCCTGGGCATCTTCGGCAACAACGAGGATGGCCACGGGGATCACGGCGGGGATGACGGGGGCGCGGATGGCGGCGGGGATGGAGATGCCGGCGGAGATGTCGGCGGAGATGCCGGGGGGGATGACGGCGGCGACTTTGACGCCGATGGAGATTTCGGGGACGGTCACGGCGACGGAGAGAGCGACGGCCACAGCGATTGGCACAGTGATGGGCGCAGTGACAGCCACGGCGCCGGCCACACGTCCGGTCACACCTCTGGCCACATGGATGGGGCATCCGTGCCGGTGCTTTCGATCCTGGCCTATCTGCGCATGGCCGTCTACTTCTTCCTGGGCTTTGGCCCCACAGGCTGGGCCGCGTTGAGCATGGGCCGATCTCCCCTGGTGGCCCTGGCCTTGGCCGTGCCCATGGGCGTGCTGGCCACGGTGGCCGCCCAGGTCTTCTTCCGCTTCCAGCGCAGCAACACAGATTCCACCGTGGCCCGCACGGATCTGGTCAACGAAGCCGCCACGGTCACGGTCTCCCTCACCCACACGGACATGGGCAAGGTGCGGGTGCAGGTGGGCATGGCCATCCTCGAACAGTACGCCCTGGCCGTCCGCCCAGACATGGCCTTCCAAAAAGGCGAAACCGTGCGCATCGTCAAGGTGACGCCCGAGTGTGTATATGTAGATTGATGCGTGAGTGAAGGGGTGAAAGGGTGAAAGGATGATGTCACCCCCTCACGCCCTCGCCCCTTCACCCCCTCACCCCTTCCCTCCCCTAAATCAAGGAGAACCAATTATGTCAATACTCAGCGAACTAACCGGAGCCATCGGCGGCATCGCTGCCCTGGTGGTCTTCACCAGTGTGATCATTCTGTTGCGATCCCTGATCCGGGTCTGCCCGTCCAACCATATTTTGGTGGTGACCGGGGGCACGGAGACTGTGATCGATGGCCGAAAATTCGGCTTTCGCATCCAAAAGGGGGGCTGGACCTATGTGATCCCCTTCATCCAGAGCGTCCAGGCCATCGACCTGACCATCATTCCCATCAACGTGCGGGTGGAGGGGGTCAACTCGGCCAACGGCATCGACGTGGGCGCGGATGCCACGGCCTGTGTGATCATCGATGACGAGAGCGAATCCTTGCTGTACAGCGCGGTGCAACAACTTTTGGGCAAGCCGTTGACCCTGATCCAGGAGCAGATCCAGCAGACAATGGTGGGCAACTTCCGGGCCGCCCTAAACAAGACCACGCCCCTCCAGGCCATCGGCATGGTGGAGAGCGCAGAAGGGGTGGACGAGCTGGGGCTGATGGCCGTGGCCGAAGCCGCCTTTGGCAAGGAGACGGTCAGCCAGGTGGCCAGCGACAGCCAGGATGCCAAGGGCGAGGCCGACACGGGCGAGCGGGCCATCTTCCGCCGCCTGCTGTTGGAAGATTGCCGGGAGGATCTCAGCGCCTTTGGCATCGACGTGGTCTCGGTCTCCCTGCAACGCATCTGGGATTCGTCCAACTATATCGCCAACTTGGCCAACAAGACCCTCTCCCGCAAGCGCCAGGATGTGGAGATCGAAGAGGCCCGGCTGCGGGCCCTGGCCGACCAGGCCGAATCCGACGGCAAACGGCGCATGATGGTGGCCCTCAACCAGGCCGACGAGCGCATCCTGCAAGTGCAGCAGGAGGTGGAACTCTTCCGGCGCAAGTGCGATGCGGACATCAACAAGGCCCGGCTGGAGGCGGACAGCACCATCTCCGAGGCCCAAAGCCAGGGCCAGCGCCAGGTGGAGGAGCTGAAGGTCGATCTACAACGGCTCAAAAACCAGTCCGAGGTGACGGTGGAGGCCAGTGTGCGCCGCCGCACCGCGGAGATCAAGGCCGGGGGCGAGGGCGAATCGGTGCAGATTGTGCAGGAGGTGCGCAACGATCTGCTGCAACAGAAGGTCGAACTCCTGGCCAAGTCCGGGGACACAGGCCGCATCGCCCTCTTCCTGACCCAGATGCCCGGTCTCTTTGCCAGCTATCAGGCCCATGCCAAGGATCTCTACGTGGACAACATGCTGGTCCTCAACGAGGAAGACGGCTTCAACGCCGCGGTCAACCGGGGGCCAGCGGCCCTGGTGGACTTCCTGGCCCAGTTCGAGCAGGGCTTCGGCATCAGCGTGCGGGATCTATTGAGCCGTCAGGCGTCGACCAGCCAGGGTTAGGGCTGGCGATCAATTTGCCAGGCGTTGAGACTGAGAGATTGGGAGAACGGGAGATTACCCCAACACAATCTCCCAATCTCCTACTCTCAAAATCTCCCCCCCCAAAAAAAATATCTCGAACCAAAAGGAGTCCCACCATGCTACCCTTTTTAGCAACCTTGGCCCTGTTGATCCTGGCCACTCTGATCTACCAGATTGTATCCAAAATGAAGCTGGTGCCCCCCAGCCGCCTGGCCGTTGTCCACGGCAAGGGCAAGGGCTTCACCATGTTTCGGGGCGGACGGGTCTTTGTCCTGCCCCTGATCAACCGCTTTGACACCATGGACCTGACCCCCCAAACCGCCACGGTGGTGGTGGAGTCGGCCATCGCCGCCGGGATCGTGCCCCTGACCGTCACCGCCACGGTCAGCTTTGCCGTGGCCAAGACGGACCGGGGCATGCTCAACGCGGTCAAACGCATCCTGCACATGACCGACGATTGGGCGGACCTGCGGGGGATCGCCAACTCCATCATCGAGGGCCACCTGCGGGACACCATCGCCTCCATGACGCCGGAAGAGGTGATGAGCCACAAAGACCGGCTGATCCAGAGCATGATCAAGGTCTGCAAGTCGGATCTGGAGGGCATCGGCCTGGAGATCACCACCCTCAACATTGCCGATGTGGACGATCACCGGCTGGACGGCGTGGACGAGCCGGATCTCTATATTGCCCTGCTCAAACGGGTTCAGACCGCCAACGCCGAATCCCAGGCCAGGGTGGCCCAGGCCGTGGCCCGGGCCAACGCCCGAGAGCAGGAAGAGGCCCGCCGGGCCGAAGTGGCCGTGCGGGATCTGGAGAACGAGCGTCAGAGCATCGACGCCCAAACCCGGGTCCGGGTGACCCAAGAAAACCAGCGCAAAGCCATCGGCATCCAGGAGGCCACCCGCAACGCCGAGTCCGAAGTGGCCGGTATCCGGGCGCAGATCGAGGCGGAAAAGCAGCGCATCGAGATGGTCAAGGCCCAACTGGAGGCCAGCGTCTACATCCCCGCCACGGCTGCCCAGGAGAAGATGGTCCAGGAAGCCCAGGCCGAGGCCGCCACCATCCGCGGCCAGGCCCAGGCCGAGCTCAACCAGCTTGCCCGCACCATCGAGATCCTGGAATCCGGCGGCGACGAGGGCATCACCGCCTACATGATCGAGAAATTCGGCGAGTTGGTCGGCGCCTTTGCCGGGACCATGGAGCTCTTCCCGGTCTCCCATGTCAGCGTGATCAGCGGCCAAAACCGGCAAGACGGCCCCATCTCCGCCATCCACCCCAGCGCCAAGGACGCCGAGATCAACCGGCGCATGGCCGAGATTTTGGGGGCTGCGGGAGCCGTAGGTGCGCCAACCACGGCAGCGTAACACTTCTTCGCAACAATGAGATCTTGGGGTACAATTGGGGGGCGCAGGGAGTTTCCTGCGTCCCCCGTTTTTGTGGTTTGAAAAGAAAGGATCTGGCAATGACCATCAGCACGCCCACCTATCAACGTGTCGTGAAACAATTCCAAACACTGGCCGCCGATGAACAATTGCGTCTTCTTCAGGATCTCACAGGGATTGTTCAAAAAAGCAACATTGGTGAAACTTCTTCAAGGCCGAGCCTGATGGATCTACAAGGGCTGGGAAAAGAACTTTGGCGCGGCGTAGATGTGGACGCATACATCAACGAGGAGCGTGGTCAGAATCACCCAGAGGAAAGCCTGGCATTGTAGCGACTATCACCTGAATCCCAAATCCACCTCGAAGAGGAATTTGCAGACTATGCCGTCAAATACCCCAAAGAATGAATCCACTGCAAAAGATCCCTGTTTTTCTTTGCGCTCTTCGCGCCTTTGCGGTGAAAATATAGCCGAGACCCTCTCATGACCAACCCACCCAACAAATATCTCCTCATCACCGGGGCCAGCGGCTTTTTGGGCTGGAATTTGGCCCGGGTCGCCCTGAAGACGTGGCCGGGCTGGACCATTTTTGGCGCGTATCACTCCACCCCGGTCACTATCCCCGGCGTGGACACGGCCAAGCTGGACTTGACCGACTTCTCCGAGATGAAGGCTGCCTTCGCCCACATCCAGCCGGACGCGGTGATCCACACGGCGGCCCTGTCCAACCCCAATTGGGTGCAGGTGAATCGGTCCGAGGCCCAGCGGGTGAATGTGACCGCTACCCTCAATTTGGCTGGGCTGTGCGCGGACCGGAGCGTGCCCTTTGTCTTCACCTCCACGGATCTGGTCTTTGACGGCACCCGCGCCCCCTATGACGAGGGGGCATCGGTCAGCCCGGTCAGCGTCTACGGCGAGCAGAAGGTGGAGGCCGAGGAGAAGATCTTGGGCCTCTACCCGGAATCGGCCATCTGCCGTATGCCGCTGATGTTTGGCCGGGGCGGGACGCGCAATGGCAGTTTCATGCAGTGGATGTTGGGGGAGATGCGGGCGGGCAAGGAGCTGCGCCTCTTCACCGACGAATTCCGCACCCCGGCCAGCGGCGAGACCGCGGCCAAGGGGCTGCTCTTGGCCGCCGAAAAGGCCCACGGCTTTCTGCACCTGGGCGGGCGGGAACGGGTCAGCCGCTACAAATTTGGCCAACTTCTGGCGGAGGTCTTCGAGCTGCCCCAGGCCCGGTTGGTCCGGGGCCATCAGGCCGATGTGCAGATGGCCGCGCCCCGTCCGCCGGATGTGGCGTTGGACAGCAAAATGGCCTATGAGTTGGGGTATGATCCGTTGAGCCTTGAAGATGAGTTGAAGAAGTTGAAGTCCGAAAGCTAAAATTGAAAGGGCCGTTCAGTCAAGATAAAAAATAGAACACGGATTGGACGGATGCGACGGATTAAAAACGGATTTTCTTTTCAAATCAGTGAAAATCCGTTTGATCCGTCCCATC
>CAZKEX010000184.1:0-8873 GCA_964551895.1 uncultured Caldilineaceae bacterium | reverse complement strand
CGGAGGATGCGCAGAGAAAAGCCTTGTTTTCCTTTGTGTTCTTTGTGTTCTTTGTGGCTAATTCGACCTTTTTGCAGTGAAGTCAAAAATAGAACACGGATCGGACGGATGTGACGGATCAAAAACGGATTTTTAAAAAATCAGTCAAAATCCGTTTTATCCGTCCAATCCGTGTTCTATTTTTTTTTTAGAACACAAAGCTATTCCCCCGCTCTGGAATCCGCACGTCGGCGAAACCGATCTCGCCCAGTTTCCCTTTTAGGGTGGTGGCGGCGTCGATTTCCCCGTGGACCAGGAAGAGCTTTTGCAGCCGGGATCGGTCAAAATGGCCCGCCCAGTCCAGCAGTTCCTGTTGGTCGGCGTGGGCGCTGTAGCCGTCGATGCTCTCGACCTGGGCCTTGACCTCGAACATCTCGCCGAAGATACGCACGGGGCTGTCCCCGTCCTTGATGCGCCGCCCCAGGGTATGTTCCGCCTGGAAGCTGACGATCAGGACCGTGTTTCGCGGGCTGCCGATGTTGTTCTTCAGGTGATGCAGAATGCGCCCGCTTTCGGCCATGCCGCTGGCGCTGATGATCACCGCGGGATCGTGCAGGAAGTTGAGCTGTTTGCTGCGCCGCACATCCCGCACATATTCCACATTGGGGGCGTCAAAGGGGTTTCGGCGCTTTTCCTCGGTCAGGAAGTCCTGCACCTCCGCGTCCCACTCTTCCGGGTGCAGACGGAAGACATCCGTGGCGTTGACGGCCAGGGGGCTGTCCACAAAGATGGGCAACTCCGGGATGTCGCCGACCGCGGCCAGTTGGTTGAGGGCGTAGACCAACTCTTGGGTGCGGCCCACGGCAAAGGAGGGGATGATCACCTTGCCCCGGCGTTTGGCGGTCTGGCTCACCACCTCTTCCAGCCGCTTGCGGGCCTGGGTGATGGTGCCGTGCAGCCGGTTGCCATAGGTACTCTCCATGATCAGGATGTCGGCGCTGTCCACGGTCTCCGGCGGGGGCAGGATGGCGATGGCGTCCCGGCCCACGTCTCCGCTGAAGACCAGCCGGAACTTCTTGCCCGTGGCGTGTTCGTCGATGTCCAGCGCCACAAAGGCAGATCCCAGGATGTGGCCGGCGGTGTAGAAGGTGGCCTTCACCCCGTCCGCCACCAAAATGGGGCGATGATAGCCCACGCTGACAAAGTATTCCAGCGACTTTTTGGCGTCCTCCTTGGTATAGATGGGGTCCACCAGGGGCTCGCCCTTGCGTTTCTTCTTCTTGTTGAGGTAAAAGGCATCCTGCTCTTGGATGTAGCCGCTGTCCATGAGCATATAGGTACACAGGTTGCGGGTGGCCGCCGTACACCAGATATTGCCCGTAAAACCCTGCTTGACCAGGTTGGGCAAGTTGCCCGAATGGTCGATGTGGGCGTGGCTGAGAACCACCGTGTCGATCTCCGCGGGCTTGAAGGGGAAATTCAGGTTGCGCCCATAGGTGTCGGCCCGGCGACCCTGATAGAAGCCACATTCCAGCAGCACCTTGCGGTTGTTGACCTCGATCAAGTGCATGGACCCGGTGACTTCCCGGGCGGCTCCGTGGAAAGTGATTTTCATGGGTGGGATCCTGGGTGGGTTGGTGGTTGGATCGCAATTGTTCAGCGAGTCCAAAAAATAGAACACGGATCGTACGGATGTGACGGATCAAAAACGGATTTTTTCTGAAATCAGTAAGAATCCGTTTTATCCGTTCAATCCGTGTCCTATTTTTTCCTTGGCTGAATGGTGATGTTGGATCTATTATGGGCTAGATTGGGGAATTCTTCAAGTGGCAAAAAAGTGGGACCGGTTGCCACTTGAATTTTCGCCCCTTTTGAGATTCAATAGAGGCAGCCACTCAGCCCAGCCATCCCCATCAATTTATCCCACCCAAGGAGACGCATTATGGACCATCCCTGGCTCAAACACTATGACGCCGGTGTGCCCGCCCACCTGGACTATCCCCACATCCCCCTCTATCGGCTGCTGGACGACAGCGCGGCGGCCAATCCGTCTGCCCCCTGCGCCACCTTCTTTGGCAAGACCCAATCCTACGGGCGCATGAAAGCCCTCAGCGACAACCTGGCCGCCAGCCTGATGGACCTGGGTATCGGCAGTGGGGACCGGGTGGGGCTGCTCATGCCCAACTCGCCCCAGTTCATCGTCAGCTACTACGCCGTCCTCAAGACCGGGGCCACGGTCGTCAGCCTCAACCCCTTGGCCAACCCCAAAGAGCTGGCCCTCCTGGTCCAGGATTCGGGCATGGAAACCCTGATCGCCATCCCCCTCTTCCTGGAAAACGTGGCCGCCCTGCAAAAGAGCAGCGGCCTCAAACGGGTGATCGTCAGCCCCCTGGCCGATTTCATGCCCTTTCCCATCGGCTTGGTCATGTCTTTTCGAGAAAGAAGTCAGCGTCGGGCCGGGGACGCCGCCGGACTCACTGGGGCTATTCGGTTTATGGATCTAGCCGGCCAGAGCGCCGGGTCAGGGTTTCAACCCGCTTCTGTACAGCCCGACGATCTGGCCGTGCTTCTCTACAGCGGCGGCACGACCGGGGTGGCCAAAGGCATCATGCTCAGCCACTTCGCCTGTGTGGCCAACGCCCACCAGATCCGCGCCTGGGGCCAACTCAGCGCCGGGGATCGGCTGCTCTCGGTCCTCCCCCTCTTCCACGGCTACGGCATGAGCGTCAACATGAACAGCGCGCTTCTGGGCGGCGGGGAGATCGTGCTGGTCCCCCGCTTTGGGGCCAAGGATGTGCTCAAGCTGATCCAGAAGCATCGGCCCACCTTTTTCACCGGCGTGCCCACCATGTTCGTCGCCTTCAGCAACCTGCCCGGGGTGGAAAAGTACGATCTCTCCAGTCTGCGGGGCATCTTCGTGGGGGCGGCCCCCCTCACCAAGGGCATCAAGGACGAGTTCGAGGCCAAGACCGGCGGGCGCATGATCGAGGGCTACGGCCTCACCGAGTCGGTCACGGCCATCATGGCCAACCCCTATCAGGGCGCCCACAAGATCGGCAGCATCGGTCTCCCCTTCTCGGACGTGGTGGCCAAGATCGTCGATCTGGGCGATGGCCACGACCTGCCCCCTGGCGAAACCGGCCAGATCGTCCTGCAAAGCCCCACCCTGATGCTGGGCTATCTCAACCGTCCGGAAGCCACCGCCGAAAGCCTGATCGACGGCTGGCTCCACACCGGGGACATCGGCCACATGGACGAGGACGGCTATTTCTACATCACCGACCGCAAGAAGGATCTGATCATCGTAGGCGGCTTCAACGTCTTCCCCCGGGAGATCGAGGAGGTCCTCTACCAGCATCCCAAGATCCAGGAGGGGGTGGCCGTGGGCGTGCGGGACGAGTACGCCGGGGAGCGCATCAAGGTCTTCGCCGTGTTGAAGGCCGGGGAAAGTCTGAGCGAGGCTGAGCTGATCGCCTACTTCAAAGAACACCTGACCCGCTACAAAGTGCCCGCCCAGGTGGAGTTCCGATCCGAACTGCCCAAATCCATGATCGGCAAGATCCTGCGCAAGGAATTGCGAGAATAGAACGCGGATGACGCGGATTGGGCGGATTTGGCGGATTTTTTCTGATCAAAAAGAAAATCCGTGAAAATCCGCCAAATCCGCGTCATCCGCGTATCTATTCCCCCCGTTCCAAGATCACAAATGTCATTTGCGGGCGCTCTGGCGGGTGGAAGGTCTGGGTTTGGCGGAAACCGGCTTTTTCGAAGAGGCGGCGGGAGCGGGGGTTGAAGTCCACCACCGTGGCCCGGAAGCGGGCGGGGTGAAAGAGGGCTCGGCTCAGGTCCAAAATGGCGGCCAGGAAGGCGTCGCCCAGCCCCTGGCCGATCAGGTCGGGACGCAGACTGAGGCCGATGTCCAGGGCCGGGTGGCTGTAGTCGCCGCCGGGGACCTGGGCATCTTCGCCAAAGCTGCAAAAGCCCACCATGTGCCCGGCGGGGTCCGCTGGATCCACCGCGGCGTGGTAGTGGAAGGCGGGGTCGAGGAGATAGGCCACGTCCTCGTCCAGGCTGTCGGGCGTGGGATTGGGGTTGTAGAGATCCAGGGGTGGCGGATAGCGCCAACTGAGCATGGTGCGGGCGTCGGCGGCGGTGAAGGGGCGGAAAGTGTAGTCCATCGCCCCTACTCCTCCAACACCAGATCCGGCTCGAAGGTGGCGCTTTCTGCCGCGCTCAGTTCGCCGGGGACGAGACCGATCATCTGGATGTTGCGCCAACGCACGCTCTCGGCCACCACCGCGGACATCAGGTCGTCGCCCCTCTCCGGCTGGGCCAGGGCGTCCAGGGTGAGTTGACTGCACCGCACCTCCACGCCAAACTGCTCCGGGGCCCGGCCAGCCTGCTCGATGCGTCGGCGCAGATCCCGCAACCCCTCGAAGATCCCGGTCAGTTCGCCCACAATTTCCAGATCCGCCGCCCCGTTCCGTTCGGCTGAGCTTTTGTCGAAGCCCCCTTCCACCCGCCCCGTCTTGCCGTCCGCCCGGCCATCCTGCAAACGCACCAGCTCCCACCGCCACCGGGGGGGAGCGTCCTCGGTGACGCTGACGTTGAGGGCAAAATCGGCCTGGCTGTCCAGGGCGGCCCGGTAAAAGCGGTGGATCTCCCCGATCTCTCGGCTGAAGCGGGCCGGGGGCAGATCCGTGCGCGCCCGGCGGCCATAGCCTTTGCTGCTCAGTCGTTCGTCCAAGATCGCCACCACACCCCGGTCGCTGGTGCGCCGGATCAGGCGGCCAAAGCCCTGTTTCAGGGCCAGGGTCATCAACGGCACCATGTATTCGCCAAAGCTGGCCCGCTCTGCCCTGGCGTCGATGGTCTCCATGCGGGCGGCGTGGAGGGGATCGCTGGGCGTGGGGAAGGGCATTTTGTCCAAAACCACCAAACTGAGGTCGTCGCCGGGGATGTCCACCCCCTCCCAAAAGGATTTGGTGGCCAGAAGCACGCTGTGGGGCGTCTCCCGGAACCAGCGCAGGAGGGCGTCCCGGGGGGCGTCCCCCTGGGCGCGCAGGGGCCAGACAATGCCCGTGTCCGGGTCGGCCAGCTGTTCGTTGACCGCTTGCAGCCCGCCCCAACTGGTGAAGAGGCAGAGGGCGCGGCCCCGGCTCACCTCCAACAGGCGGCGGATCTCCGCGGATGCGGCCCCGTAAAAGGCGTCCTTGTTTTTCCAATCATAGGCGGGCAGGGCGGGCTGATAGAGCAGGGCCTGGGTGGGATAGTCGAAGACCGAGGGCACGATCAGCTCGATGGGGGGCTTGGGGGGCGTCTTGGCCGGTGTCTTGGACGGTGTCTTGGTCTCCTTGGGGCTTTCGCCAACGACGCCGCAACGGTTTTTGAAATGGTCGAAGCGGCCGTTGGTGGAGAGGGTGGCGCTGGTGCAGATCACCGTGCGCAGGCTGTTGTCGGGCAAGACGTCCGGGTCGGGATCGAAGAGGTAGTCCCGGAGCAGGGACGCGGGGGCGATGGGCGCGGCGTGGACCTCAAGCGTAACCTTGCGTCGGTTGAAGATCCGGGTGGCGAAGCGCACATAGGCGTCGTCTTGCTTGTCCGAGGCCACGGTCAGCAATTTGTTGGCGATGGAGGCCAGGGCTTCCAGCCCCTTCTCGAACTGCCCCCGCTTGGCCGCCACATCCGGCGGGATGCCCTTGTCTTTGGGTCCGCCACTCCCCCCGCCCAGGGTCTCTTTGGCGTATTGCTTGAACGGGTCCAATGCCTTCAGGGTCTCTTTGAGCTTCTCCAGATCGTGGCCCAGCCGCTTCATCTCTTCCAGCGCGCCCTTGATTCGGTACGAATTTTCCCGGCTGCGATAGGCCACTTCCTGAAAGGCCACCGTGTTCTGGAAGCGCAGTTCGTCCAATTCCACCTCGTCCGCGTATTCCTTGAAGATGGCCCGGGCCAGCAACTGCTCCACGGTGAAATCTGTGACCGTGGTCTCGAAGACGGCGGTGGCGGTCTCCTCAAGCTGATGGGCCTCGTCCACCACATAGATGGCGGCGGGGGGCAGGATACGCTCTCCCCCCCGGCCCAATGCCAGGGCGTTGAGTAGCAAATGATGGTTGGTGATCAGCACCTGGGCCTCGGCGGCCCGATCCCGCATCTGCTCGATCCAGCAGTCGTCCGCCAGATAGACACAATCCTTGTGCAGACAGTCGTCGGGGAAGCTGACCACCCGCCCCCGCAGGTCCGGGGCCAGGACAAAGGGCAGGTCGTCCACATCGCCGGTCTCGGTCTCCTCCAGCCAGCCTTTGATAAAGCGGATCTGCTGGGTGTTTTGGTCCACAAAGCCCAGAAGCTGCTGCTCGTTGGCCTCCTGGGCCCATTTGTGGGTGCAGAGATAGTTGCTGCGCCCCTTGATCAGCACAGCCTGAATATCCTGATTGAGTACCTTGCGCAAAAAGGGGATGTCCTGGGTATAGAGTTGGCTTTGCAGGGATTTGTTGGCCGTGGCCACCACCACTGTGCGTCGGCTGAGAATGGCCGGGAGCAGATAGGCGATGGATTTGCCCGTGCCCGTGGGGGCCTCGATCAGGGCGGTGGTGTTGGCCAGCAGGGCCTGTTTGACCGCCTCGGCCATCTGAAGCTGGCTGTCCCGCAGTTCATAGCCGGGCAGGGTGGCGGCCAGGGGACCGTCCAGCCCGAAGAAGTGGGCCAGATCGACTGATTCCAGGGGATCTGGCCCATCGCTGGGCTGGGGCTGGGATAGGGGTGGGGGGTCAAGAAAAATAGGCTCGTCCATGCCCACAAGTTTAGCACGGATGTGCGAAGGGATCAAATGGGAATAGAACGCGGATGACGCGGATTTGGCAGATTCTGGCGGATTTTTTCTCTGTAATCGAAAGAGAAAAAATCCGTTTTAATCCGTCAAATCCGCGTCATCCGCGTTCTATTTTTTTTGTTCTGCTACGTCCTACTTGGCGGTCAGGACATCCAAGGCAGGCAGGTTGATCACGTCGCCCACTTCGATCACGTCACAGTTGGCGATGGTGTTGAAGGCGCACAGGTCGGCGTAGAGGTTCAGATCCCCGTAGGCGGCCAGGGCGATGGTGGCCAGGGTGTCCCCGGAGACCACGGTGTAGGTGACGCCTTCGCCAGGGGTCAGGGTCGTGGCAACGGCAGTTTCAGCGACAGCAACCGTCTCGGTGACAGCCGCGGTCTCGGCGACCACGGTCTCCGTGGTCGTGGCCGTGGTGGTCACGGCCACGGCAGCCGCAGCGGGGGTGGCGGTGACACCGGCCAGGCTATCCAGCACGGCGACCTCGGGCAGGAGCAGTTCCTGGCCGACTTCCAAGAGGTTGCAGTTGGTCAGCTCGTTGAAGGAGCAGATGCCCTTGTAGTAGCTGACATTGCCATAGGTGGCGTTGGCAATCTTGCCCAGGGTGTCGCCGGCGACCACGGTGTAGGTGGTGGCGGCGGCCTTGGCGGCGTCCATGTCAATATCCGTCGCCACGGCAACCGGGGCCGTGGTGGCGGCAACTGTGCCCTCAGCCGTCTCGGTGGTGGCCCCTTCAGCCATCAGGGATGTGCCCATGCCGGAGGCGTCCTTGACCTGGCCGGCGTCATCCACGATCATGCCGTTTTCCAGGGTCAGGGTGTATTCCACCGGGATGGTGCCGTTGTTGTAGACCACCACGGTGTAGCCGGACAGACCACTGGCAGTGACCTGGGCGCTCAACTGGCCCAGGGGATCCCGGTTGGTGCGCTCGCCTGCGGCCACGTTGTTGTTGGCGAACCGTCCGGCGCTCTTCACCACAGCGTTGACGTTGCTGTCATCCATCACCCAGAAGCCGAAGTTGTTCACCACTTCGCTGTTGTCCGAGGGATAGAAGGTCAGGGTGAAGCGCAGGGAGGCGTTGGGTTGGTCCGGGGTGATCCCCAGCCAGTTCTGGCTGTACTGCTCGGCCAGTTCGCCGGTGACGCTGGTGGAACGCAACACAGTGGTCTGGGCGCTGACAAAGACCGAAGCCGAGATCAGCAGAACGACCAGGATCAGGGCCACGGTGGCCGTGCGGGTCATTTTGATTTTATTCATTGATTTTTTCTCCTAAAGGTAGACAAACCGATTTACAAATAGACTTGCGAAATCGTCCTGGACGATCGAGGGCTTTTCTCTATCCCAATACGTCTTTTGTTTCCGCGTCGTGGACCCATCCTCTCCGCTTGGCCCAGACCTAACCGTCCGGCAGGCAAGAATAGGGCGATCCACTGACACATAAGTATACCGCCCCTTACCGCCTCCCCCAAACCAGGGAGAGGGAGGAAGTCTACGCGTCTCACACAGAAGTCAGACCAAAGGCAGACGATTGGGCTGTAATAAGGCAAAAGGCAAAGTGCAAAGTGCAAAAGGCAAAAGGGCGTGGTGGGGGAGAGTCGTGGTTGCTTGGACATTTCACCCCTCGCCATTCGCCCCTCGCCATTCGCTAAATCGCCCCGCGCCCCCGCAGGACAAGTCCACGCAGGAAGGTGTCGGAGTAGTTGCCGTCTTGGCGGACGACACGCAGACGTAGGTCGTAGCCGCCGGCGGGCATGCCCCGCAGATCCAGTTGGGCCAGCAGGCTCTCCACCATCTGCCGGTCGCCCTGGGTGAGCAGGGTCCAGCGGTTGACGCTGCTGGGACCCCAATAGAGTTCCCAGCGCAGGAAGTTGGGGTCCGTGGCCGTGCCCCGCACATCCACAATCCCGGCCACCACGGTGCCCGGCCGGGGGGCGGTGATGACCAAGGGTGTGGTGATGGTGTCCGCGGTGGGGCGGGTGAGGTCGGGGTGGTTGGTTGGTTGGGTGGATGGTTGGTTGGTTGGTTGGTTGGGGGGTTGGTTGGGTGGGAGGGGGGTGGGGGTTGAGGC
>CAZKEX010000183.1:0-8876 GCA_964551895.1 uncultured Caldilineaceae bacterium | reverse complement strand
CAATCATTTTTCCGACAAGTTCGTCTTGACCCGGAAACCAAGACACTGATCTGGCCCAACGGCGCGGATTTTGATCCGTATGTTCTCCACGAATGGTCACGAATAGTGGCATCTTTAGACCAGTCGTTTGGTCTTTGGGCGAATCGAGTCGACCCACCTGAAGACGGGATCGGCTACATGGATCAAATGCGCCGGGGAAATCGACTCATCGAGTCTGACTGACACGACCATTCGGTTTGAGTACTATCCAATGGAATCCTCCCTTCCACCCAACCCACCACCCCAGGACCCCAACCCAATGACCCAAATCCAAACCTTTGCCCAAGATCTGGCGGCCAATGTGGCCAAGGTGATCGTGGGCAACGAGGAAGCTGTCCAGACCCTGACCATCGCCCTGCTGTGCGAGGGCCATGTGCTGTTGGAGGATGTGCCCGGCGTGGGCAAGACCATGCTGGCCCGGGCCCTCTCCCTCAGCCTGGGCGTGGACTTCCGCCGCCTGCAATGCACGCCGGATCTGCTGCCCAGCGACATCACCGGGGTGAGCATCTTCAACCAGGAGAGCCGCCAGTTCCAGTTTATCCCCGGCCCGGCCTTCACCCACATTCTGCTCACCGACGAGGTGAACCGGGCCACGCCCCGGGCCCAGGCCGCGCTCTTGGAATGCATGGGCGAGGGCCAGATCACCGTGGACGGGGAGACCCGGCCCCTGCCTCGCCCCTTCCTGGTCATCGCCACCCAAAACCCCATCGAATACGAGGGTACCTTCCCCCTGCCCGAAGCCCAGCTGGACCGCTTTCTCTTCAAGCTGCGGTTGGGCTATCTGACCACGGTTCAAGAGAGCGCCATGCTGGTCAACCTGGGCCGCCAGCACCCCATCGACACCCTGGGCCAGGCCGTGGACGGCATGAGTCTGCCCGACCTGACCCGGCAGGTGTGGGCCGTGCAGGTGGAGGAGAGCCTGCGCACCTACATCGTCACCCTGATCCAGGCCACCCGCACCCATCCGGACCTGGCCCTGGGGGCCAGCCCCCGGGGATCCCTGGCCCTCTATCGGGGCGCCCAGGCCCGGGCCGCGGTCCTGGGCCGGGACTATGTGCTGCCCGACGACATCCAAGCCCTGGCTCCCCTGGCCCTGCCCCACCGCTGCATCGTCAAGCCCGAAAGCGCCCTGCGCGGCCGCACCGCCGAACAGATCATCGGCGAGGTGGTCGAAAGCGTGGCGCTCGATCTGGAGTGATTTTTGATTTTGGATTGGCGATTTTGGATTGCGTTGAATCCCATCCACCCCACATAACCAATCTGTCTCAACGCCGCAATCCAAAATCAAAAATCACCAATCCAAAATCCACTATGAACAACATCTTCCCAATGCTCCTCTTCCTCATGGCCCTGGCGGTCTTTTTGCGCTTGGACTGGATCTATTATCTGGTCTATGTGTTGGGGGGCACGTGGATCTTTAGCCATTGGTGGGTACAGCGCAGTCTGGCCCAGATCACTGTGATCCGCCATGCGCCGGAGCAGGCCTTTTCTGGCGAGACGGTGAGCGCCCGCATGGAGTTGGTGAACCGCAGTTGGCTGCCCTTGCCCTGGCTGCGCATCCAGGAGGCCGTGGCCAACGAGCTGAAAAGCACGGACCGCTATCAGCGCATCATCACCCTGGGCGGACATGGCAAAAACAGCGTGGCCTTTGAACTCTACTGCCGCAAACGGGGCTACTATCCCCTTGGCCCCGTCACCCTGCGCACCGGGGATCTCTTCGGCTTCGCCGAGAGCGTGTGGACCGAGAACAGCCTCCGATACATGACCGTCTATCCCCGGGTCCTGCCCATCAGCGCCCTGGGGCTGGACAGCCGGGCCCCCTTTGGCTCCCTGCGCAGCCAGCAACGCCTCTTCCAAGACCCCACCCGGATGAGCGGGGTGCGGGCCTATGCGGCCGGGGACAGCATGCGCCACATCCACTGGAAGGCCAGCGCCCGGGAAGATCAGCTTCTGGTCAAAAAGTTCCAGCCCGCCATCGCCCTGGATGTGATGTTGGTGTTGGACCTGAACCAGGCCGCCTACCCCTTCAATCGGGCGGTGACGGCCAGCGAATGGGCCATCGAGATCGCGGCCTCTGTGGCCAGCTACATCACCGAGCAGCGCCAGGCCGTGGGGCTGATCAGCAATGGCCAGGACCCCCTCTCCGGGCAGAACGCCGCGGCCATCCCTGTGCGGGCGGGCCGGGGCCATCTGATGAGCGTGCTCACCCTGCTGGCCAGGGTGCAGACCCAACATGTGGAGTCCTCCTTGGGCCGCTGGCTGCCCCCCCATCTGCTGGATGTTTCCTGGGGCAGCACCCTGGTTGTGGTGACGCCCCGGCTGGACGAAGAGGGGCTGTGGATGTTGCACGGTCTCAGCCGCCGGGGGCTGACCGTGGTCTGCCTGATCTGCACGGGCCAGGAGAATCTGGCCGATCTGCGCGGCCGGGCCCGGCGCCTGGGCATCCAGGTCCACCCCACCCTCTACGAGGACCAGTTGACCGGAGCCAAGAATGGCCCACGACCGGGAGGCGTCTCATGAGCGACACCCCAATCAAACCCGCCCCGCCGCCGACGCCCCCCGGTGGCCTACGCAGGGTTCGCTTTGACGACGCCTGGAACAGTTCTCTGCTACGTCCCCTTTTGATCGCCGTATTGGTGGTCTGTGTGGATGTGGGCATTGTGGAAATTGTCGGTCAGGCCGCCCCGTCCTTACCCACCCTCTATTTGCAGATGTTATTGGTGGCCGGGGTGCTGGCTGCGTTGATGGGCGGCTATACCACGGGCCTTCTGGCCCGGGCCGACCAACGATCCCGGCGCACGGCCAGCTTCCGCCTGGCGGAGATCGGCATCATTCTGCTCAGTCTGCGCCTGGTGGTCTGGGTGATCATGGACAGTTGGCCTACCCTGGATCAGATGCTGCTGCTGCCCTTGGAGACGCTGATCACCGGGGACTATTTCTTGGCCGCCACGGTGGCCTTTGCCTCGTGGATCTTCGCCAACCTCTTCACGGCGGATTTCACCCAGATGGCCTTGCAGCCGGACGAGCTGTTGGAAACCGAGGCTACCCACAGCCTCTCCCGGCACAGCGACCGGCCGGCCATGGCCGCCTATCTGCGGGGCAGCAAGGCGGACCGGGCCGAATATATAGACCGGCAGGAGATCGTGCGCCGCTTTGCCGGACGCTGGATCTTTGGCGCTGTGCTGCTGATGGTCATGACCGCGGCGGCCCGCTATGGGGTGCCCCAAAATGGCCTGATGGCCCTGACCCGCCAGAACATCGATCCCAACGTGATGGTGGCCGCGGTGGTCTATCTCCTGGCCGGGCTGATCCTGATCAGCCAGGGCCAGTTGGCGGCCATGCGGGCCCGGTGGGCCTTGGAGAATATCCTGGACGTGGGCAATGTGCTGCGCCGCTGGCCCATCTATGCCACGGTGTTGATCCTGGGCATGGGGCTGATTGCGGCGCTGCTGCCCTTTGGGGGCACCTTCCGCCTGGCCCAGATCTTCAACTTCATTTTGTCCATCCTAGAGACCCTCATCGCCGCCTTCGTGACCCTCTTCTTTCTCTTCCTCTCTCTCTTTTTGGGCGAAGAGACCGAAGAGCCGTTGCAGCCCACGCCGGAACCCCCAGCGCCGTTTGCCATGCCCGACCTGCCCCCGCCCCTGATCACAGACTCCTTGATCCCACCGTGGATGGGAGGGGCCATCTTCTGGATTCTCACCGGGCTGCTTTTGGGCTATGCGGCCATCATCTATCTGCGCGGGCGGGGGGTCACCCTAGGCTGGCTGGCTCCCCTGTGGGCGCGTCTGCTGAAGATGTGGCGGGAGATGTGGCAGGATCTGCGAGGCTGGCAGCAAGCCGTGGCCGCCAATCTGGCCCGCCGCCGGGCCGAAAGCGCCGGGGACGGGACCACCTTCCCCGGTCGCCTGCGCCGCATGTTGGGTCGCCTCTCCCCCGAAGAAGCCGTGCGCTACTACTATCTGGACACCCTGGACCGGGCCGAAGCCCAAGGCGCCCCCCGCCGCCCCGGGGAGACCCCCACCCGCTACGCGCCCAGGCTGCAAAGCCTCTTGGACCGCCGGGTCACCGAACAGGCCGATCCAACCGCCGACCCAACCGCCGACCCAACCGCCGACGTAACCGCCCCAGCCCCCCTCGCCCCCCAACCTTTGGGGGAACAGTCCACCGCCTCCCCCAAAGTTGGGGGCCGGGGGGCTGGGGCGTTGCCCCCCTCTGCCCAGGCGGTGGATGAGCTGACCACCGCCTTTGAAGCGGTCAAATATGGGGCCAAACCCATGCCGACCGCCGAAGCCTCCCGCCTCAAACAACTCTGGGAGGCGTTGACGGCGCGGTTGGGCTAGAACTTGACATATTTCACACACCTATATCCTGCTTGACGTTCCCACACGGACTTGCTATAATGTCAATGAAACTGGTGTTGTTTACTGTCGCAACGTCCTATCAACCTCGAATACAACACGAACTTCAACTCGTGTCCACCCAACTCAACAAATCTCAACCATCGCCCCACCTTGTGGGACCCCCGTCCTGGAGGGGCCAACCAAACTCAATACCCTGTCCACTATCCACTATCCACCATCCACCGTTCACCTTCCCAACCCCATCCGCGGGAGAGAATATTTCATGGCTGATCTCGAAACCCAGAAGCCGGATCCCAACGGATCCACCCAGGCAGAGAACGCCCACGCCGCTCTTGACAAAAGCTCAACCCGATCCCAGGCTGAAGCCGACATGGATCTGTTCGAGCAATTTCTGGATGCCAGCGATGATCTGTACCTGCCCGAACGAGGCGATCTACGCGAGGGCATTATCGTCGAGCGACGACCCGGCGAAATGTTGGTCAACATCGGCATCAAGCGGGACGGGGTTGTGCCCCAGTCCGACCTGGCCCGCTTGGACCCCGACTTTGTGGCCACCCTGGTCGAGGGCCAGACCGTGGACGTGCTGGTCAGCCGTTCGGCGGAGGATGACGACAGCCCCCTGATCTTGAGCATCTCCGAGGCCTTCCAGCGCAAGGACTGGTTGCTGGCCGAGCAGCTTTTGGAGTCCGGGGATATCACTGTGCGGGAGGTGATCGGCTATAACAAGGGGGGCATGTTGGTGGACTTTGGCCATCTGCGCGGCTTTATCCCCGCCTCCCACTTGGTCAACCTGCCCCGCAACCTGAACGAAGAGCAGCGCCGCATCGAGATGGAAAGGCGCATCGGCGAGAAACTCCCGGTCAAGGTGATCGAGGTGGCCCGGCGGCGACGGCGGCTGGTCCTCTCGCACCAGTTGGCCGAACGAGAGTATCGCGCCCTGCGCAAGGAAGAGCTCTTCAACCGGCTCAAGGTCGGCGACCAGGTTGAGGGTGTGGTGCGCAGCATGCGCCCCTTTGGGGCCTTTGTGGACATTGGCGGGGCCGACGGTCTGCTCCATGTGAGCGAGATCGGCTGGGCCTCCGTGGGCCATCCTCGGGATGTGCTGAGTGTGGGCGACACCATCCAGGTGGAGATCCTGAGCCTGGACCCGGAGCGCAGCCGGATTGCCCTCAGCCGCAAACGGCTGTTGAGCAACCCGTGGGACAGCGTGGAAACCCGCTACATCTCCAACTCGATTGTCAGCGCCACCATCACCCGGGTGGTGGATTTTGGCGCCTTTGCCGAATTGGAGCCAGGCGTGGAAGGGCTGATCCACATCAGCGAACTGGCCGACATCACCGTGGCCGAGCCGCTGAAGACCGTGCGCTCCGGGGACGTGGTCCCGGTCAAGATCCTGCGGGTGGATTCCCGTCGCCAGCGCATCGGCCTAAGCCGTCGCCAGGCCCAGGGCACTGTAGAAGCAGAAGAGATCATCGGCGCTTTGGCCGAACCCGTGGTCGAATTTGTGGCCGAACCTGTCGCAGAGCCAGTGGCTGAATCTGTGGCCGAACCAGTGGCCGAACCAGTGGCTGAATCAACGGACGAACCAGTGGAGGCCGCCGCCCCGACCCCAGCCGAAGATAGCCAGGTCGTCGAAGAGGTCGCCGAGAAGTCTTCTGAGGAAACCCCAGAAGACTAATTCCTGGTCATTCTGCATCCAAATAGGGTCAAAAGGGTGGCTTCGGCACACAGATATGTGTCGAAACTGCCCTTTTTGGTTTTAGTTTGCTTTGTAGAGAAGGATCTTTTTGCAGACCGTGGGCTGGTTGCGTATAATAGAGGACGGATAAGCGAACGGAACCCTGTTCATTTGTCCAAAACCCTTTGTAAGAACGTTTAGACCTATGTCGGTTGGCATTCGGACAGACCCGATCTGCGAACCCCACAATCCCTGTGGAAGGGGGTGAAACATATGAGCGTAGAGCTACGACCGGGTGAGTCCCAAGAGGGGCTGCTGAAGCGATTCCGCAAAGCCGTCTCCGAATCCCGTATCCTGCCTATTGTGCGACAGAAGCGCTGGTTTACATCCAAGAGCGAAGTCCGCCGTATCAAGAAGCAGAAAGCCATCCGCAAAGCGCAGCGTGGCCCCATTGTCAAAGGCCCCCGTCCGACGACTGGCGCCGGGGGCAACAGCCGTGGCGGCTATCGTGGTGGCAGTAGCGGTGGTGGCAGCAGCCGATAGGCTGATCTCCTCCACCGTTTCCACCCGTTGCAAAGCGACGGCCTGAATTTGTTGCACTTTCAAGGGGGTAACCCAGGTTTCCTGTGGTTACCCTTTTTGACAGGCAAACTGACAGGCAAATTGACAGGCAAAATGCAAAAGGTCTGTGCAAAATGAATGTCCAGGGCGTGTAAAGTGTGATGCCGAACTGTGGCATCGACCCTGATGTAGCAAAAGAGAAGGAGCAGAGCGAGAAAAATCTATGCCAACTGATGAAGAATTCGTATTTGAAGGCAAAATAACCGAAACCTTGCCCAACGCCATGTTTCGGGTAGAGTTGGAAAATGGGCATAATGTCCTGACCTATCTGTCCGGCAAGATGCGCAAATATTACATCCGGGTCCTCTTGGGGGATCGTGTGCGGGTGGAAATGAGCCCCTACGACCTGACCAAGGGCCGGATCATCTATCGGTACCGTTCCTAGGCCGGATTGGGCGCTCACCTTGGGCAGCATGCGTCTTCGTCATGGACGATGGGTCGTCGTCATGGACGATGGCGGTTGTGGCTTGTCCAAAGATAGGCCCAGAACCAAGACAGGCCAAGGCAGACTCGAGCTAATGGATCAAAAGAGCGGGGGAAATTCCCCCGCTTTTTGTATACTCTTTTTTGAACACGCCCATCACCCATCCAGGCTGGCGTGGCGGTCGATGGCCAGGCGGGCCACCTCCTGCTCGGCGGCGAAGGTGAGCTGTTCGGCGGCCCGGTTCAACTCCACCCACATGGGGTTGAACTGGTCGGCGTCTGTCTTGCTGCGCTCTATCTGCTCGTCGGACCCCAGGTCCATCAAGAAGTAGTGTTCATCCCGCACAAAGTGGACCCCATCCAGGTCGAAGACCACCGTGTGGTTGCCCAGATCCGCCAGAATCACCAGATCCCCATAGCCGGACTCCTCCGCCGTCTCCCGCAGGGCGGTGACATCCGGGCTCTCCCCAGGATCGATGTGGCCCTTGGGCAGACGGATCTCTTCTCGGCCTGGACGGTCTAACAAGAGCATGTATCCTTCGTGGATCACCACCCCGCCGGCCGCTTGATACCGGCGTTCGGGCAGATCTGCGTCATGTCTATTGTGCTTGGCCATGATTTTGGTTTCCTTTTGGGGGAGAGTGGGAGAGTGGGAGAGTGGGAGAGTGGGAGATTAAGAGATTGGGAGATTGTGTCGTGGCAATCGCCCAATCTCTTGATCTCTCAATCCCATGGGTCATGTGATCGCCATTTCTGAGCGACCTCTTTGGGGCTGACCGTTGCGCACCAGAAGCGTTTGGGCCAGTTCATGGCCCAGAATATGCTGCTCTACCACCCGATGTGGGTCTGAGGCATGATTGTCTGTCAGCAACTCCACGGTGACTGGGCCATTGAACGGCCCTACCTCCACCAATCGGACCGCATTCCCCGGCATCAGCCCCAGCCGGGCCAGATAGCGCAGCACCCGAGCATCCCGAGAGGTGGCCCGGTGCAGCACCCCAGTCGCCCCCTCGGCCATCTCCACCAGGGGGACAGTGGCCACATCCACAATCCGGCCATCTTTGGTGGGGATAGGATCCCCGTGGGGGCAATGGGTTGGGTGTCCGCACAGGGCGTCCATACGATCTTCAAAGGCGCTGCTGATGGCGTGTTCCAAGCGGTGGGCTTCGCTGTCCACCTGATCCCACGTAAAGCCCATGATCTGGATCAGAAAGACCTCCAACAGCCGGTGACGGCGGATCAACTGAAGGGCGGCCAGCCGCCCCTGGTCGGTCAGGCTCACCCCGTCCACGCTGGACCGCTCCACCAGCCGGGACTCCTCCAGCCGTTTGAGCATGCTGCTGGTGGCCGGGGCCGAAACGCACATATGTTCGGCCAGGGCCGAGGTGGTCACCTTGTCCAGGCTCTCCCCCAGACGATAGATGGCCCCAAGATAGTCCAACATGCCATCGGTTGTCAGGCCACAAAAGGTCTGCATTGGTTGTCCTGATGAGTGAATGAGTAATGAGTAATGAGTGATGCGTGAAGTTGTCCGTAATAGGCTCACGTTTGATGTTTTATGTGCCCTTGAGATCCCGAAGAGCGTTGAATTTTTATGATCCGGTTCAAAATAACTCGATCCCGATTATACGCGCTGCGCTCAGGTGTGTCAAAAGCGAAGGGATTTCTGGCGGTTTCTAAATGGGGACAAATAGAACACGGATTGGACGGATCGGACGGATCAAAACGGATCAAAAGCGAAGAAGATCCGT
>CAZKEX010000182.1:6544-8877 GCA_964551895.1 uncultured Caldilineaceae bacterium | reverse complement strand
CGTATAAAAATACGGAATCCCTTCGGCCCTTTTTCGTCCACCCAAACCCCTACGCGTTATGCAAACGCAATCTCTTTCATATCGTGGGACAACACACGGGGGTCAAAGTTGAGGGCCACATGCCCCTCCTCCTCGTGGTCGGCCAGCCACTTTTCGGCCTGCATGGCCGCGGCGCAGCCCTGGCCCACACTGGTCGCCACCTGCTTGAAGACCTTGTCCTGGATCTCCCCGGCGGCGAAGATGCCGGGCACGCTGGTGCGCATGTGCTTGTCGGTGACCAAATGGCCGTCCTCGTCCAGGTGCAGCTTGCCCTGGTAGAGTTCGTTGTTGGGCAGGTGGCCGATGAAGATGAAGATGCCGTCGGTTTCCAGATTGCTCTCCTCGCCGGTCACCGTGTCCTTGATGCTGACGTTGGTCACCTTGCCCTCGTCCCCGGCGTTGATGGACGTGACCACCGAATTCCACACAAATTCCACCTTCTCGTTCTTGAAGGCCCGGTCCTGCAGGATCTTGCTGGCCCGCAGCTCGTCCCGGCGGTGGATGATGCGCACCCGGCTGGCGAACTTGGTCAGGAAAAGCCCCTCTTCCAGGGCGCTGTCGCCGCCGCCCACCACCACCACATCCTTGCCCCGGAAGAAGAAGCCGTCACAGGTGGCGCAATAGCTCACCCCCTTGCCGGTCAGATCCTTCTCGCCGGGCACGCCCAAATATTTGGGCCGGGCACCCGTGCTGGCGATCAAACTCTTGGCCTTATATTCCTTGCCGTTCTCCGTGCGCACGATGAAGGGGTGCTGATCCGTGACGATCTCGGTCACAAAATCGAACTCCACCCGACAGCCGAAGCGCTCGGCTTGATCCTTCATGCGGTCCACCAACTCCGCGCCGCCCAAGGGTTCCGGGAAGCCGGGATAGTTCTCGATCTCGTGGGTCAGGCTGACCTGGCCGCCGTACTCGTTGCCGGTGATCAGCAGGGGGCTGAGGTTGGCCCGAGCCGCATACAGCCCCGCCGTAAAGCCCGCCGGCCCACTGCCGATGATGATCACCTCTTCGACACTGTCGCCGCCGCTCGCCCCGTTCTCGTTCCCAGGCAAATTGATCTGAAAGGACATTCGTTTTCTCCTCGCTATTTTATGTCATTTAGTCTTGTATCATGCACACCAAAGCCCACATGGGTAAACCTTGTTCGATCACGCCAATTTAGATGAATCCCATCGGCACAACGTTACGCCAGTATACCCCACCTTTGTTGTCCTGGCATTAGCGCTTTGTTTGCGTTTCGTCACAAATAGAACACGGATTGGACGGATCAGACGGATTTTCACGGATCAAAAAAAATCCGTTTTGATCCGTCGCATCCGTCCAATCCGTGTTCTATTTTTATCCCAACTGCCCCAGCCGCTCCATGATCACCGTGATCCCGGCCAGCGCCGCGGTCTCTGCCCGCAGGATGCGCGGCCCCAGGGTGACCACCTGCCAGCCGGCGGCCTGGGCCAGGGCCACCTCCGCCGGGTCCAGCCCCCCCTCCGGGCCGATGAGCAGGCTGACGGCATGGTCTTTTTTTGGATCAAGGACGGAGCCCAAGGATTGACTCCCTCCCGCCGCCTCTTCCCAGGGCAGGAAGCGGGGGGTGGGGGCCTCAGCCATTGCCACCGCGTCAGTAAAATCCACGGGATCGGCCAGTTCCGGCAAACGTCCCCGCCCACACTGCTCCGCCGCCTCCCGGATGATGGCCTGCCAGCGCTCGGACTTCTTGGCCAGCGCGGCCACGGGACGCACCACGCTGCGCCGACCGACCACGGGCACAAAGCGGGTCACCCCCAACTCCGTGCCCTTTTGCAGCGCCCACTCAAATTTATCGGCTTTCAGGCTGCACTGATAGAGGGTCACCGCCACGGACGGCTCCCCGGACGTGCCCTCATTTCCTGTCAATATCTCCAAAACAAAACCCTGGGCCGACTTGCGGTCCAGGGCGCGGATCTCGGCCAAAAAGGCCCCGCCTCGATTGTCCAACAGCGCCACCTGATCCCCAACGCCCAAACGCAAGACAGAACGCAATTGGTGGGCGATGGGGGTCAAGTCCACCAAAGCGGCAAGCTGAATGGGCGTGTCGGTCAAGAAAAATCGGTGCATGGATTTTGGATTGGTGATTTTGGATTTTGGATTGGGCATACAGAGAGTAGCGCCGGTTGAGTAGCCGCCCCGAAATCTCCGCAAACCATTCAATAACAGGCGGCGTATCGAAACCAGAGCGGGTTGACTCTCTGCGGTTGACCCGCTACGGTTGACCCGCTACGGTTTCGATACGCCGCCACTCAATGAATGGTCAAACAAGT
>CAZKEX010000182.1:0-6444 GCA_964551895.1 uncultured Caldilineaceae bacterium | reverse complement strand
CATTGTCCATTGGTCATTTCCTCACCACCAACGCCACCCAATCCCCCTCGCCCAACCGGTCAACCAAGGTCAGACCGTGGCGGGCGACGGCGTCCAGGACCAGGTCGGCCCGCTCTTCGATGATGCCGGCCAGGATCAGGTGGCCGCCGGGGGCCAAGGGTTCGGCCAGGGGGACGTTGCCGTAGTCGCCGTCGAAAAGCTTGACCAAAATCTCGGCCAAAATGTTGGCGACCATGAGGGGAAAGCGGCCCGCCATCCCCCCGGGGACGCTGGTATGTTCGACCACAAAATTGGTGCCCGGCCCCACAGTGAGGCCGTTGATCTGGGCATTCTCTGCCGTCACGTCCACCGCAATCGTGTCGATATCCGTGGCCAGGATCGACCCAGCGCCTAGTTTGGCCCCCACGATGCTCAACACGCCGCTGCCTGTGCCAACATCCAAGAGAGCAACGCCGGGACGAACTAATTTCTCCAAAGCCACGATGCAGAGCCGGGTGCTGGGGTGAAGGCCCGTGCCAAAGGCCATGCCGGGGTCCAGCTCGACCAGGATGTCGTCGGGCTGGGTCTCGAAGGCCTCCCAACTGGGCTTGAGGACGACCCGTTTGCCCACCCGCAGGGGCTTGTAGAATTTCTTCCAGGCGTGGGCCCAATCTTCCTCGGTCAGGGTGCGGATCTCCGGTTCGGGGATGGGGTAGAGCAGGCTCAACCGCCACAGCCCCTCCTCGATCTGGCGCTGGATGCGTGCGCCCCGTGGGCCGGGCTTGAGGTAGGTCTTGACCCGCAGAGTGTACTCCTCGGGCAGGGGGTTGTGGAAGTCGTCGAAGCCCGTGGCCTCGATCACCGCGCCGCCGCCGGACGCCTCGCCCTCGGCGCTGTCCTCGTCCCAATCGCCGCCGTTATAGCGGTTGAACAGTTCGCTCACCGCCTCGGCACCTTCGCTATCCACTTGGACGGAGATTTCGATCAGTTGGGTCATGGGATTTTGGATTTTGGATTTTGGATTGGGTGTGGGGGGAGGAAGGGGTTTGGTGATTGGGTGATTGGGCGATTGGGCGATTGGGCGATTGGATGGTGGGACGACACTTGGTCTTCGCCCCACCAATCCAAAATCCAAAATCACAAATCCAAAATCATCGATCCCCGAAAATGCGGTCGAAGAAGCCCTTGCTTTGCTCGATGGATTCGTCGCCCAGGGTGGCGGCCAGCTTGCGCAGAAGTTCTTTTTGCTCGCCGTTGAGGTTGGTGGGGACGACGACCCGGGTGGTGATCAGCATGTCCCCCCGTCCGCTGCGTTGCAGGCGGGGGATGCCCAGGTTGCGCTTGCGGAAGACCTTGCCGTTCTGGGTGCCGGCGGGAATTTCCAGGCTCTCTTGGTCGCCATCCAAAGTGGGGATGCGCAAGGTGGCCCCCAGCGCGGCCTGGGCGATGTTGATGGGCAGTTCCATGTGGATGTCGAACTCTTGGCGCACGAAGATGGGGTGGGTCTCCACGCCGATCACCACGTAGAGATTGCCGGCCGGACCGCCCAACATGCCGGCCTCGCCCTCGCCGGTCAACCGGATCCGGGTGCCGTCGTCCACCCCGGCAGGGATGTTGACGTTGATCTTGCGGTTGACCCGCACGCGCTTGGCCCCGTTGCACTTGCCACAGGGGCTGGTGATGGTCTCGCCGGCCCCGTTGCAGGTCGGACAGGTGGCCGCGGTGACCACTGTGCCAAAGAGGGGGCTTTGCTGGCGGCGTTGCACTTCCCCGGCGCCGCCACAGGTGGTGCAGCGGATGGGGCTGGTGCCCGGCTCCGCGCCTTCGCCCCGGCAGCGGTCACACATCTCCATGCGGGGCACGTCCAGCTCCTGCTCGCAGCCAAAGGCGGCCTCCTCGAAGGTGAGACGCACGTCGGCCCGCAGATCCGCGCCCCGGCGGGGACCATTGCGCCGTCCCCGACTGGTCTGTGCGCCGCCGAAGCCGCCGAAGATCTCCTCGAAAATGCTGCCCAGATCGCCGAAACCGCCGGCCCCAAAGTCGCTGAAACCGCCGCCGCTGCCCGGCGCCGTGGCTGCGTGGCCAAAGCGATCATAGGCCGCCCGCTTCTGGTCGTCGTTGAGGACTTGATAGGCCTCGTTGATCTCTTTGAAATTTTCTGTGGCATCGGACGCGCCGTTCACGTCCGGATGATACTGTTGGGCCAGCTTGCGGAAGGCCCTTTTCAGGGTACTCTTGTCCGCGGATCGGTCCACGCCCAAGACTTCGTAGTAATCACGTTTGCTCATGTTTTTATCTATTCCCAGCTAATGATCCAAGCGCACAGACCGGCCAGCGCCACCGTGGCCCCAATCAGGGCCGCCCACTGACCGGGCAAAAAGCCCACACTGCGGGCGCTGACGATCAAAATGATCACCATGCCCACGGCCAAGATCAGCCAGTTGGAGAGGATGGGGTGGTCGGTCCAGAGTTTTTTCATGGTTTCGTATCGAGTAATGAGTATCGAGTAATGCGTATCGAGTAATTTGTGGTGGATGTGAGTGCTATTGTTTATCGGCTACCTGCTGCCAAAGAGCGTCTAATTGTGCATATAGATCCGCCAGGCTGCCGTCGTTGCGGATGATGTGGTCGGCTTGGGCGGTCTTGGCCGCTTGGGACGATTGGGCGGCAAGGCGGCGGTGGGCTTCGTCCGCGGCCATGTGGCGGGTGTCGGCCAGGCGTTGCAATTGGGCCTCCACGGGCGATGTGATCACCCAGACTTCGTCACACAGTCTAATCGTCCAACCGCTCTCAAGCAGTTTGATTGCTTCCAATATGACCACGGGCGCAGAAGTCGATGCAATCTCCTGCTTGGCCAGTTCATAGACCTGGGGATGCAGGATGGCCTCCAGCCGAGCCAGGGCGGACGGGTCGGCGAAGACCACGCGGCCCAGGGCCGGGCGGTCGATCGTGCCATCCCCGGCCAGGATACTCTCCCCAAACTCGGCCAGGATCAGGGGGAAGGCCGGGCCGTCGGGCTGCATGGCCCGGTGGGCCAGCTTGTCCGCGTCCACCACATGGGCGCCCTTGTCCGCCAAGTAGGCCAGCGCCGTACTCTTGCCCGTGGCAATGTTGCCGGTCAGGCCGATGACCCGCGGTTTGGTTATGGGTTGCGTCATAGCGGCGGTCCTGGTCACAAAAAAAGGCGCTGCCGGGCAGCGCGGAGAGAATTATATCACAGATGAAAGGGTTGGTTGAAACAAATATGAGGCTGTTAGCCAAGCTGTTCGACAAACCAATCCAAAAGACGCCGACTTAAACGAATAGAACTCTGGGCCAATGTATTTGCGGCAATCCTGGCCTCATCTTTGGAAATCAGCCCCAGATTCACGCCCAGCAACAAAACACCCATGGTCCCCTTAACATTCAGCCCCAGATTGGTGGCAACCCGTCGTCCCAACTTTTCGTCAATCAGAACCCAGTCCGCTCCATGCTCAAGCGCCAACCGTATCACATCCCGCTCCCCAGGATCAAGTAATCTCAGTTCAGTGGGCATGCGCAATTCGTCAGAGGGTCTCTGTACCCGAATCCAAGTTGCCCCTTTCAATTCGGCTGCTCCGGCCCTGTCGCCGCCGGCCAAGGTCTCAGAGATGACACTCTCCGGCACGATGACTTGGTCAAACAACTTATTCAACAAGTCGAGGTGGGCCACAACAGAAAGAGCAACAAGTGGCGTGGTATTTACAATGGCTTTCATGGCAATCGATTGTAGTTGGGCCATCCCACCGGGATAGCCGCCTCTTGAGCAAGTTCATCGGACGCGTAGTCGATGACGCTAAACCCGTTTTCGGAGAGCAGTCGATAAAACTCTATCTTGCCGCACCCCAAGACTTCTGCGCCAAACCCAGCAGTGATTTTACCCACGTGATACATCTGGCCAAGGGTATAGATCATCACCTGTTGGGCGAAGCGGCTTCTATCGGTTTTGGATGCGTCCAGCACTCTATCGGGAAATTCGACAAGTACACTCATTTGATTTTTTCTCCTTACCTACTCGGCTCACCTACCGTTCAGCGATAGTCATGGCCTCAATAGCGGTTCGACCTGTAAAAATCGTTGCAGGCACCGTAATTTTTGCCGTGCGCTGCGATTTCTGCCGAAGCGAGATGAGTTGGTCGCCACGAAGGGCAACCAGGGCATAGGTATAACCGTCCAAAGAGACGAATTCCACTTCGTATCCATCATTCGGATAACATTCCACGACGGTACCGATTTCACCGCGAAACAGATTGTGTTTCGAGATACCCGTCGTCAATGCAACGACATCTAACAACTGAATTTCATTTGTCATCATGGTTGCTCCAATTATAGCACGCCGCCCGCTCATTCTCAACGGCGAAAATCACACCGTCTCGGCCAACTCGGCCCACTCTTCCATGGTCTGCTCCAGGCGGATGTGGAGGGCTTGGTATTCGGCGGTGAGTTTTTGCAGTTTGGCCAGGTCCTGGATGCGGCTGGCGGTGGACATCTGCTCTTCCAGTTGGGCCAGGCGCTGCTCCATGCGGTGGACCCGCTCCTCGACTTCGGTGGCTTCGGCGGCCCGCTTGTCGGAGAGTTGACGCTGGCGGCGGTCGTCCCGCTGGCGCTCGCGGTGGGCCTGGGCGTCGGTGAGGTCGTCCAGATCTGCCGGGGCCTGGTCCGGGGATTGGGACTGGGCCAGCCGCTCCTGTTGCCACTGCCGCCAGGTGCCTTTGAACTCGATCAACTGGCTGGGGGCATCCTCTTCTCCGGCCTCCAACATCCACAGCCGGGTGGCGATGGCGTCCACCAAGGCCCGGTCGTGGGTGACCAGCAGCACCGTGCCGCCGAACTGTTGCAGGGCATCCTGCAAGATCTCCTGGCTGTCCAGATCCAGATGGTTGGTCGGCTCGTCCAGCAGCAGGAAGTTGGCCCCCTGCAAGGTGAGCCGGGCCAGGGCGATGCGGCTGCGCTGGCCGCCGCTGAGACTGCCGATGGTCTTGAAGACGTCATCCCCCTGGAAGAGGAACTGGCCCAAATAGGTGCGGGCCTGGGTCAGGGGCAGGTTCTTGATCTCCAACAGACTGTCCAACACGGTCTGGGTCTCGTCCATCAGGCCGAAGCCAGCGCCCACATGACGCTGGGCCAGATAGCCGATCACCACCCCGGCTCCGGGGTCAAAGCGCCCGGCCAGGGGGGCCAGTTCGCCCAGGATGGTCTTGACCAGGGTGGATTTGCCCGTGCCGTTGGGGCCGATCAGGGCCACGATCTCCCGGCGACGGATTTCCAGATCCGGAACGTCCAGAATCGGCTGGCCGGGGGTGTAGCCGACCACCAGGTTGCGGGTGCGCAGGACCAGATCGCCGCTGCGGGTACCGGCGTCCAGGGGCAGGCGGATGGCTTGCTCGCTGGGCGGGGCGGCCAGGGCTTCGTCTTGCAAGAAACGGTTGAGGCGGGTTTCCCGGCCCCGGGCCTCTTTGCTGCGCTGGCCCGCCTTGTAGCGGCGCACAAAGTCCTGGGTTTCGGCGATAAACTTTTGTTGCTTTTCGTATTCCCGCCGCCAGGCCTCCAGGCGGTCGCCCCGTTGCAGGCGATAGTGGCTGTAGTTGCCCCGATAGAGGTCGAGCCGGTTGTGGTTCATCTCCCAGGTGCGGTTGCTCACATTGTCCAGAAAATAGCGGTCATGGGAGACCACCACCATGCTGCCCTTCCACTCCCGCAGGGCATTTTCCAGCCACTCCACGGCGCGGATGTCCAGATGATTGGTCGGCTCGTCCAGCAGGAGCAGGTCCGGCTCTTCCAGCAACAGGCGACCCAAGAGGGCACGGGTACGCTGGCCGCCGCTCAGGTTGGCCAGGGGCATGGGCCAGGTGCTTTCGTCAAAGCCCAGGCCGGTGAGTACCTGCTTGATCCGGGTGTCTACATTGTAGCCACCGGCCCGCTCAAAGGCCTCCTGCATGTGGCCGTACTCCACCAACAGCCGCTCCATCTCCGCCTCGGAGGTCTCATCCGCGGTCATGTGATGTTCCAAGGCCCGCAACGCCTCGCCCTGGGCCAGCAGATCCCCAAAGACATCGTGGAGATCTGCGTAGAGGGTGCGGCCCTTGGACGGGGGCGGATCCTGGGGCAGATAGCCCACCCGGACCGCGCCGGCGAAGATCAGCTCGCCGCCATCCTTGGGTTCCACCCCGGCGATGATCTTGAGCAGGCTGGTCTTGCCGGCGCCGTTGGGGCCGACCAGCCCGATGCGGTCGCTGGCCTCCACCCGCAGGTCCACGCCGGAGAAGACGTCCAATGCGCCATAGGATTTGGCTAGATTGTTGCCGACGAGCATACTCATAAACGAGGTCTTTCTTTTTAACCGCCGAGAGCGCGGGTTTCTTTTTAACCGCCGAGAACGCGGAGAAGACGCGGAGAGAGCAGAGGGTTTCTGTTTTTTCTCCGCGCGCCCCTGCGCACCCTCTGCGC
>CAZKEX010000181.1:2456-8927 GCA_964551895.1 uncultured Caldilineaceae bacterium | reverse complement strand
CCAAAGGTGAGGGCGCTGCGCACGGCAAAGCCCAGGGCATAGATGGCGCTGATGGTGTCCGTGCCAAAGGGGACGATGTAGGTGTCGTAGCCCATCTCCACCCCCTCTTCCTGGAGTTGGTGGATGATGCTGCGCCCATTTGTGTTGCCGCACAGGAAGGTGAGGATGTTGCGCCGTTGCAGCTCCCGCACGATCTTGACGGCCACTTCGTTGCTCTTGGCCGCGCCGACGATGGCGGCGAAGCCGGGCATGCGCCCGTCCACCAGGGCAATGCCCCAGGTGCGCAGTTGGATATCATCGATGGGGCCGTTGAGATGGCCGCCGCCGTTGGACCCCCCGTTGGTGGCCACATCCGGCGAGGTGAAGCTGGTGCCGGCCAGGCCCAGACCGGGGAAGGGTTGGGGCTCCTGGCCATAGACAAAGCGCACGGCCTCGATGGCCTCTTCGGCCAGGAGGGTGGCCATGCCGGCGTCCAAGGTTTCGCCCAGATAGGGGGTCCAGCGCCGCTGGGTGGGCACGGGGTGGAGCAGTTTTCTGGCCCGGGCCAGGACCGGGGGCAGATCCCCCAGGGTCTTGACTTCCTGGCCGGTCATGCCCAGGATCAGGGGCAGATGATAGGCCGTATTGGGGAAGACGGCCGGGGTCTCCGGCCCCTTCTCCGCCAGGGCCTGGCGCAGGAGTTCGTCCGCTTCATCAACGATGCCGTGGGCGCCCCGGATGGCTCGTGTTGCGATATATCGACTCATGGATCTCTTCTCCTTTCGCGTTTACGCGGGCACGGGTGCGCCATAGAGCGCTTCGGCCTGAAGCTCGGCGGGTATCTCCATCCACTCGATCATGCGGGCATCCCCGCTCTGCCCAAACTTGGTGGCGTCATAGTCGGGCAGTTTGAGGGCCGCCCGCTTTTTGTCGATGTGGGCCAGGGTGCGCTCGACGATGTCCGCGGCCTCGATTACAAATTCGATCTTGCCGCCCACCTTTTCCTCCCACCCATCGCTCAAGATACGTGTGATCTCTGCGCTGCTCTCCACCGGGCTGTGGACGCCCATGATCACATAGACGCCGGATGCCGCCGCATAGGAGGCGATGGCCATGGCCTTCTCGCTCATCCATTCCGGGGCCAACCCCACCGCGGGGATGTCGCTGATGTCGTCGCCCAAGCCGCCTTCCGTGGCCATCTGGCTCAATACGGTCAGGATGCGGGTGTTGTCCACGCAGGATCCCATGTGCAGCACCGGGGGAATGCCCACGGCCTCGCACACTTCCTTCAATCCAGGGCCGGCCAACTCCATTGCCTCGCCCAGGAGGAAGCCGCATTTGGCGCTGGCCAACGCGCCGCAGCCCGTCTCCACCACCAGCACGTCGTTCTTCAACAGCTCCGCCACCACCTGATTGTGCAGGCTGTCCTGTTTGACCCGGGGATTGTTGCAGCCCACATTGGCCGCCACCCCCCGAATCCGCCCGGACATGATGGCATCGTTCAACGGGCGCAGGGAGGCCCGGAAGCTGCCGCCCAACATATAGTTGATATATTCGTGGGAGAAGCCGGGCACCACGTCCGAAACCTCGTTGGGGATCAGGGTGTCGCCCCGGTTTTCGAAGTTGTCGATGGCCCGACGCACGATCTGTTTGGCGATGGCCAGGGCGTTGTGTTCGTCAAAGGGAATGTGGGTGGCCCCGGTGATCTTGACCTTGGGGGAGGTGGTGATGATCTCCGTGTGGAAATTGCTGGCCAGGGTGGGCAGGGCCTGCATGATGCACTGCACATCCACCACCATAGCCTCCACGGCTCCGGTCATGATGGCCAACTCCTGGTGCAGGAAGTTGCCGGCCGAGGGCACACCGTGGCGCACCAACGTCTCGTTGGAGGTGCAACAGATCCCGGCCATGTTGAGCCCCTTGGCCCCTTTGGTCTTGGCATAGGCGATCAGTTCGGGATCGTTCATGGCCGTCACCAACATCTCGGCCAAGGTGGGCTCGTGGCCGTGGATGATCAGGTTGACCTCGTCGTCCCTGATCACGCCCAGATTGACCTGGGAGACCAACGGGCTGGGGGTGCCAAAGAGAATGTCCGAAAAGTCCGTGGCGATCATGGAGCCGCCCCAGCCGTCAGAGAGGGAGCAGCGCAGGGCCTGGTCCAAAATGTGTTCGGCGTCCTGGTCGTCGCCCATGTGGGTGCGGTGCATCACCTCCACCACTTCCCGGTCGATGCCCCGGGGGACGATGCCCAATTCCTTCCACAGTTCGTAGCGTTTTTTTGGCGCACGTTTCAAAAACATGAGTTCGCCCTTTTGCTGGCCAAACTCGGCGATGGCCTTGTCCGCAATCTCCAGGGCGATGGCGTTGTCGTCCCGATCCGCCACGGGCACGCCCATATAGCCGGCCACGGCCCGCAGCTTGTACGGGTCCCGGATCTTGAAGCCGGGGGCGGTCCCGTTCGCCGCCGCCTTCAGGGTGAAGGCCAGATCCCGCCCGTGGTCCGAGTGGGCGGCGCTGCCCGCGGCCACATGCCGGGCAAAGGCCCGGGCGCCGATGGTCTCCAGGGTGGCCCCGCAGATGCCCACCTGGCCGTCCTTGGTCAGCCGACACGGCCCCATCAGACACATGGAGCAACACATGCCTTTGGCCCCGATGGGGCAGGCGGGCATGGCATCGGCCCGAGAAAATGCAGTGCCGATCCCCATTTGGTCGGCCCGGTTGAGCATGATGATGGCCGCGGGATCTGCACTGAACTGTTCAGGCGTTTTTGCGATTTTCTTGGACATGATACCTCCTCGTATCGTGTTTTTTCTATGACCGGTAACCAGGGCCGGTAACCAGGGCCGGCGGCTAGGCCCCGACCCCATGGGTCTGGGTCATGCGCAGGGCTGTGTGATCCCAAGCCAGATCTTTGGGGGGCCTGGCCGGGGTCGAAACCGGGGCCACCTCTGGAACCGGGACCGGGGCCGCCGCGGGCGGATAGCCGCCGTCCACCAGCCAGGCTCGGATCTGATCGGCGTCTACATTTTCCGGGGAAAAATCGATCTGGACGCAGCGATGGGCTGGGCTGATCCACACCTTTTCTATCCCGGGGCGATTGGCCAAGAGCTGCTGAATCGGGGCGACATGATGGTCGCCGTACAGTTTGGGGATTTCCAGGATCAAACGGTTCACGCGCGCTGCCTCCTCTTTCTGAAATGGTTCCTGAATATGCCGCTGAGAATTTGCCAGGTCAATCACGGTCTCTTTTTCATAGCGGCGGTGGCCGCCCAAGGTGCGGACAAAATCCAGCTTGCCCGCGTCCGCCCAGCGGGTGATGGTGTTGGGGGAGACATTGAAGATCTCCGCCACATCCCCCCTGGACAGATAGACTTGGGGTTCTGAGACGGGTTTGTCTGGGTTTGGGGTGTTCAGATCTCGACGGGTCATGGCGCCTCCTGGCTGGTAGAACAATGGATCGGAGGGTCGCACTCAGGCTACGGCTGTGAGTTGACAGCGGAATGATTGTCAGTTGAATCGAATGGGGCAGGGAACTTGGCGCGGAAAACGGGTTGCGAATGACGGAACAATCAGCGCCCTGGGTGGTTTGGGCGTTTTGATCGTTTCCACACCCATACTATGGGGCAATATGGCCATAAACGAAAGATGCAAACGCACTAGACGTCTAGTGCATTTGCATCTAATTGGCAGAATTGACGCCACTGCAAAAAGTTAGTCTTCACCGCAAAGACGCGAAGGGCGCAAAGATTTCAAGGGAAAGTGAGAAGAGAACTTCTGTTTTTCTTTGCGTTCTCTGCGTCTTTGCGGTAAATTCTTGGTTTTTGCAGTGGCGTCAGAATTGTGTTCGGAAGAGGATGGGGTCACAGAATGACGGTCAAATGACCCGTCGCTCTGGGTTGGGGTTTGAGCGATTATGAGGTTGGGCGGTCAGGACGACTGGGGGTGAAGGCCTACGCATACTCCTACTTTGACGGGGTCTCGAAAATCGTAAAGGCGCGAAGGGTAACCGCGTCTTCACCTCTTTCATTGGGCAGACGGGGTGAGCCCTCCACGCCCGGATTGTACAGCCCGGCGATCAGCCGATAGTCTCCCGGTGGCAGGTCGGGGGGCAGGGCCAGTCCCGCTTTCTCCGTCAACTCCTCGCCCACGGGCAACGCCGTGAAGCCAGTGTAGCCGTCCAAGGGGCCGGTGTCCAACATGGCCACGGGGATGCCGTCCGGCCCCAGCATCTGCACGAACCAACGCAGGTCATCCGCCGCCGGTTCCGTCAGTCGAAAGCGCAGGTCCACCGCCATCACCTGCCCGGCGCGGATGGACACAGGCACACTCGCCCCGGTGATTTGCACCCGATTTCTCTCATCGGCCAGCAGGGCGGACACCTCCACCGACCCCCGATCCCCGGTCCCCGACCCGTAGCGCACCAGCCGAAAATCGTCGTACCAGCCATCCGTGGCCTTGTAGGCGTGGTCCGCCAGCCAGCGCTCCACGGAGTTGGCCGGGTCCGCCGGGGGCAGCCCCGCGGTGACAAACCAGATGCCCTCATGCTCGGCCACGGCCCGGCTCAGGACATTCACCGCCTCGGCATGGTCCATGCTGTCCGTGGCATAGCCGAAGATGGGCAGGCTGCCGTCGTACCAGTTCATGGGGATCTGGTAATGAAAGGGCGCAATGGTCACGATGGCGTCGTCCGGCCCAGCGTCCCGCTCAATCTCGCTCAAAATCGCCCGATACCCCACCCCCGGCGCACCGTAGATGGGGTCCGTCGCCGCGCCGTTCAACCAAACGCCAACGAAAAGAAGGGGAGCGACGATCCCAATGGCGAAGAAAAGGGGTGTTGATCTGTTGATTTGTTGATTTGTTGATTGGGGCACAGCCACCCCATTGTGCATTGTCCATTGTCCATTGTGCATTAAATCTTTTCGCCACCACCCAACCAACAAACCAACCAACAACCCAACCACCACCACCCCCATCCCCACCACCCCCCACAACACCGTGCCGTCCGCCCGCAGCCAGGCCAGATCCGTGTTGGCGATGAAGTCCTGGGCCATGAGGCGGAACTGGCCGATCACCGGGCTGGCGGCAAAGTCACCGATGCCCTGGGCCGGCGGGCCGAACTTGAGCGGGTCCGCCCAGTCCGTGGGGAAGAGGGCGCGCAGTTGGATCTCGTAGTTGACGTAGTTGACGACGACCGCGGCCAGTTGAACCACAAAGGAGAGAAGGGCCAAAATTGCTAAAGAGATTGGGAGATTGGGAGATTGGGAGATTGTCTGCCGCCCACAATCTCCTAATCTTCTAATCTCCCAATCTCTCTCCAGAACAGCGGCCAAGGGCAACACCCACAACGCCCCCATCGGCACCAGGAAGCGGGGACCCCAGGCGAAGCCGCCCCACCACATCCACCATGCGCTGTAGAGGCCGATCAGGGCCGCGCTGAGGGCGATGAGGGTGATGCCTTCGGCCCGATGGCGGCGGGTGAAGGGGATGAGGGCGAACAGGCTGGCCAGAAAGAGGGGCGTGTGCCAGAAGACGCCCCGATACGGGCTGCCCAGCAAGCCCCACAGCCCCTGCAAGATCGGGGTGGTGAAGCCTTCGCCGCTGTCGAAGTGGTAGCCGGTGTTGAGGAAGGAGCCGAAGCGGGCGGCGTTGTACCAGCCGAGAAGGGCGAAGGTAAGCAAAAGGCAAACGGCAAATGGGAGGGTAACGAGTATCGAGTATCGAGTAATTCGTGCCAGAGATTGTCTCGCCCACAAAGCGCGCACAGCGTAATACACAAGCAGCAGCCCCAAGATCCCCGCTAGCACTGCGTGGGCTGTGACTGTGGCGATGGCGAGACCGGCCCCGATCCCGGCTACCCATACAAAGAGCGAATGGCGAATGGCGAATGGCGAATGGCTTTTCTGTGATTTTTTGTGATCTTTGTGTTCTTTGTGGTGAAAAGAAACAACCCCATAAAAACACAGCAACAGACTAAACGCACTCAACGGCTCGCCGAAAAGATGGTTCGCATAGGGCCAGGCAATGGTGCCCAGGCCGAAGAGCAGCCCCAAGATCATCCCCGTGCGGTCACCATAGCCCAGACGCAGGACGGTCAGCCACAGCAGCACGGCGGTGAGGGCGGTCAGGAAGCCGTTCCACAGCAGCGCCCCTTGGAGCAGCCCCCACTCCAGCCCCAGCGCCCGGCCCGCCCACGTGATCCCATAGGCGCGCAGGTTGGCAAAGGCTGGCCCCGGCCCCTTTTTGCTGTACACATCCCCGTCCGGCCCGAAGGCGCCCAGGACCTCGCCCGGGCTGTTGACCCACTGGGTCCAGGCGATGGCGTTGGTGTCCACCCTGCCCCGCCGGGCCACGGACTCGGTGACCCCGTAGATGCTCACCTCGTCGATGATGTGAAACCGCCCGGCGTTGGTAAAGGTGTAGACCGAATAGAGCAGCCCGGCCAACAGGACCATGCCCAAAATGCGGTGGGTGTTGAGCTTCATGGCGCGCCCC
>CAZKEX010000181.1:0-2356 GCA_964551895.1 uncultured Caldilineaceae bacterium | reverse complement strand
TTGCCCGCCTCGTCGTAGAGGGCAACCCGGGCCTTCAGCGGACGATCCAGATCTCCGGCCACGCTTCGCCAGCGGATGACAACGGGGATCGTGGGTCCAGCCAGGATCGGCGACGAAGGCAAGGAGACGGCTTCACTCCACACTTGGCCAGAGATCCCCGGCACGCGGAAGCCAAAAGCCTGGTCTTCAAACGCGTCCGCCAGGGCGAAAACCGTGGGCGGGGTCAGCTCCCACCAGTTGAGCCGGTAGCCCTGGAAGGTCTCTTCCCCCGCCGGCGTACCATATTTGCCAAGCAGAAAGGGCACCCCGCCCCGGGGGTCCGTGTCGCTCTCGAACCACTGCACCCAGAAGACCCGGCCAGCGTCCCCGGCCCACTCGGTCAGCCCCTGGTCGATGGTGTTGATGTCCACAAAGAGATAGCGGGCTGGGGCCAATTCCGGCCCCGCGGGTGTCTCCGACGGGTCGATGGCGTACCGCTCGTAATAGAAGCCAAAGGGATATTTCTGGTCCACAAAGATCACATCCCCCGGCCCGGTGGAGGCCCGCAGCCACGCCGCCAATCCCGCTGTGTCTTCCCGAAAGAAGCGGGTGTCCGTCAGGTCCGCCTGGGCGGCGGGGAGCAGCCCGGCCAGCAAAATGGCCGCGGCGAGAAGGGGCAGGGGCTTCCACCATCGGCCCAAGGCCGCCGCGCCCATGCCCAGCAGGGCGTACAGCGCCGGGGTCACAAAGCCGCTGTAGCGGATGTTGAACGCGCCCCGGTCCACCACGGCGACGTAGTAGAGGGCCAGGCCGCCGAGGAGCCAGAGGATGGCGAATGGCAAATGGCGAATGGCGGGATTGGGGATTGGGGATTGGGGATTGGGGTGTAGACTAGCTGCTAAGGGCTGAAGGCTAAGGGCTAGGAGCGCAAGCACGGCCCACAACCACGTATCGCCCAGGGGGCTGGGGGTCCAGGCGTAGCCGGCGAGGAAGCCGGTCCAGTTTTGGACGAGGTAGGCGATGACTGTGGGGACGGTGAGGTTGGGGTTGGCGTAGTCCGGGATCTGGCCCAGGGCGATGGGGAGCAGGGGCAGGAGCAGGATAGTCATGGCCAGGCCGGTGAGGACGATTCGGCGCAGATGTCGCCAGCGGTCCGGCTGGGTCAGCGCCCACACGCCCCATCCCGCATACCACGCCACCAGGATGAAGACGGCGTTGTAGTGGGTGGCCAGGGCCGCGGCAGAGAAAAGGATGAAAAGTGATTGGGCGATTGGGCGGTTGGGCGATTTTTGGGTTTGACCCGATCCAATCTCCCAATCTCCCAATCGCCCAATCTCCACCCAAGCCAACGCCGCCCCCATCAACAACGCAAAGGCCAGGGTATACATGCGGGTTTCCTGGCTTTCGGCCAGCCAGAAGGGGGAGAACCCACCGACCGCGGCGGCGATCAGGGCGGCAATACTCGTGTTCCCGCGCTCTAGCCGGGTCCGTGACCCGGCGGGTTGACCCACGGATCGCCCTGGCGCAGAAGCCATCCGCCGGGTAAGCGCATAGAGCAACGCCACGCCCAAAACGCCCCACCACACGCTAAAATACCGCGCCACATACGCCACCAACTGGGGCGCATCCCCCCGCTGGATCCCGGCCAAGTTGAGCCAGCCGTGGAGCAACCAATAGTAGACCGGCGGCTGGATGTCCAACTCTGGCGCGGTCGGGATTTGCCAGAAGGGGCGCAGGGCCACATCCAGGTTGCGGGCCTCATCCCACCAGATGTTTTGCAGGGTCAGGTCGGTCAGGCGCAGGGCCAGGGCGAGGAGGAGGGTAGACAACAGCAGAAAATTAACCGCAGAGGGCGCGGAGAGCGCAGAGGGGCGCAGAGGGATTCTCTCATTCCTCTTTGCGCCCTCTGCGTCTTTGCGGTGAGAAGAATCCCCCCCGCTATTCAGTTCTTCGACACGATTTGATTTGGGCATAAGCAGCCTCCCATTCTACCCCACGGCTTGGGGTTGGACCAAAGAAATGAGGAGAAAGACGCTTGCCCGGCATGGGGATTGCGGCTATACTGGGGACAGATTCGCTGCATTCAGGAGATGACTGCTATGACAGTTTCGACAATTTCACCGGTTCGGGCCATTTCCGGCCAGACGATTCAACAGATTGTGGGCCAGATCGCCCAGGGTTTTCGACCCCTGCGGGTGATCCTTTTTGGTTCCCAGGCCAGTGGCCAGGGCGACGTCACCAGTGATGTGGATCTGTTGGTGGTCATGGACACGGATTTGCGGGAAACCGAGCAAGCCGTGCAGATCTGCCAAGCCATTGACTATGGCATTGATCTGGATCTGATCGTGCGCAAACCTTCCACGATTGAGCGTCGGCT
>CAZKEX010000180.1:0-8939 GCA_964551895.1 uncultured Caldilineaceae bacterium | reverse complement strand
CAGCGGGGCCTTCGGTCAGCAGGGGCTTGCCCAGTTGCTGGCTGAGGTAGACGATGGTCGAGATCTCGTCGTTGGGGATGTAGCTCTGCTCTTTCAGGGCCGCTTTCACAGCCGCGGAGTTCTTGAAACGATCGATCACAGGGTTGGCTCCTTGGGGAGAAATGAGGGGGCGAGGCGGATTGCACAGGATGATAGGGGCAGTGTACACAATGGGCGGCGCTTTGTAAACTGTCCCGAAAGTTTGCGTGCGACATCGATCCCAGGCGATTCGTCGTGGTTGATTTCCTGTCCAGGAAAAGTTACAATGCACCGGCTTTTGAAATGCCCGTACTTGTTCCAAGAAAAAGGAAAACAACCAATGACAGATCGCATCATTATCGATCCCACCATCCACTTTGGGAAACCATGCGTGGCGGGCACTCGAATACCGGCCCATGCCGTGCTAGAATTGATCCGCGATGGCATCAATTTTGACGAGATCGCCACGGGCTACTATCCGAATCTCACGGTTGCTGATATTCAGGCATGCGTTCAATACGCGTTGGACTTAATTGCACAGGACCAACAAGCAAAAATGCCCAGTTTTTCTCTCGAAGGATCCGTCATTCGAACCGATCAACCCTTTGATCCGGTGGCGACCGATGTCTGAGATGAAGACTTCATTGCCCCACACCTTCACCGCAACCGACATCCGCCGCCTGGCGGTGACCCGCCAACGGCTTGCCGGACCGCGCCCGCCCGCCACCGCAGACGGCATCCTGGATCTTTTCCGCTCCTTGCGCTGTGTACAGATCGACCCCCTGCGCGCCGTGGAGCGGACGCAGTTGCTGGTGCTGTGGAGCCGCCTGGGGCCGTTCGATCCCGGACTCTTGGACCAACTTCAGCAGGAAGACCGGGCCATCTTCGAGGCGTGGGCCCATGCGGCGTCCCTCGTACTGACCGAGGACTATCCCCTCCATGTCCACTGGATGAAGGGGCACACCGGGGGTGGGGAATGGGGCCAGCGAGTGCGGGATTGGATGGACGCCAACGATGCCCTGCGCCAGCATGTTTTAGAGCGATTGGCGGCGGACGGCCCTCTAGCCAGCGGCGACTTCGAGGATATGGCCATCGTGCCCTGGGAATCCACCGGCTGGAACGCGGGGCGCAATGTCACCCGCATGTTGGCGTTTCTGAACGGTCACGGCCAGGTGCTGGCGGTGGGGCGGGTGGGAAACAACAAGTTTTGGCATCTGACCGAGAAGTGGCTGCACGAGTGGGCGGATCATCGACCCTGGCCCCAGAAACAGGTGGTGCGGACATCCATCGAACACAGTCTGCGGGGGCTGGGGGCGGGGACGGCCAAGCAGATCAAAAACCACTTTCTGCGCGGACGATATCCAAATCTGGCCGCGCATTTGAAGGCTTTGGTGGCCGACGGCACGATTGTGCCCGTGCAGGTGATGGACGACCTGGGCCAGCCCATCAAGGACGATTGGTACGTCCACGCCCAGGATCTGCCCACCCTGATCGGCCTCAGCCGGGGCGAGGGGTGGCTGCCCCGCACGGTCTTCCTCTCTCCCTTCGACAACCTGATCGCCGACCGGGATCGTACGCAACTGCTGTGGGATTTCTATTACCGCATCGAGATCTATGTGCCAGCGGCCAAGCGCCAATACGGCTATTACGTCCTGCCCATCCTCCACGGCGACCAACTGATCGGGCGCATGGATTCCAAGCTGGACCGCAAGAGTGGGGTCTACGCGGTCAACGCCCTCTATGTGGAGCCGGGCGCGCCTGTGGATGACCTCACCGGGCGGGCGATTGGGGCCTCTTTGGCCGAGTTGATAGAGTTTATCGGGGCGAAACGCGTCGAGTACGGGGAGAATATCCCACAGATTTGGCGACAGCATCTTCCGGCCAGCAACTAAGGAGTTCGTCCATGTTCCCGCTCAAAGACCTAAACCCAACCCGACGCTTTCCCCTCCTGACCTATGTGCTGATCGGCCTGAATATCCTGGTCTTCATCTGGGAGCAGACCCTGTCGCCGGACGCCCTGCAGAGCGCCTTCATGACCCTCTCCGTGGTCCCGGCCAATGTGACGGCCAACCCCTTCAGCGTGGAGACGGTTTTGGACATGGCGCGCAGCATGTTCTTCCACGGCAGCCTGGCCCACATCGGCGGCAACATGCTCTATCTCTACCTCTTCGGCGACAACGTCGAAGATCGCCTGGGGCGTCCCCTCTTTTTGGTCCTCTATTTTGCCAGTGGATTTGCGGCTGCCCTGGCCCAAGTGATGATCGATCCCGGCTCGACGATCCCTTTGGTGGGGGCCAGTGGGGCGATTGCCGGGGTGCTGGGGGCGTATCTGGTCCTCTATCCCACCGTGCGGGTGCGGGGAATTGTGCCCATTGGCCGCATCTCCCGCATGGCCGAGTGGCCGGCGTGGGCCGTGCTGGCCCTCTGGTTTGGGTTGCAGTTGATCAATGGGGTGGGATCTTTGGGCATGGGCGCGGCGGCGTTGGGGGGCGGCGTGGCCTTTTTCGCCCATGTGGGCGGCTTTGTGCTGGGGGTTCTCTTCACCGGGCTGTTTGTGTTGGTGATGCCTCAACCACCCGTGGTCCAACGCCAAGGTATGCTCTACGATCGGGCCCGCCGTTATCGTTTCTGATGGCTGGCCGTGTAAGACGATAACCTCGAAATTTACTTAAGACTCTGCTGAAAAAAGCCATTTAACCGCCGAGGGCACAGAGATTTCGCAGAGAACGCAGAGGAAAAAATCTTGCTTTTCTTTGCGTTCTTGGCGGCTTTGCGGCGAATTTGACCTTTTTTCAGCAGAGTCACTTAAACCTCAAGCCACCGCCACCACGCTCACCGGACAGACCTTCAGCTCCGCGGTGTGGGTGTTGGGGTCGTAGCCGCCGCCGGTGAGGACGTTGATGGGCACGTCGTTGAAGGCAAAGCTGGCAAAGACCGTGCCCCGTGGCGAGCGGGGGGTGGCCTCCACTTTGATGCGCACGCGACCCCGGCGGCTACGCATCTCTGCCCAGCCGCCGTCGGTGAGACCCCAGGCCATCACGTCGTCGGGATGCACCTCCAGGGTCTCCTCGGAGAGCAGATAGTTGATGCCATGTGCCCGTCCGGTCTGGGTGCGGGTGTGATAGCTCTCCAGCCGCCGCCCGGTGGTGAGCCAGACCGGGTAGACGTCGTCGATCACCTCCGCCGGATCCCGGTAGCTGATCACGTTGAAAAGACCCCGCCCGTTGAGAAATTCATCCTCGTGCAACCGAGGCGTGCCCGGATGCCCCCGGTAAGGGATCGGCCACTGATAGCGCCCGTCCGCGATCAGATCCCAATCTACCCCGGCGTAGATGGGCGAAAGGGCGCAGATCTCGTTGAAAACGTCCTTGGCAGAGGTGTAGTCAAACCCTGAAGCGCCCAAGCGCTGGGCCAGTTGGCTGAGGATCCACCAATCGGGCTTGGCTAGGCCGACGGGCGTCACGGCCTGGCGCACCCGCTGGATACGCCGCTCCGTGTTGGTGAAGGTGCCGTCCGCCTCGGCCCAGGCCGCGGCCGGCAGCACCACATCGGCCAGGGCCGCGGTCTCCGTGAGGAAGATGTCGATCACCACCAGGTGATCCAGGGACTTCAGGGCATGTTCGGCGTGATGGCGGTCCGGGTCGGAGACCAGGGAGTTCTCCCCATCGATGAGCATGGCCCGGATCTCGTTTCCGGCCTGCTGGAAGGCTTCGACTTTGGTGATGCCCTTGGCCAAGTCCATCTCCCGCCCGTAAAGACGGCTAAACTCGGCCTGGTTGGCCGGGTCGGTCACAGGCCGAAAGCCCACGTAGTTGTTGGGCAGCGCGCCGCTGTCCCCGGCCCCTTGGATGTTGTTCTGCCCCCGCATGGGGTTGAGCCCGGTCCCCTCCCGGCCAATGTGACCGGTCATCAGGACCAGGTTGCACAGGCTCTGCACGTTGTCCACGCCGCAGATGTGTTCGGTGATGCCCAAGGTGTAGTAGATCGCCCCCCGCTCCGCCGTGGCGTACCAGATGGCGGCCTGCTCGATGTCCTTGGCCGGCACGCCGGTGATGGTCTCGGCCCATTCCGGGGAGAAGGGCCGGATGTGGGTCAGGAAGTCCATGGCCCCGGCGGTACGGTCCTGGATAAAGGCCTCGTTGACCAGCCCTTCCCGGGCGATCACATGGGCCATCCCCAAAAGCAGCGCCACGTCCGAGCCGACCCGGATGGGCAGGTAGAGGTCGGCCATCTCGGCCAGGCGGATGCGCCGGGGATCGGCCACGATCAGCTTGGCCCCCTTGGCGATGGCCTTTTTGAGCCGAGTGGCGGCGACCGGGTGGGCCTCGGTCATGTTGGTGCCGATGCAGAAGATCACGTCGGGCTTTTCCATGTCCGCCAGGGGGTTGGACATGGCGCCCCGTCCAATTGCTGCCGCCAGACCGGCGACGGTGGGGGCGTGTCAAGCACGGCTACAGTTATCGATATAGTGGGTGCCGAAGTTGGCCCGCATGAACTTGCCCACCAAATAGTCGGCTTCGTTGGGCGTACGGCCCGAGGCAACCGCATAGATGCTGTGGCGTCCGTGGTCCCGCTCGGCCTTGCGGAAACCGTCCGCGGCCGCGGTCAAAGCCTCGTCCCAGGTGGCCGGGTGCAGCGCGCCGTCCGCGCCCCGGATCAGGGGCGTGGTCAGCCGGTCCGGGTGCTGGACATAGTCATAGGCGAACTGGCCCTTGACGCACAGCGCGCCCTCGTTGGCCGGTCCATCCATGGCCGGCTGAATGCCGATGATGCGATTGTCCCGCACCATCACATCCACAGAGCAGCCCACGCCGCAATAGCCGCAAATTGTGCGGGTTTTGGTGATTGGGGTTGTTTGCATTGGTTGTCTCGTTTTCTTGAACTGGGAGATTGGGCGATTGAGAGATTGGGAGATTGCCGGCAATCTCCCAATCTCTCAATCGCCCAATCTCCCAGTTCAAGAAAACGAGACAACCAATGCAAACAACCCCAATCACCAAAACCCGCACAATTTGCGGCTATTGCGGCGTGGGCTGCTCTGTGGATGTGATGGTGCGGGACAATCGCATCATCGGCATTCAGCCGGCCATGGATGGACCGGCCAACGAGGGCGCGCTGTGCGTCAAGGGCCAGTTCGCCTATGACTATGTCCAGCACCCGGACCGGCTGACCACGCCCCTGATCCGGGGCGCGGACGGCGCGCTGCACCCGGCCACCTGGGACGAGGCTTTGACCGCGGCCGCGGACGGTTTCCGCAAGGCCGAGCGGGACCACGGACGCCACAGCATCTATGCGGTTGCCTCGGGCCGTACGCCCAACGAAGCCGACTATTTGGTGGGCAAGTTCATGCGGGCCAACTTCGGCACCCACTATATCGATAACTGTAGCCGTGCTTGACACGCCCCCACCGTCGCCGGTCTGGCGGCAGCAATTGGACGGGGCGCCATGTCCAACCCCCTGGCGGACATGGAAAAGCCCGACGTGATCTTCTGCATCGGCACCAACATGACCGAGGCCCACCCGGTCGCCGCCACTCGGCTCAAAAAGGCCATCGCCAAGGGGGCCAAGCTGATCGTGGCCGATCCCCGGCGCATCCGCCTGGCCGAGATGGCCGACCTCTACCTGCCCATCCGGGTCGGCTCGGACGTGGCGCTGCTTTTGGGGATGGCCCATGTGATCGCCCGGGAAGGGCTGGTCAACGAGGCCTTTATCCAGGACCGTACCGCCGGGGCCATGGACTTCCTGACCCACATCCGGCCCTTCTCCCCGGAATGGGCCGAGACCATCACCGGCGTGCCGGCCAAGGACATCGAGCAGGCCGCCATCTGGTACGCCACGGCGGAGCGGGGGGCGATCTACTACACCTTGGGCATCACCGAACACATCTGCGGCGTGGACAACGTGCAGAGCCTGTGCAACCTGGTCCTGATGACCGGTCACATTGGCCGGGAGGGGACCGGGCTCAACCCCATGCGGGGGCAGAACAACATCCAAGGGGCCGGGGACAGCGGCGCGCTGCCCAACAACTACGTGGGCTTTCGGCCTGTGACCGACCCGGCCAACCAGGCCGAGTTTAGCCGTCTTTACGGGCGGGAGATGGACTTGGCCAAGGGCATCACCAAAGTCGAAGCCTTCCAGCAGGCCGGAAACGAGATCCGGGCCATGCTCATCGATGGGGAGAACTCCCTGGTCTCCGACCCGGACCGCCATCACGCCGAACATGCCCTGAAGTCCCTGGATCACCTGGTGGTGATCGACATCTTCCTCACGGAGACCGCGGCCCTGGCCGATGTGGTGCTGCCGGCCGCGGCCTGGGCCGAGGCGGACGGCACCTTCACCAACACGGAGCGGCGTATCCAGCGGGTGCGCCAGGCCGTGACGCCCGTCGGCCTAGCCAAGCCCGATTGGTGGATCCTCAGCCAACTGGCCCAGCGCTTGGGCGCTTCAGGGTTTGACTACACCTCTGCCAAGGACGTTTTCAACGAGATCTGCGCCCTTTCGCCCATCTACGCCGGGGTAGATTGGGATCTGATCGCGGACGGGCGCTATCAGTGGCCGATCCCTTACCGGGGGCATCCGGGCACGCCTCGGTTGCACGAGGATGAATTTCTCAACGGGCGGGGTCTTTTCAACGTGATCAGCTACCGGGATCCGGCGGAGGTGATCGACGACGTCTACCCGGTCTGGCTCACCACCGGGCGGCGGCTGGAGAGCTATCACACCCGCACCCAGACCGGACGGGCACATGGCATCAACTATCTGCTCTCCGAGGAGACCCTGGAGGTGCATCCCGACGACGTGATGGCCTGGGGTCTCACCGACGGCGGCTGGGCAGAGATGCGTAGCCGCCGGGGTCGCGTGCGCATCAAAGTGGAGGCCACCCCCCGCTCGCCACGGGGCACGGTCTTTGCCAGCTTTGCCTTCAACGACGTGCCCATCAACGTCCTCACCGGCGGCGGCTACGACCCCAACACCCACACCGCGGAGCTGAAGGTCTGTCCGGTGAGCGTGGTGGCGGTGGCTTGAGGTTTAAGTGACTCTGCTGAAAAAAGGTCAAATTCGCCGCAAAGCCGCCAAGAACGCAAAGAAAAGCAAGATTTTTTCCTCTGCGTTCTCTGCGAAATCTCTGTGCCCTCGGCGGTTAAATGGCTTTTTTCAGCAGAGTCTTAAGTAAATTTCGAGGTTATCGTCTTACACGGCCAGCCATCAGAAACGATAACGGCGGGCCCGATCGTAGAGCATACCTTGGCGTTGGACCACGGGTGGTTGAGGCATCACCAACACAAACAGCCCGGTGAAGAGAACCCCCAGCACAAAGCCGCCCACATGGGCGAAAAAGGCCACGCCGCCCCCCAACGCCGCCGCGCCCATGCCCAAAGATCCCACCCCATTGATCAACTGCAACCCAAACCAGAGGGCCAGCACGGCCCACGCCGGCCACTCGGCCATGCGGGAGATGCGGCCAATGGGCACAATTCCCCGCACCCGCACGGTGGGATAGAGGACCAGATACGCCCCCAGCACCCCGGCAATCGCCCCACTGGCCCCCACCAAAGGGATCGTCGAGCCGGGATCGATCATCACTTGGGCCAGGGCAGCCGCAAATCCACTGGCAAAATAGAGGACCAAAAAGAGGGGACGCCCCAGGCGATCTTCGACGTTGTCGCCGAAGAGGTAGAGATAGAGCATGTTGCCGCCGATGTGGGCCAGGCTGCCGTGGAAGAACATGCTGCGCGCCATGTCCAAAACCGTCTCCACGCTGAAGGGGTTGGCCGTCACATTGGCCGGGACCACGGAGAGGGTCATGAAGGCGCTCTGCAGGGCGTCCGGCGACAGGGTCTGCTCCCAGATGAAGACCAGGATATTCAGGCCGATCAGCACATAGGTCAGGACGGGAAAGCGCCGGGTTGGGTTTAGGTCTTTGAGCGGGAACATGGACGAACTCCTTAGTTGCTGGCCGGAAGATGCTGTCGCCAAATCTGTGGGATATTCTCCCCGTACTCGACGCGTTTCGCCCCGATAAACTCTATCAACTCGGCCAAAGAGGCCCCAATCGCCCGCCCGGTGAGGTCATCCACAGGCGCGCCCGGCTCCACATAGAGGGCGTTGACCGCGTAGACCCCACTCTTGCGGTCCAGCTTGGAATCCATGCGCCCGATCAGTTGGTCGCCGTGGAGGATGGGCAGGACGTAATAGCCGTATTGGCGCTTGGCCGCTGGCACATAGATCTCGATGCGGTAATAGAAATCCCACAGCAGTTGCGTACGATCCCGGTCGGCGATCAGGTTGTCGAAGGGAGAGAGGAAGACCGTGCGGGGCAGCCACCCCTCGCCCCGGCTGAGGCCGATCAGGGTGGGCAGATCCTGGGCGTGGACGTACCAATCGTCCTTGATGGGCTGGCCCAGGTCGTCCATCACCTGCACGGGCACAATCGTGCCGTCGGCCACCAAAGCCTTCAAATGCGCGGCCAGATTTGGATATCGTCCGCGCAGAAAGTGGTTTTTGATCTGCTTGGCCGTCCCCGCCCCCAGCCCCCGCAGACTGTGTTCGATGGATGTCCGCACCACCTGTTTCTGGGGCCAGGGTCGATGATCCGCCCACTCGTGCAGCCACTTCTCGGTCAGATGCCAAAACTTGTTGTTTCCCACCCGCCCCACCGCCAGCACCTGGCCGTGACCGTTCAGAAACGCCAACATGCGGGTGACATTGCGCCCCGCGTTCCAGCCGGTGGATTCCCAGGGCACGATGGCCATATCCTCGAAGTCGCCGCTGGCTAGAGGGCCGTCCGCCGCCAATCGCTCTAAAACATGCTGGCGCAGGGCATCGTTGGCGTCCATCCAATCCCGCACTCGCTGGCCCCATTCCCCACCCCCGGTGTGCCCCTTCATCCAGTGGACATGGAGGGGATAGTCCTCGGTCAG
>CAZKEX010000179.1:0-8970 GCA_964551895.1 uncultured Caldilineaceae bacterium | reverse complement strand
CACCCGGCGGCGCATCGACCTCCTGGCCGACGCCTTCGAGATCCGGGACCTGCTGGAAACCCCTGTGCGCAAGCTCTCCTTGGGCCAGCGTATGCGCTGCGAGATCGCGGCCAGCCTGCTCCACGCCCCCCGGCTGATCCTGCTGGACGAACCCTCCATCGGCCTGGATGTGGTGGCCAAGCAGCGCATCCGGGAGACCATCCGGGCCATGAACGGGGCGGAGAACGTGGGCGTGCTGCTCACCTCCCACGATGCCGGGGATATCGAGGCGTTGTGCAAGCGGGTGATCATCGTCAACCACGGCCAGATCGTCTATCAGGACCGGGTCTCCGCGCTCAAACGCCACTATCTCACCAACAAACTGGTGGAGGTGCGCTATGCCCAGCCCGTGGCCGCGGACTTCACCCTGGCCGGGACGGAGATCCTCAAAGTGGGCAAATATGGGGTCAAACTGGGCTTCGACACCAAAACCACCCCCATCGACGGCGTCATCACCCGCCTCTCCGCCGCCGGCGAAGTCGTGGACATCAACATCTCCGACCCGCCGTTGGAGGAGGTAATTCGAGTGATCTACGGGATCGGGGGCCGGGGATCAGGGATCGGGGATCAGGGATTGGGGACTGGGGATCGGATAAGGCCCTGATCCCCGATCCCTGATCCCCGGCCCCTGATCCCCGATCCCCGATCCCCGATCCCAAAAAAACTCAGTTTCTCCCCGGTTTATTGAGATGACACGGTTTTGAGGCCAAACAGGCACAAAAGGTGTATAATATCCCTGTTCTTGGCAATACCATGACCACAGATTCAACCCGGCCACCTCATCCAACACCCTATCAACCACCCACCCATCATCCACCCATCACCCACCGAGCGCCCACACTATGAGCAAAGAGATCGGACATATCCTAGTTGTTGACGATAATCCCATCAACCGGGATGTTTTGATCCGCCGGCTGCAACGCCAGGGCCATTCTGTGGCAGGGGCCGCGGATGGCCGGGCCGCCTTGGAGGCCGTCTCCAACGCGTCCTTCGATCTAGTCCTGCTGGACATTATGATGCCCGTGATGAACGGCTTTCAGGTTCTGGAATTCATGCACGCGGATCCCGACCTGGTCTCTGTGCCGGTGATCGTGATCTCAGCCCTGGATGACCTGGACAGTGTGGTGCGCTGTATCGAACTGGGGGCGGATGACTATCTGACCAAGCCCTTTAACCCGGTCCTGCTGCGGGCCCGGGTGGACGCGGCCCTGGAAAAGGGCCGTTTGCGTCAACAGGCCGCGGAGAACGCCGCGGCCGCCGAACGCAACCGCCTGGCCCGGGAACTCCACGATGCGGTCAGCCAGACCCTCTTTGCTGCCAGCCTGATCGCTGAAGTGCTGCCCAGCCTGTGGGAGATCGACCCTGTCGAAGGGCGGCAGCGGCTGTTCGAGCTGCGGGATCTCTCCAAGGGGGCCTTGGCCGAGATGCGCGCCCTCCTGTTGGAATTGCGCCCGACAGCCCTGGCCGAGGCTGAGTTGCCCAGCCTGCTTCAACAACTGCGCAACGCCATTGCGGGCCGAGCCCGTCTGCCCGTCACCGTGGAGATCGAAGGCTATCAAGGTTTGCCCGTGGATGTAAAGATCGCCCTGTATCGCATCACCCAAGAGGCGCTGAACAACGCGGTCAAACACGCAGACGCCACCCAACTCAAGATCCATCTGGCCTGTGGCGAGGTTGGCGTGCGGCTGGCCATTCTGGACGATGGAAAGGGATTTTTCCCACAACAGGCCTTGCGCGATCGCCTGGGCTTGGGTATTATGTCAGAACGTGCCGAGGCAATTGGCGCCGACCTGGCAATCACCAGCCAACCCGATGAGGGGACTATCGTTTCTGTCTATTGGCCCTATGACGAACCCGAGCTGACGGCCAGCGACCTACCTGACGACCTATCCGACGAAGAAGCCAACATTTCAGCCGACACGGAGACCTCATGACTAATTCCTCCAAAATTCGTGTGATGGTGATCGACGATCATCCGGTTATCCGTAGTGGATTGAGTGCGTTTCTGCGCGTGGTCCCGGATCTGGAACTGGCCGGCGAGGCCGCCAGCGGCTCGCGCGCCCTGGCCATGCTCACACAGGCCGCCCCGGATGTGATCTTGATGGACATGCTGATGCCAGAGATGGACGGCGTGGTCACCACAAAGGCAATCCTGGAACGAGATCCCGCCATCCGCATCCTGATCTTGACCAGCTATAAAGAAGACAACATGGTACAGGATGCCCTGAGGGCCGGGGCCATCGGCTATCTGCTCAAAGATGTCTCGTCCACCGAACTGGCCAACGCCATCCGATCCGCCTATCAGGGCAAGCCAACCCTCTCGCCGGACGCGGCCCAGGCGCTGATCGATGACACCCGACGCGGCCCCAAGCCGGGAAGCGATCTGACCAAGCGAGAATTTGAAGTGTTGGCGCTGATGGCCAAAGGTATGACCAACCCGGAAATTGCCCAACAGTTGACCATCAGCACCGCCACGGCTCGCTTTCATGTCAGCAACATTCTCTCCAAAGTACATGCGACCAGCCGCACAGAAGCGGTTGCGTTCGCCCTCCAACATCATCTTCTTGAAACGTAATCTCTATGAATTTAACACCGACGTTTCAACATGGCACCATCCTGGTCGTTGACGACGTTGAGCACAACCGCGAGTTGCTCAGCCGTCTGCTCATGTCCATGGGCCACAAGGTGGTGGTTGTGGACAATGGGCGTGACGCCCTGGCCAAACTGGAAGAGGGCGGCTTTGACCTGATGCTGCTGGACATCATGATGCCGAAGATGAACGGTTTTCAGGTCCTGGAGGCCAAGCGGGAAGAGTCACACCTGCGGGACATTCCGGTGATCGTGGTTTCGGCCCTGGATGAGTTGGAGAGCATTGTGCGCTGCGTGGAGTTGGGGGCGGAGGATTTCCTGCCCAAGCCCATCAACCGGGTGTTGTTGCGGGCCAGGGTAGAGGCGGCGCTGGAAAAGAAGCGGCTACGTGACGCAGAACGAGCCTATCTCTTGACCATCAGCCAACAGACCCAGGCCGCCCTGCAAAAGAGCGAACACCTGCTGCAAACCGTTGTCTCCAACGCCCCAATTGTCCTCTTTGCTCTGGACGATCAGGGGATCTTCACCCTGATCGAAGGCTTGGGGCTGCAACTGCTCGACCTGACCTCGGAAGAGCTGGTGGGGCGATCGGTCTTTGCCCTGGCCGAGGGCATGCCCTCCCTGATCGAAGGGGCCGGCCGGGCCCAGGCTGGCGAAGCGTTCACCGCGGTGCTGGAGATCGGGGAGCGGGTCTTCGAGTCCCAGCAACTGCCCATGCGGGATGACTCCGGCCAGATCAGCGGGGTGATCGGCGTGGCCACGGACATCACCGAGCGAGTGAAGGCCAAGGCCGAGTTGCAGCGTGCGTACGATGAGCTAGAAATGCGTGTGGCCGACCGCACGGTCGAGCTTTATCGGGCCAACATTCTGCTAAAACAGGAGATCGGCGAGCGAAAGCGGGCAGAGACGGATCTGGCCCTGGCCCGAGATCAGGCCCTGGAAGCCTCCCGGCTGAAGTCCGACTTCTTGGCCACGGTCAGCCACGAGATCCGCACCCCCATGAACGGCATCATCGGCATGACCGAGCTGCTTTTGGAGACCGGGCTGGACGAAACACAGGTCGAGTTTGCCAGCATTGTGCGCAACGAGGCCTTTGCCCTGTTGGAGATCATCAACGACATTTTAGATTTCTCGAAGATCGAGGCGGGCAAGCTGATCCTTGGGGCCACACCCTTCTCCTTGCGTGGCATCTTCGGCAGCGTGCGGGAACTGTTTGCCCCCAAGGCGGTCGAGCAATCCCTGGCCTTCAGCGTCAAGGTGAGCCCAGCCATCCCCGACGTGGTGATCGGGGATCCAGGCCGATTGCGCCAGGTGTTGATCAACCTGGTGGGCAATGCCTTCAAGTTTACCGAGACCGGGCGCATCGATGTGGTGGCAGAGTTGAAGCAGCGCATGGGCGGCCAGGCCCAGATCTTTATCTCCGTCGCCGACACGGGCATCGGTGTCTCTGCCAGCGCCCAGCCCACCCTGTTCGATTCGTTCACCCAGGCGGATGGATCCATCACCCGGCGGTATGGGGGCACGGGGTTGGGGCTGGCCATTTCAAAGCGCTTGGTGGAGCTGATGGATGGCCAGATCGGTGTGGACAGCACCACGGGAGCAGGGTCCACCTTCTGGTTTACGGTGATTTTGAGCGAGGCCGACCCAGAGACCGAGGCCACCCTGCTGCGCCAAGACGAGAAAAGCCAATTTCGAGCGGTCTCCCCCTTGCCGCCGCTCCCCTTCTCCACCCAAACAAAGATAAACAGTCAGTCCGGCGACTCTGCCAAGGCTGTTAGACCCAAGGCCACACCCGAAACAAAGCCAGGGGAGACGCCCGAATCAGCCAAGCCGCCAGAGACAACGCCAAAAACAACGTCAAGAACAACGCCTGGGACAACGCCAGAGACATCACCGGGCGTAACGCCAATGCCAGAAAAAGAGACCGTCATTCTGTTGGTAGAGGACAACGCGGTCAACCAGAAATTGGCCCAACTTCAACTCAAGCAGATGGGCTTTACCTCCCACGCCGTGAGCAGCGGACGGGTTGCGGTGGAGGAGATGGCCGCCGATTCAGATCGCTACACCGTCATCCTGATGGATTGCCAGATGCCCGACATGGATGGATTTGCGGCCACTCGGGCCATTCGCCAGCAAGAGCGCCAACGGGGCAGCCACATCCCCATCATCGCCATGACGGCCAACGCCATGCAAGGGGATCGGGAGCGCTGTCTGGCGGCGGGGATGGATGATTATGTCAGCAAGCCCGTGAGTAAACAGGCATTGAAGGCGGCATTGGACCGGTGGATTGCCATCGCGATGGAGAACCCCGAGGGTATTCCTGTTCCATGACCTTTCTTCTCTCAGATCAACCTGCCTTCTCTCCCGCCCTCTCGTCCACCCCCCTGGCCGTCGATCTGGCCGTGGCCAAAGTGGGCAAATATGCCACCAGCGAGAGCGGCGACACCGTGGAGATCGTCGAGCGTCCCCACGGCGGGTTGAGCGTGGTGGTGGCCGACGGTCAACGCAGCGGGCGCAGCGCCAAGACCATCAGCAATATCGTAGTCCGCAAAGCTATCAGCCTGCTGGCCGAGGGGGTGCGGGATGGGGCGGTGGCCCGGGCCACCCACGACTATCTGCGCACCCATCGAGGCGGCAAGGTCAGCGCCGAGCTGCACATTGTCAGCATCGACATGGCCACTCGCACCCTGGTGATCAGCCGCAACAGCCGCTGCCCGGTCTGGCTGCGCCGGGGCCAGGAGGCCCTCTGGCTGGACGAGCCCACCGAGGCCATCGGTATCCATCCCAACACCAAACCGGCCATCACCGAAATGCCCCTGGCCCCGGCCATCACCCTGGTCGTTTTCACCGATGGCATCCACAGCGCGGGGGCCCGCAGCGGGGGGACCATGCCTATGGCTGCCCTCTTGGCTCGGCTGGATGGGGAGGACCAACTCTCCGCCCAAGCCCTGGCCGACGGTATCCTCGCCGAAGCCCTACGCCTGGACGCTGGCCGCCCCCAAGACGACGCCACGGTCCTGGTCATCAAGATCACCCCCCAACACCGACCCAACAACGTGCGCCGAATGCAGGTCAGTTTCCCCCTGTAAGGGCTATCCACGAATCTACACAAATCTACACGAATCTTTTTCAAACAAACAAACAAGCAAACCAACAAACCAACAAACTCTATGCCAACAAACAACCCAACCCAACCCAATAAACCCGCCAATGTCCTCTTCATCCCCGGCCCCACGGATGTGCTGCCGGACGTGCTGGCCGCCCAGACCCTCCCCATGATCGGCCATCGCTCGGACGAGTTTGAGGCCCTCTTTGCCAAGATTCAAACCCAACTGCGCCAACTCTTCTTCACCGACAGCCGGGTCTATGTGGTGGCATCCAGCGGCACGGGGATGCAGGAAGCCGCCATCCGCAACGCCGTGCAGGATCGGGTACTCTGCTTTGTCAGCGGCGCCTTTGGCCAGCGCTGGCACGATGTGGCCGTGGGCTGCGGCAAGCGCGTGGTGCGGGCCGATGTGCCCTGGGGCACCGCCCTGAAACCGGCCCAGGCGGTCCAAGCCCTGACAGCCGCCCTGGCCGACGGTCCGGTGGAGGCCATCACCCTGGTCCACAACGAGACCAGCACCGGCGTCACCGCCCCCGTGGCCGAGATCCGGGCGGCCGTGCGGGCCGTCAGCCCGGGGACGCTGATCATGGTAGATGCGGTGTCGTCTTTTAGCGGCGCCCACATCCCTTTTGATGAGTGGGGGCTGGACCTCTGCCTGAGTTCGTCCCAAAAGGCCCTGGCCGTGCCGCCGGGGCTGGCCTTTGCCGCGGTCAGCGATCGGCTGTTGGCCAAAGCCCAGGGGGTGACAGGGCGGGGATGGTACTTCGACTTTGTGACTTTGGAGAAATATCTGGTCAAAAGCACCACCCCGGCCACCCCAGCCATCTCGTTGATGCGGGCGTTGAGTGTGCAGTTGGACCACATCTTTGCCGAAGGGCTGGCCGAGCGCTTTGCCCGTCACCACGCCCTGGCCCAGCGCACCCAGGCTTGGGCACAGAGCCGGGGTTTCGCCCTGGGCGCAGAGGAGGGCTACCGCTCGCCCACGGTCACGCAAGTCACCAACAGCCTAAACATGGATATCCAGGCCCTCAATGCCCATCTTGGCAAGCAGAACATGCAGATCTCCGACGGCTACGGCCCCTTCAAGGGCAAAGCCTTCCGCATCGGCCACATGGGCGAGTGTACGGGGGCGGATTTGGAGCGGTTGCTTGCCGCGGTAGATGAATTTTTGGGATGAATTTGAATGAGTGACGAGTAATGAGTAATGCGTGGGATCGGAAGATGGGGCGTTATCTCCGAACCACAGGATGCCGAACACCCACGCATTACTCATTACTCATTACTCGTTGTTCCTGCTACACAACCATGACCACAGACCTGCCGCTGGTAAAAGTCGTCGGGGTCAGCGCATCGGGGAAGTCTACCTTGGTGGGGAATTTGCGCGAGGCGGGGTACAATGCCCGCTCTGCGAGCCAGGAGCATACAGAGGTGCAGGATCTGTGGCTGCGCATCCGCCCGCCGGCGATCCTGATCTATTTGGATGTCAACCTGGATGCCCAGCGCCAACGCCGCCCGGATGTGTCCTGGGATCAGGCCAATGTGGACGTTGAGCGGCAGCGGCTGGCCCACGCCCGGGCCGCCGCGGATCTGACCATCGACACCTCGTCCATTGCAGCAGCCGACACCCTGGCCCTGGCACTGGACTTTCTGCACAGCGCACAGATCCCCCACACCTCAACGCCCCAACCTCCTGCCTCAGCCACCGGTGGCATCAGCCACGAATAGGAAACCCTTATGTCTACCATCAACATCGGCGTGATTGGCCTGGGCCGCATGGGCCAGATCTACAGCAAGCATGTGGCCCAGCGCTGCGACCAGGCCCGACTGGTGGCCGTGTGCGATGTGGCCGGAGACGAGGCGGCCAAACTCGCCGGGCAGTTCGCCGGGGTCACGGCCTACACGGACTATCACGATCTGTTGGCCCACCCGGATCTCCAGGCCGTTCTGGTCACCACCCCCACCAGCGCCCACGCCCAGGTGGTGATCGCCGCTGCCCAGACCGGCAAAGCCATCTTCTGCGAAAAGCCCACGGCCCTCACCCTGGGGGACACGGACCGCATGGTGGCTGCCGTGGACAAGGCCGGCGTGGCCTTTCAGATCGGCTTCATGCGCCGCTTTGACCGGGGCTTCCGGGCCGCCAAGAGCCAGATCGACGCCGGGGTGATCGGGGAACCGGTCACCATCCGCTCCATCAGCCGGGACCCCTTCCGCACCAGCCTGGAGTACGCCGACCCGGCCAAGAGCGGCGGCATCATCGTGGACATGGGCATCCACGACGCGGACATCTGCCGCTGGCTGATGGGCGACGAGGTGGAGCAGGTCTATGCCCAGGGCCGGGTGTTGGTCTATCCCGAACTGGCCGACGTGGGGGATGTGGACAACGCCATGATCCTGGCCAACTTCAGCCGGGGCGGGCTGGGCTTTATGGAGGCCAGCCGCAATGCCCGCTATGGCTATGACATCCAATGCGAGATTGTGGGCACAGCGGGGGCCCTGCGGGTGGGCTATTTGCAGGAGACCCCCCTGCTGATCCTGACCCCCGCCGGCGCCGCCCACGATGTGGTGCCCTATTTTCTGGAACGATTTGGCCCGGCCTACACGGCCCAGATCGACGATTTTGTGGAGTGCGCACTCACGGATCGAGCGCCCCAATGTGGGGCGTCCGATGCCCGGGCCGCTTTGCAGATCACCCTGGCCGCCACCCAATCGCAACATTTGGGTCGGCCCGTGCGGGTGGATGAAATTCAAGCATAAGGAGGCTACCTATGTCTGTCGATCGAATGCGTCGTCTTTTTGCGTATAACCAATGGGCCTGGGATCGAGTGTTTCCCCAGGTGGCGCAGTTGCCCGCCGCCGAGTATTTTCTGGACCGGGGATCGTTTTGGGGATCTGTCCACAGCGCCCTGGTTCACAGCATGAGCGCGGAGTGGATCTGGCTCTCTCGCATCCACGGCAGCAGCCCGGCCGGCATGATGAAGGCAGAAGAGTTCCCGGACTTTGCCGCGGTCAAAGCTCGCTGGCTCCCCCTCAACGCCGAATTTCAGACCTATGTGGGGTCACTGACCGACGGGGACTTGCAGCGCACCGTGACCTTCACCAACACCCGGGGCGTCCAGGGCACCCTGATCCTGGGCGATCTGCTGCAACACGTGATCAACCACGCCACCGAACACCGCAGCCAGATCTCCCCGGCGCTGTGGACGTTGGGCGCTCCTACGCTGCCGCTGGATTATATG
>CAZKEX010000178.1:0-9140 GCA_964551895.1 uncultured Caldilineaceae bacterium | reverse complement strand
TAATGGTTAATGGTTGATGGTTAATTCTTAATGACTTCTGACGCGAACCGAATCTCATGCTCACCAGACATCCGCCGGAAACAGAACCGCATATTCTCCACAACCTGGGGCTATACCGGATCGCCCACTTTAGCGGGCGGCGGGAGGAGCTGCGCACCCTGCACACCTGGCTGACCCAGCCGGGCCAGAACAGCGCCCTGGCCATCACCGGCAACCAGGGCAATGGCAAGAGTACCCTGGCCACGGCCGCGGCCTGGGCCAACATCCGCCACTTCTCCGACGGGGTGATCTGGGTCGGGCCGGCCGGCCAGGACCGCTTCCGCCTCTACGACATCGTGCGCACCTTGGACACGGTCCTGGGCACCACCATCTCTGGCATGAGCGTGGAGCGCTGGGACACGGCCATTTTAGAACAGCTCTATCGGCGCAAACGGCTGTTGATCCTGGACGAGCTTTCTGGGACCACGGCCGCGGAACTGCGCACCCTGGTGGAGATCATCAGCCGCCTGCGGGAATCCGGCGGCCAGTCCCGGGTGCTGTTGATCAACCGGGCCAGCAACCCTGTGATCGCCGACCTGGTACAGGATCGGGGGCTGATGCTGGCCGGGTTGACCCAGCCGGAAATGCCCGCCTATATCGCCGCCCAAGCCCCCAGCCCCGCCCAACCCATCGCCCTGGACCATCTGGCCGATCTATATCGGATCAGCGGCGGCAGTCCCTTGGGGCTGCGCTTTCTCTTTGGGTTGATGCTCGATTATTCCTGGGCAGAGATCCTGGGGGCGTTGGGGGAGCTTTCGACGGTGGATGGGGTGGCCCCCGTCCAGGAGTTGGCCTCCCTGGCCGTGGACTCCTTTGGGGCCGTCTATCCCCAGGCCAGTTCCCTCATGGCGCAACTGGTGAACGCGGCCGGCGGGGCCACCTTCACCGCCCTGCGGGAGCTTTTTTGGGCAGAGCTAGGGGACCAGGCCAAGGTTGACCAGTTGCTTTCAGACCTGGTGGATCGGGGACTGTTGGAGAAGGACGGCTTCCGCCAACGGGTGATCATCCAGCCCGTGGTGCGCCGATTCCTGGTCCACAACGCCCTCCAGATGGGGGACGACTGGCTACGCCGCCATGCGATCTACTATCAACAGGTAGCCGAAGGCTATCAACGTCTGCCCTTGGAACAGTGGCAGGGCATGGATGTGGAATGGGGCAACGTCCACTATGGCGCGGACTGGTGCTTGGATCGGGCCAGGGAGCTTTGGGGGGCGGATCCGCCAGAGATGGTCGATGCCCCCTTGGAAAGCCAGGCCGATTTTGGTCTGCCCGCCCCCCGTCCAGATCTAGGCAACAGCGTGGCGAACATGAAGGAAGAGCTACGTCTGATCCGCAACTATGCCCTCAACTTGGCCCCGTATGGTTTCTGGCGCCATCCCCCGGGCATTGTGCGCTGGCTGGCCGCCGGCGCCGTGGCCAGCCTGGCCCTGCGGGATGTGGGCAGCTATGGCTGGCTGATCATGAATATCGGTCGCCAATACTTTTTTCAGGGGGATATAGACAGAGCCGTGGGCTATCTGAGCCGGGCCTTGGTGATCTTTGAAGAGCGAGACATGCTGCTCAACCAGGCCTATGCCCACACGGATCTGGGCACGGCCAAGCGCATCCTCAACCAGCTTGCCCCGGCCCTGGACCACTTTTGGAATGCCTTCGAATGTGTGGCCCAGTTGGGCAACCAGCGCGAGCTGGCCACAGCCTATATCAACCTGGGCAGCGCCTATTTTAGCATGCAAAACTACAAGCGAGCCTTGGAGCATCACCGCAAGGGGCTGCGCATCGCCCAGCGCCTTGCGGATGGCCAGCGGGTGGCCAGCGCCTACAACAACATCGGGCTGGTGCTGGAAAGCCGACACGAGCTACACCAGGCCCACGCCGCCTATCAACAGGCCCTGGACGGCTTTCAACAGGTCAACGATCTGCTGGGGATCAGCACCTGTTACAACAACCTGGGGTCCGTGGGCTATTCTCTGAAAAATCACCCCCAGGCCCTGATGTGGTATGAACTGGACCTGGCCCTCTCGGCCCGGCGGGGGGCGTGGCTGGACATGGCCGCCACCCTACATAACCTGGGTCACGTGGCGTTGGCGCAACGGGAATGGCAGCAGGCCAGCAGCTATTTCAACGCCAGCCGAGATCTCTACGCCGCCTTCCGCCTGGAAGAATACGTGCGGGAGGAAGAGGAGATGCTCGATCACATCGAGAGCGGGGATTGGGGGTTGGGGATCGGGGATTAGGGATCAGGGATCGGGGATCAGGGATCGGGGATCAGGGATCGGGGATCGGGGTTAAACAATCTCCCAATCTCCCAATCCCCGATCCCCGATCCCCGGTCCCCGATCCCCAAAACTCTAACACTTCTCTAGCGTTCCTCGTACACAGAATAGACACAAATGGCCTATCCTAGGGGGGTGGCAATTTGGTGATACCCCTCGTTATCCGGTATCATACTCCCACATTAGCACTCTCACCCAGAGAGTGCTAATTCGTGTCAAGAGCGCTACGTCTGACGGGCGCTCGATCAAATTCGATAGCTCCCATCATGTAGTCCAGTAGGATTTCAACACAGTACGACTTCAACACAGCGCAATTTCAAGTTATTTCAACAGGAGGAAATCAGAAATGAATCTTCGACCCCTTGGCGACCGCTTGGTCGTGACCCCCATGGAACAGGAAGAGACCACCAAGACCGGCATTCTGCTGCCCGAGAGCGCCAAAGAGAAGCCCCAACAGGGTGAAGTGATCGCGGCCGGCCCTGGTGGCCGCAAGGAGAGTGGCGAGCGCATCCCTATGGATGTGAAGGTTGGGGACAAGGTGCTGTATGCCAAGTACGCCGGCACCACCATCAAGATCGATAGCAAAGAGTATCTGATTTTGAAAGAAACTGACGTTCTGGCCGTTGTCGAATAGGGTATGGTATTACCTGAATCTTTCGTCAAGATTTTCCGTAACACGCCAGCTTCGAACAAAAAAACAACGTAACTAACGCGTTGCCACGACAAAAGTAGAGCCGAGGCAACAAGATTCGCACTAAAGGAGAACGATATCATGGCAAAGCAACTGTTATTCAACGATGAGGCTCGTCGTAGCCTCAAGATCGGCGTCGATGTTCTGGCCAACGCCGTCAAGACCACCCTTGGCCCCAAGGGGCGTAACGTGGCCCTGGACAAAAAGTGGGGCAGCCCCACCGTCACCCATGATGGCGTGACCGTGGCCAAGGAGATCGAGCTGGAAGATCCCTTCCAGAACATGGGGGCCCAGCTTCTGAAGGAAGCCGCCACCAAGACCAACGACGTGGCCGGCGACGGCACCACCACCGCCACGGTCCTGGCCCAGGCCATCGTCACCGAGGGTCTGAAGAACGTCACCGCCGGGGCCAACCCCATGCTGATCAAGCGGGGCATCGAGGCTGGCCGAGACGCCATCATCGCCGCCATCCGCGAGATGTCCACCCCGGTGGCCTCCCGTGACAAGATCGCCCAGGTGGCCAGCATCTCCGCCGGCGACACCGTGATCGGCGATCTGATCGCCGATGTCATGGACAAGGTTGGCAAGGACGGCGTCATCACCGTCGAAGAGAGCAAGGGCCTGGAGTTCGAGACCGAGTTCGTCGAGGGTATGCAGATGGACCGGGGCTACCTGAGCCCCTACTTTGTCACCAATTCCGAGCGCATGGAAGCCGAGCTGGCCTCCCCCTATATCCTGATCACCGACAAGAAGATCAGCAGCGCCCAGGACATGGTGCCGATCTTGGAGAAGCTGATTCAGGTTGGCAAGCGTGACATCGTGATCATCGCCGAGGACGTGGACGGCGAGGCCCTGGCCACCCTGGTGCTGAACAAGCTGCGCGGCACCTTCAACGCCCTGGCCATCAAGGCCCCGGGCTTTGGCGACCGCCGCAAGGCCATGTTGCAGGACATCGCCATCCTCACCGGCGGCACGGTCATCACCGAGGAGCTGGGTCGCAAGCTGGAAACAGCCACCATCAACGACCTGGGCCAATGTGACAAGATCATCAGCACCAAGGACAACACCACGGTGATCGGCGGCGCCGGTGATGCCACCTCCATCAAGGGCCGCATCGACCAGATCCGGGCCGAGATCGACAACAGCACCAGCGACTATGACCGAGAGAAGCTGCAGGAGCGTCTGGCCAAGCTGGCCGGCGGTGTGGCCATCATCCGCGTGGGTGCGGCCACCGAGACCGAGCTGAAAGAGAAGAAGCACCGGGTGGAGGACGCCCTGAGCGCCACCCGAGCCGCTGTGGAAGAGGGCATTGTGCCCGGCGGCGGTGTGGCCCTGATCAACGCCATCTCCTCCCTGGACAGCATCCACCTGGAAGGCGACGCCGGTACAGGCGTCAAGATCCTGCGCCGGGCCTTGGAAGAGCCCATGCGCATGATCGCCGCCAACGCCGGTGTGGAGGGCGCGGTGGTGATCGAGAAGGTGCGGGGCCTACAGGCCGAGGGCAAGATGACCACGGGTTACGACGTACTCGCCAACGCCTATGTGGACATGCTGGACGCCGGCATCATCGACCCGGCCAAGGTCACCCGCAGCGCGGTGGAAAACGCCACCTCGATCGCGGCCATGATCCTGACCACCTCTGCCCTGATCACAGACATCCCCGCTCCCGAGGCCCCCATGCCTGGCGGCGGCGACATGGGCATGGGCGGCATGGGCGGCATGATGTAGTCCGGTTGCCCGACCGCAGGAAAAGCTAGTACCCGTTCAGCCAAAGGCAAAATAGAACACAGATTGAACGGATGAAACTGATTTTCACTGATTTTTGAAAAAGAATCCGTTTTTGATCCGTAACATCCGTCTGATCCGTGGTCTATTTTTCTGACTCGCTGAACGATTACAAGTGTTGTATCTAAAAGAGGGGGAGCCGACTTCATCGGCTCCCCCTCTTTTTTGTTTCTGTGATAAAATAGCCCCATGCACGAACTGGCGATCACCCAAAGCATCATCGACCTGGCCGTAGAGACCGCTGAGCGAGAAAATGCCCGCAGGATCAACCAGATCGATCTGGTGATCGGGGATCTCTCCAGCATTGTGGATGACTCGGTGCAGTTCTATTTCGACATCCTGGGCAAAGAGACCCTGGCCGCCGGGGCCACCCTGGTCTTTAACCGGGAACCGGCCATCGCCCTGTGCTTGGATTGCGGCGCACAGACCCCGGTCAAGCCCCCCGTGCCCGCCTTCTGTCCCCAATGCGACAGCCATCGCATCCAGATCAGCGGCGGCAAAGATTTCCGTATGGAAAGTATTGATATCGACAACTGATTTCACCGCAAAGACGCTGAGGACGCAAAGAGTTCAAAAGATTCTTTTCTTCTTTGCGACTTTGCGACTTTGCGACTTTGCGGTGAACACCCTTTTTAACCCAACACAAAACCTCGAAAGGAACCCCAATGCCTCTCCCAAGCCGAGAAGAAGCCTATGCCCTGTTGAACGAATGGGTGGAGTCCGAGAGTCTGCGCCGTCACATGCTGGCGGTGGAGGCGGCCATGCGCGCCTATGCCCGGCATTATGGCGAAGACGAGGATCTGTGGGGCATCACCGGGCTGTTGCACGATCTGGACTACGAACGCTTTTCGGATATGCTGGATCTGGACAACGGCCATCCCCGCACGGAGCTACGTTATTTCCGCAAATGGGGCTACCCGGCAGAACTGATCCACGCCGTGGAGGCCCATGCCACCTTCCTGGGCGTGCCTAGCGAGAGCCTGCTGGACAAGGCCCTCCTGGCCTGCGACGAGCTGACCGGGCTGATCCTGGCCTGCGCCTACGTCCGCCCCAGCCGGGATCTGCGGGAAGTCAAGCTGAAATCGATCAAGAAAAAGTGGAAGGACAAAGCCTTCACCGCCGCCATCAACCGGGAAGAGAACATGCACTTCATCGAGGCCCTGGGCGTCCCCTTTGACGAACACGCGCAACGGGTATTGGAGGCCATGCAGGGCATCGCCACAGAATTGGGTGTGGATGGGAATGGGTGAACGTGGTAGAATAGAAGGGGAGGTGACAAGATGACCGTACAATCAATCCGGCAATCCAATGGTCAGGCCACAACGCAATCTCTGGACGCTATCCTCTTTCGGATCGATGCCATCCAGCGCGAACTGCGCGATTTGCGCCAAGCTGTTGAACGCTATGCGACCGATGCCCCAGAGATAGATATCGTTGAGGAGTTGGCCGGTTCTCTCGGCCCTGGTTCGGCAGGTGAACTTGAAGAACTCAACACGTTTGACGTCACCTGGCAAAGGTTTGCAGAATGAATTCGCCGGTTAGCGAATTTCAGGGAGACATCCTGTATCTGGATACAATGATACTGTATCTCTTTTTGCGCGGGAACGATTCAAGGGCAAAATCTTTGATACGCAGAATTCAGAAAGGCGGTATCCAGGCGTACACATCGGTTCTTACCTTTGACGAATTGGCATACAGGCTATTGCTTGCCTTTATTCGGGACGCATATGGAAAATCACCTTTAGACAAATTGCGGCAAAACGAACAAGAAATGATTGCAGAGTTTTCCCCCAACATTGAACCAAAACTACTTCGACTTCAGGAACTTCCCAATCTTATACTTGTTGATGTCACGCCAGTTGATCTGCGGGCCATGCACCAAAACATGCGCAGCTACCTTCTTCGCCCCAGAGATGCGCTCCACCTTGCCGCCATGCAGAAAGTAAACTGCTCTGATCTTGTCAGCCAAGATCCAGATCTAGATCGCGTCCCCACCATCACCCGCTACATTCTGGGCGATTGATCCCTGCTCCCTGCCCCCGCTCCCGCCCCCCCGCTCCTCCAACTCCCGCTTGCGCTGACGATACAGGATCTCCTCCAACAGGAAGCGATTGGTGGCGGTGAGATCCGCCATGACGCCGAAGAGGAAGATCAGGAAGCCCACGGTGAGCAGGGAGGCGCCGATGGTCACCGACTGCAAATAGCGTCCGGCTGAATCCTGGGCGGTGAAGAGGTAGAGAAAGAGGAAGCGGGCCAAGAGCAAAATGCCCGCAGCCAAAAAGGGCGCTGCCGTGTAGGAAAAGGTGCGCAGAGGCTCGTAGAGGGTGTAGATGCGCAGAATCGTGGCCGTGGAGAGCTTGATATAGCTCCACGTATTCTTCATCAACCGGGACTTGCGGGTGGGCGGATTCACGTATTCGATGGCCACATGGTCCACCACCAGCCCCTTCTTGCCCGCCTGGATGATGGTCTCCAGCGTGTACGTGTACCGGGTCAGGATGGTCAACCGCAGGGCGGCCTCCCGAGAAAAGGCCCGGAAGCCGCTGGTGGCATCGGGCACCTGGGTGTTGGACGCCGCCCGCACCACCCAGCTTCCCCAGGTTTGCAACATCTTCTTGATGGGCGAAAAGTGTTCGATCAGCCCGGTCTGCCGGTCGCCGATCACCATGTCCGCCTTCCCCGCCAACACCGGCCCGATCAGCCGCCCAATCTGATCCGCCGGGTATTGATTGTCCCCATCCGTGTTTACAATCACATCCGCCCCAACTTCCAGGCAAGCGTTTAGCCCGGTCTGGAAGGCCGCGGCCAAGCCTCGGTTGCGGGCATGGCTGACCACATGGTGGACGCCCAACTGCCGGGCCACATCTGCCGTGCCGTCCGTGCTGCCGTCGTCGATGATCAGCACCTCGATCCGGGAGACACCGGGCAGGCTCTTGGGCAGCTCCGCCAGGACCACGGGCAGGGTTTCGGCTTCGTTATAACATGGAATTTGGATGATCAGGTGCATGGGATTTTGGATTTTGGATTGGTGATTTTAGATTTTGGATTAGCGGGTCGCCATTCGCCCCTCGCCATTCGCATTATACCCCACCCACGGCCAACTTTCCTCACCGCGCCCCTTGCCACCAATCCTTGCGGGATCGGGGATCCATAAAGCTACCCCGATCTCGGATGGCCACTTTGAGCAGATCCGGGCCGTTTACGCCCAAGACCTCGCCGTTGCGCAGGGCGGGCAGTTGACCTCGCCCGGCCAAATTTAGCGTCCGATACAGCGCCACCAACGCCGAATCCACGCAGAGATCTTCCAGATGCACCGCGTAGCCGTTGGCCACCGTGTCCTCCCTCGTATAGACCAGGGTCAGCCGGGTCGGTTCGGCATAGAGGACCAGGGCGACAAAGTCGTGGGGATAGATCTGCGCCCCCCGGCTGGGCAGAGAAACCGCCTCGCCAGCCTGGCCGCCCATCTCCAGCAACGTGACCTCCGGTGTGCCCAGCGGTTCGCCCCGACAGCCATGCTCCCCGCAGCCCCAATCCCAATCGTTGACCCGGAAAGCCCCGGTAAAGACCGGCACGCGCCCATCCCCAAAAATGCCAGCCAGCCGGGGCGCCCCCGGATCCATCGGTCCGTTGATCTCCACCAGATCCAACACACCGCCGGTCGGCGCATAGCCCCGCAGCGCCAGGTTGAGATCCCCATGCTCGGCATCCGGGTGGTCGGCCGGCGACCCCTCCACCGGCACGGCGGCATAGGCGCGGTCTGACGTCGTGGGGCAGGCAAACGTCAGGGGCGCACGCTGGATGGCTGGCAAAAAGACGGTCTGGGCGGGCGGGATCGGTGGCGTGGGGGTCGCGGTTGGGGTGAGGGTGGGCGTGATGGTTGACGTCACGGTAGGGGTGATGGTGGGGGGCAGGGTTGGGGAAAGGGTGGGCGTAGACGACGGGGTAGGCGTCAAGGTCGGATCTCCAATGGGATCACCGGCAAAGACCACCGGGCTGCTTCCACCCGGACCGAGCAGGGCCATGAGCAGGACGGCGCTCACCGCCGCCAACAACAGGGGAGCGGCAAGACGAGCCAACGGAAGGAAGGGTAAAGTGAAGCGGATCATGGTTTCTCCAAAAAAGGCAAAAGGCAAAAGGCAAAGTGCAAAAGGCAAAAGTAGTGTTGGCCAACCAATAAGTTTCAAGACCACATGTTTTTGCCTTTTGCCTTTTGCCTTTTGCCTTTTGCACTTTGCCTTTTGCCTTAAACAGATCCGCCCAGGTCGATCAACGCCGCCCCCACCCGGCGCAGACAGCCATTCAGATCCCCCTCAATGGCGTCCGGCCCCAAGGTCAGCAGGGTCCACGGCCGG
>CAZKEX010000177.1:1743-9156 GCA_964551895.1 uncultured Caldilineaceae bacterium | reverse complement strand
GCGTGGAAGAGCAGTGATCGCCGATCACTGCTCTTCCACGCTCTTACTCATTACTCATTACTCATTACTCATTGCTTTCTCCCGTCGCCCGCCGCACCCACCGGATCGCCATGGGTCCGGCTAGGAGTGCGATGGTCAACAGGCCGAACATCATGGCGATGTAGAAGCCGCGGATGCGGCCCAGGCCCACGCTTTCCGCGTAGCTGAGCATGGTGGCGCCATCTTTTTCCATCTGCCAAATGTTCAAGAAGGCGGTTGCATCCGCTGGATCTACGCCCTGCAAGGGGGGGAGGGTCCAGATGGTGACCGTGCCCCCTTTGAGCAGGGAATCCCCCACATCCTCGAACTTGGTGCGGCTGTTGGTGACAAATTTGAAGATGAAGGGCACATCCACCAACTGGAAGGTCAGCCATTCATCGCTGCGGCTGGTCTTGCCCCTGGATTTGTAGTCCATATTGGTGATGGTCCCCTCCCAGCGATCCAGATCCGTCATGGCCGGCTGTTGCGTGTTCATGGACGCGCTGATCAGGATCATACCAAGGGCGAGAACAAGGAGATAGTAGAGGGGCCAAAACAGTCGGGCAATGGTTTTTTGCATGAGAAGCCTCTTTTTTATTTTTGCTGCATCACCCACAGGTCCGCCGGACTGTCCAGATCCACGGCCAGGGTGGGTGAGCTGATGATGTGGATGGGCAGGCCAGCGGCTTGGGCCAGCCTGTGGTGGCGGGCAAAGCTCTTGACCCCAAAAGCAAAGGGGATGGCCCCGATGGGGCGCATGGCCAGGGCATTGGTGCCCCCGTCCTTGCTTTCGGCCAGGCAGATCCCCGCCGGGCTGGGCAGGCTTTGCTCCAGTTGGGCGATGTCTTGCCGGGTGATCAGGGGCAGATCCCCTGGCAGCACCAGGATGGCCTGGGCGCCCCGCTCCGTGGCCGCGGCTGTGGCCTGCTCCAAGGCCGCGTTGATGTCCCCCCCCATCTCCCCGGTTTCCTCAAGGGGGATCGCCCCGGCTTCGGCGGCCAGGGCCAGCACGTTGGGATCCCGGCTCACCACCAAGACCCCGGCCAACACCCGACTGGCCGCAGCCATCTCCATCAGGTGAACCAACATCTGGCGACTGACCACGGCCCGCTCGGTGGGCGAAAGCTGGGAGGCCAGGCGACTTTTGCCCTGGCCAAAGGGCTTGACCGGCACGATCAGCCACAGTCCGCTGTGGGCGTCCTGCCTCATAGACCCGCCTCAAGCGGGCTGAGGGTTAGGGCGAATCCGCCTCTTGTCACCCCGATCTCCTGGCTAAATGCCACAATTGCCTGGGCCAGCCGCACCCGGCTGGCGTCGTCGTGCATGATGGTGTCGGTGATCAGGGTGGGGAAGCCCACCACCCCGGCCACGTCGGCGTCGGCGTCGTCGATCACAAAGGCGTCCAAAATATCCTGCAAATGGTCGGCCACAGTGAGGGGGCTGATCATCTCGCCCATCTCTTTCATCATCTTGGCCGCCGGGCCTTTGATGGCCTGTCCGCCCACAATTGGGCTGACGCCGATCACCGGGCGGGGGCAGCCGCGGATGGCCGCCCTCATGCCGGGGATGCTGAGGATGGGGTCGATGCTGACGTAGGGGTTGCTGGGGCAGATCACGATCAGATCGGCGCTGCGGATGGCATCCAGGGCGGCCTGGGGGGGCGTGGCCTGCTCCGCGCCCACAAAGCTGAGGTCAACCAGCACAGGCTCGCAGCGCAGGCGCACAAAATAGTGCTGAAAGGGCAGATCCCCCTGGTCGGTGTGGACCAAGGTGGGGACGGGGCTGTCGCTCATGGGCAGGATGGTGGAGGGCACGCCCAGGCTGCGGCGCAGGCGGTCGGTGACGTCCGACAGCGAGACCCCCTGGCGCAGCCAATGGGTGCGGCGCAAATGCAGGGCCAGATCCCGGTCGCCCAGGCGGAACCAATCTTCTCCGGCCAGGCGGGCGGTCTCCTCCAGCACGACGAAGGATTCCCCGGCCCGGCCCCACCCCATCTCCGGGTTGTGGAGACCGGCCAGGTTGTACAGCACCGTGTCCAGATCCGGACAAATGTTCAGCCCCCAATGCTCGAAATCGTCCCCCGTGTTCACGATCACCGTCAGCTTGCCCGGGGGCAACACGGCCTGCAAGCCCGCGGCCAGCTTCGCCCCGCCCACCCCCCCGGCCAAGGCGACGACGTTGAGATTTGGTTTGGGGTGTGCGGTGGGTTGGGTCATGGGGTGTGTTCCGTGTTGTGGATATCGAGTATCGTGTGTCGAGTATTGTGTGCCGCGGCCGAGCCAGTGCAATCCAAAATCCAAAATCCCCAATCCAAAATCCCCTACTCCCGCCACACCACCCGGCTCTCCAAGGGCTCTCGCCCTCGGCTCTTCTCCTCGGCGGGATAGCCCAGGGTGATCAGCGCCTGGGGATGCCAGTCCGCGGGCAGATCCAGCGCTTCCCGCACCAGATCGGGGACGAAGAGGGGGGCGCACATCCAGCAGGCACCCAGGCCGAAATGGTGGGCGGCCAGGAGCAGGTTTTGGCAGGCCAGGGCCACGCTCTGCACGGCCATGGTCCACTCGGCCTCGGCCCGGTGGCGGTCGGGATAGTCGTCCATCTCCGCCAGGGTGAGGCTGGGCACGATCAGCGCTGCGGCCCCGGTGATGCGGGCGTGGCTGACGGCCACCCGGCGCTCGATAAAGGCCGGATCGACCCCGTCCGCCCCCAGGTCTTGCCGCCACTGGGCCGCCATGCGCTGGCTCAGGGCCAGCTTGATCGGGTCGGACGTCACCACGCAGAAGCGCCAGGGTTGCCGGTTGTGGGCCGAGGGGGCCCAGGATGCCGCGGTCAACAGTGCTTCCAAGGTGGCCCGGCTCACCGGTTGATCTGTGTAGCGGCGAATGGACCGCCGCCCCTGGATCAGCGCCCAAAAATGCGCGTCCGCGCCGGGATCGAGGGCTTTGGGGGTCGGGTCAACAGAAAGGGCGAGAGTCATGGCGGAATTATAGCACGGCCCGCCCATTCCCTTGGAAAAGCAACCTTGACGCTCTTTGGGCTGGGGTGTAGAATGACCGAAGGTTGCCCGACATCTCTTCCCCATGTCACCACAACCCCCCAACACCCATCATCCACCGGGCGGCTCCGCCCAGTCACGCATCCCGCATCTAACTTGGCCAAGTCAGAGTCAAAAAGGTTTGCCACAAAGAGACGAAGGCACAAAAGAACACAAAAATTCTTCCCTTCGTGGCCTTTCGTGCCTTTGTGTCTTTGTGGTAAACCTTTTTGAACAAAAAACAAGCGTTTCGTTGGTTTGTCACCAAATTCATCAACCCAATCCATGTACCAAACAGCCCGAGGAGGAAGAGATGCCAGAAAAATATACACGAGTTGCCCTCTATTTGCAGGACAAACACCCCATCCGCGAGGGGATGGAGTATGCCAAATATGCCGAGGAAAAGGGCTTTGAGGCAGTTTGGCAGGCGGAAAGTCGGCTGGTGCGGGACGCCATTGTGCCCATGGCCGCCTTTGCCGCGGTGACGGACCGCATCAAGATCGGCTCTGGGGTGATCAACAACTGGACCCGGAACATCGGTCTGCTGGCCGCCACCTTCCTGACCCTGGACGACCTGGCCCCGGACCGCATCATCTGCGGCATCGGCGCCTGGTGGGATCCCCTGGCCAAGAATGTGGGTATCGACCGCCGCAAGCCCCTCTTGGCCATGCGGGAGACCATCGAGGTCATGCGCAAGCTGTTGGCCCTGGAAAATGTCACCTATCACGGCGAGTTCCACAACGTGGACGGCATCGAGCTGGACGTGGTGCATGGCCGCCGGGAACCCCGCAACGTGCCCCTGATGATCGGCGCCACCGGCCCCAAGATGATGGAGTTGACCGGCGAGATCTCCGACGGCGCGGTGCTAAACTACTGCGTTTCGCCCGAATATAACCATCAAGCTTTGGAGCAGTTGGAGACCGGGGCCAAGCGGGCCGGCCGCACCCTGGACGACATCGACCGCCCCCAACTGATCGTCTGCTCGGTCCACGAAGACCGACAGACAGCCCTGGACGGCGCCCGGGAACTGCTGACCCAATATCTGGCCCAACAGCCCCACATCGCCAAGGCCAGCAACGTCAAGCCCGAAATCGTGGAGCAGATCCAGTCCATTTTGGGCTGGCCGGCCAGCCACGAACAGGTACGGGCCGCCATGCACCTGGTCCCCGACGACCTGGTCGAGCGCATCACCGCCAGCGGCACGCCGGACGAGGTGCGGGCCAAGGTGCGCCGCTATGTGGACAACGGCGCCACCTGCCCCATCCTCTATCCGCTTGGGGATGTGAAACTCATGATCGATACGTTTGCGGACGGATACTAAACTGCAAGGGGGAGGACAATGAGTAAGGAGTAATGAAGTAATGTGGGTTGACGAAGTGATTGGTTGTTCCGGTCACGTCAGGAGGTTCACGACCAAACTTTTACGCATTACTCCTTACTCATTGTCCTCCCCCTGGGATACATTTTAATGTTACGATTTACGCTTTCCACCCTCTTCACCACCGCACTGTTGCCCCTCTTTTTGTTTTGGAGCCGGGCGCAGACGGAAGGGCAGATCGACAAGATGCAGGAAGCCTCCTTCAACACGCCGGGGATGGCGTCGCCCATCACGCCGCCCGTGGTGGCCGGGGGCGTGGGGTTGATGGTCGGCCACTTTTTGGTGGGCGGCTGGTTGGGCCAGCGGGGGTGGCAGTCGTTCCTCAGCCTGCTGGCCGGGGTGGGCGCGGGGGTGGCTCTCTTTGTTCAACTGGGAAAACGGGGAGACTGACCCATGATCGTGCGCAAGATGCCCGAGGGCAAGCTGCTCTGCATGCACCAGACCAGCCACGCCCTCACCGCCGAGCAGTTCTGCTGCCATTGGGGCAACGCCGACTTTGCCAAGCCTCGGCCCTATTCCCCCACCATTTTGGCCATCTCCCAGCACGACAACGGCTGGTACGACTGGGAGCTGAGCCCCAAGCTGCGGGATGATGGGGTTCCCATGGACTTCCTGCGCAACCCGGACCATGAAGGCAAGCTGAATTTGTGGCGATTGGGTATCAGCCGCACTTTGGAGCAGCACCCCTATGCAGGGCTTTTGGTCAGCCGCCATGCCTCCCTGCTCTATCAAGACGCCCTGGTCTCTTCGTCCTACGACGAACACAACCTGCAACTGACCAAGATTTTCCTGGCGGATCAGGATGCCCTCTCCCAGCGGGTGCGGGACCGTCTGGGCCAAGACCCAATTCTGGGCCCGGCCCTCTCCCCAGAGGTGGTGGACGCCAACAGCCGCCTGCTTCAATTTGGCGACCGGGCCAGCCTTCAAGTCAGCATCCCCTGGGGCAACGACTATATCCATCCCAGTTGCCCGGTGGACTGGGCCGGCGCCTACACCTCCATCCGCATGAGATTTGACGACGACCACATCACCTTCGACCCTTGGCCCTACGGCGTGGATGAATTCCAGGTCCACATGTACGGCCAACTCCTGGACCAACGCACCTTCCCCGACGAAGCCGCCTATCACGAAGCCCTGGCCGCGGCCAAATATTTCCGGCATACGTGGACCGTGCATCGGGGATGATGGGACCAAAGCGATGGGGAGGCTTGGTATGACTATTTTGGCCGATAGACCAAAACACGCTGTAAAGGATGTTCAAGCAGTTGGCGCTCGATTTGAAGGTGACACGCTTCAAGTTGAGCTAGCTGATGGCCGTTTGATCAGCCTGCCTCTGCAACGATTTTCTTGGTTGCGATGGTTGGCTGCGGCGACAGATCAACAGCGAAATCGCTGGCATCTTGAACCTGGCGGCTTTGCTCTTTATTGGGATGATTTGGACGACGGCATTGAGATTCGCCATCTTCTTGATCTTCAATCACTGGTGTAATAAATCATGTACTCAACCTACCTCTCCCCCACCACCCTTGACGAAGCCCTGGCCCTTAAGGCCCAACACGGCGACCATGCCTGCATCCTGGCCGGGGGCACGGATCTGCTCTTGGAGATGGAGCGGGGCGTGCGCACGGCCCCGGACGGCGGCCCGCTGATCCTGATCGACCTCACCCGTATCCCCGGCCTGGCCGAGATCCGGGAAGTGGACGGCGTCATCCAGTTGGGGCCCTTGGTCACCCATAACCAGGCCGCGGCCAGCCCCCTCATTTCGGCCAAGGCCCTGCCCCTGGCCAGGGCCAGTTGGGAAGTGGGCGCGCCCCAGATCCGCAACCGGGCCACGGTGGCCGGCAACCTGATCACCGCCAGCCCGGCCAACGACACCATTGTGCCGTTGATAGCCATGAACGCCTCGGTGACTTTGGCCAGCGGGGAGCGGGGCGAGCGCACGCTGGCTTTGGCCGATTTCATCACCGGCTTCCGCAAGGTGGATATGCGGCCCGACGAGATCTTGGTCGGCATCAGCTTCCCGGCGTTGGGCGAGAACGAGCGGGGCAGCTTCATCAAGCTGGGGCTGCGCAAGGCCCAGGCCATCAGCGTGGTCAGCATCGCCGGGATCGTCGCCTTCACCCCCTCCCCTGCCCCCTCCCCCGGAACAGGGGAGGGGGAGCTGCTGACCGTTGTTTCCGCCCGCATCAGCCTGGGCGCGGTGAGCGCGGTGATCGGTCGGGCCACGGAAGCCGAAGCCTTCTTGGCGGGTAAAGCCCTCACCGACGAGGTGATCGACCAGGCCGCCGAGTTGGCCCTGAGATCCGCCAGCCCTATCGACGACATCCGGGCCGGGGCCGACTATCGCCGGGGCATGGTGCGCAGCCTCACCGCCCGTCTCCTGCGTCAACTGCGGGACGGCACTGAGCGGGACGGCTGGTCCGGCCACCCCATCACCCTGTGGGGGGATACTGGCGGCGTCTGGCCGGTCAACCCGCAGCTCGCAACTCGCAACTCGCAACTCACCACGGTCAACGGACAACCGGTAAACCTTCCCGGCCACATGAACCTGCTGGACAGTCTGCGGGAGGCCGGTTTTGTGGGGGTCAAAGAGGGGTGCGCCGAGGGGGAATGTGGGGCATGTACAGTCTTTTTGGACGGCATGGCCGTGATGGCCTGTATGGTCCCGGCGGAACGGGCCGCAGGCAGCGAGGTGGTCACCGTGGAAGGGCTGGGCAACATCGAGCAGATGCACCCGGTCCAGGATGCCCTGGTGCAGAGCGGCGGGGTCCAGTGCGGCTATTGCACCCCCGGCTTTGTGATGAGCGGGGCCAAGCTGTTGGAGGAACGTCCCCACCCCAGCCGGGCCGAGGCCGCCGAGGCCCTGACCGGCAACCTGTGCCGCTGCACGGGCTATCGGAAGATTTTGGATGCAGTGGTGATGGCCGGGGAGGTTGGGTAAAGCAATGAGTAAAAGAGTAATGAGTAAAAGAGTAATGAGTAA
>CAZKEX010000177.1:0-1643 GCA_964551895.1 uncultured Caldilineaceae bacterium | reverse complement strand
AATGAGTAAAAGAGTAATGAGTAAAAGAGTAATGAGTAAGGTGGCGGTGATTCTGATTCTGATCCTGGCCCTGGTGTTGAGCGCCTGCGACGAAGGTGAGTTTGTGGACGTGACGGACATGGGCAACGATGCTGAAACCGCCCAGGCCGATGATGGTGATTGGGACTACTACGAACTGCCGGAAGATTGTCTGGCCGGCGAGGTCTATGACGAGGTGGATCAGCTCTGTTATGAAGAGTTGGTCTGCGACGAGGACGGGGTTTGCGAAGAGGATGGCTGGATCGATCTCTTCTTTGAACTGGCCGGGGTCTTTCTGGATGTAGACCTGTCCGAAGAGAGTGAGAATTACGACGAATTTGGCGAGATCCCCTTGGTCACCTACATGGTAGATGGCAACCGTATCTTCGACCCGGAACTGGGTGCAGCTTCATCGGACCTTGTCGTTTTTCAAGAGGACACGGCGCTGCACGAGGAAATCTGGGTCTATTTTGCCACCCTCTTCCCCACAGAGCGGCGACCCTATCTCTCTCAATTCATCATCTTCACCGACGGGCCAGAAAATGTCCTGGCCTCGGTCCACCAAGACCCGGCAGATGCCACCAAATGGATCCTCTCGGTTGATCCCCAGGATGCGTCTGACCCCACGGATCTGACCTACACCCTGATCCACGAATACGCCCACCTGCTCACCCTCAACGCGGACCAAGTCCCCCCAGACATGGCCCTGGCCCTGGAGCCGGACAACGCTGAACTGTACGACGAGGCCTTCAATGCCTGCCCCACCTATTTCCCCGGCGAGGGCTGCGCACTGGATGGCTCCTATATCGATGATTTTGTGGAACAGTTTTGGGGCGACATCTACGCCGAATGGGAAGAGATCGTCTATATGGAAGACGAAGACGAGGCCGAGGACGCCCTGTACGCCTTCTACGAACAGTACGAGGACCAGTTTGTCTCGGACTACGCTCCCACCTCCCCAGAGGAGGACATTGCCGAAGCGTTCTCCATCTTCATCATGCAGCCCAAGCCCGCCGGCGAGACCATCGCCGAGGAGAAGGTACTCTTCTTCTACGACTACCCCGAACTGGTGGAGCTGCGGGCCGAGCTGGTTTCCCGGCTCTATTCCCGGCTGCGGCGGCGATAGGAAGCAGGAAGTTCACCGCAAAGGCGCAAAGAGCGCAAAGAAAAACAAAGAGCTTTTCTTAAATCCTTTGCGCCCTTTGCGCCCTTTGCGCCTTTGCGGTAAAGTCGTTTTTTTGATCGATGGTTGACGAAAGAAGGCCAACATGGAGATCGAAGTACGCGAGTTTTTGGACAACTATCCGGCCCCAGTGCAAGAGATAGCCTTGGCGGTGCGTGCCCTGGTCTTTGACTTGGTCCCCGAAGCCAGGGAGAGGGTCTATACCGGCTGGCGCATCATCAGCTTTAGCTTTGGCGGCGGCATGGAGGGCCAATTCTGCGCCGTTCAGCCCAACAAAGGCGCTGGCCGGGTCAACCTGCATTTCCCCGCCGGCATCGAACTGGCCGACCCCGGCCATCTGCTGGAGGGGGACGGCAAGCGCATGCGCCACGTCAAGATCACCAGCCTGGCCGACCAACTTTTTGTTGAACGCATCCAGGCGTTGATCACCGAGGCCGCGGCC
>CAZKEX010000176.1:0-9220 GCA_964551895.1 uncultured Caldilineaceae bacterium | reverse complement strand
AAATCCCCAATCCCCAATCCCCAATCCCCCACATGCCAAGCAAACACAGACGTGTTATACTGTGGCAATAATCTTGCTACACCCTGGCATTCCAATGTGCCTGCCCATTTCGCAAAGGACAATCCACCCATGGATCGCACAACACCCACCGCGGTGAACGAAGAGCTTGAGCTCTATATTCGTACCTACTACTCCCTTCTGCGCAGCACGGTCCCCTTCCGCCTGCGCAGCCTGGAGGAGACCCATATTGCCATGAGTTCCAACCTGCACTACCATGCAGGCGACCCAGACCTGGACATCACAGCCCTGACCTACAGCGCCCTGCGTCTGCCCAGCACCCTGCCCACGGTCAAATTAGTGGTCATGGGCCAGATGGAGGATGTCTTCCGGCGCCGGGGCTATCCCCAGGTGGGGACGTGGGAACCGGTCAAGGCCCGGGCCCGGCGGCGCAAGTATTACATCTCGCCGGATCGGGAGACCCTGGCCGCGTATATCTCCAGCGTCAGCGACATCGACGATCTGCTGCCGGCGCTGGTGACCTATCAGATCGAGTGGAACAAGATGCACCAGAAGCTCAGCCTGGCCGATGTGGGGCCGGTGCTGGCCAGGTTTGAGCGCACGGTGGACCAGTTCCCCGCCGCCCTGCTAGAGGAGATCCGCCAGACCCTCAACCTCAACTCCGAGAATTTCGCCAAGCTCTTCCAGATCTGGCCGGGCCGCCAACTGATGGAGAATTTCCGGCTGATGGCCCAGGCCCCCCTGGACATCCGCCTGCGGGTGTTGGGCAGCGGCTTGACCGACTATCGCCGGGCCGTGCAGTTCTGGTGGGAGCAGGTGGCCCGCCAGGCCGTGGATCTGGACCTGGAAGATCGCCCCCTCTACTTTGTCAGCAGCAACACCCACAGCATTCCCAATCTGCTCTCTGGCTTTGCGGCCAGCCACCGGGAGGACATTCTGGCCTATATCAAGGCCGAGAACCCGGAGGATCTGTGGAGCGAATATCTGCGTCTTGAGGCCGAAAATAGCCCTCAACTGGCCAACTTTTTCTATTACACCTCCCGGCTCTACCTGGACCATGGGGAAGACAAGCCGACCGCCCTGGCCTACGCCCTGCGCCACGAGGAAGAGGCCGGGGTGCATCGCATCAACGAGCCGGACTGCTTGGACGTGGCGGCCCAGGTGATCGATATTCGTCAGATGCGCCAGGAGTGGTTAGACCCCCGTCTGGGCAGTTTCAGCCCGGAGGAGTGGGCGCTGCTCAAGCAGAGCGACGCCCTGATCTTCAACATCGACTATCCTTTGGGCATGGCCGCCTATCATATTTTCAGCCAGGTCAGCACCGCGGCCAGCGCCATTTTGGGGGTCTATCTGCTGGGCAAGGCGGCCACCCTCAACGGCCGGGTGGGGGATATCATGATCCCCAACGTGGTCTATGACGAGCATTCCAGCAACTCCTTCCTCTTCAAGAACTGCTTTTCGGCCCAAGAGCTGTCCCGGTTCCTCAACTATGGCACGGTCTTTGACAACCAAAAGGCCGTCACCGTGCGGGGTACCTTTCTGCAAAACCGGGAGTTTATGCACGTCTTTTACGAAGAGGGCTACACGGATATCGAGATGGAGGCTGGGCCGTATCTCAGCGGCATCTACGAGAACATCTACCCCAAACGTTATCCCACGGACGAGATCGTCAATCTCTTCATCAACGCCCCCTACGACATCGGCCTGATCCACTATGCCAGTGACACCCCCATCAGCCGCCGCCAGATGTTGTTGAGCAAGAGTCTGAGCTACTTTGGCGTGGATGCCACCTATGCCACCTCCCTGGCCGTCATGCGGCGTATCTTCCAGCAGGAGATCCAACGCCAGCGGGAGCTGGGCGGCGTGACATTCGCGGCGTGCGAGATGGCGGCCCAAGCAGAGGATGTTCCCCCTGTCCTGGAACAATCGACAAAAAAGGCAAAAAAGAAGAAGAAGAAATAGAAAACCGTTCAGTGAGTCTTAAAAATAGAACACAGATCGGACGGATGTGACGGATCAAACGGATCTTACTCTAAAAATCAGTGAAAACCTGTTCGATCCGTTCAATCCGTGTTCTATTTGTTCCCTGTCTGAACGATAGCAAATGAGGAGGTTGAAGATGGATTTCTTGAACGCCTTTGCTGGGGAGGTGGCAAAGGAGAGCCAGGCAGACCCGGAGCTGTTGGCCCTCTATATCGCCGGGGCGGTGTACCCGGACCTGGATGTGGCGCGGGTGCAGATGCAGTTGGACGATCTGGCCTATGGGGTGGAGCAGGCCATGGCCAAGGGGTTGACCGGCAAGGCCCAGGCCCAGGGCTTTCTGGCCGCGCTGACCGGACACCTTGGTTTTGAGGGAAATCGGGAGAACTACTACGATCCCCGGAACAGCTTTCTCAACGATGTGCTGGCCCGGCGCACAGGCTTGCCCATCAGCTTGAGCTTGGTGTGCATGGCTTTGGGGCGGCGCGTGGGGCTGAACATCCAGGGCGTGGGCTATCCTGGCCATTTCATGGCCCGCTACACAGACCCAGAGGGCGAGTGGCTGCTGGACCTCTTCACCGGCATGGTGTTGGACACGACCGAGGTAACCGCCCATCTCTCCCGGCTCTTTCAACAGCCCATCACCCTTTCCCACCGGGCCGGTGTCCTGGCCGTGACGCCCCAGACCCTGGCCGAGCGCATACTCAACAACCTGTGGCATGTCTATCGCAGCCAGGGGGATGGGGAGAAGGCCATGCAGATATTGAACTATATGTTGGCGCTGGCCCCGGACAACCCCCGGCTGTGGCAGGAGTTGGGGGTGATGGCCTACGAGTCCGGCCACCTGCTGGACGCGGAACGCAATTTGCGCCGCTATCTCTATTTGACCGGCCATTTGGCCCGCTTTTGGGGACTGGAGCAGTCCATCGTGTTGCAGGACGAAGACGGTTCCCCCATGCTCTGGCAAGACGAATCCCTCCCTGGCCCCCTGGACGATCCCGGCCGCCCCGCCGGTCCCCGACCAGCCCCTCCCCCACAGGAAGACGACGAAGTGTGGCAGGTTGTCGGCCTACTTTCAAAAATCAACGACGAACTTCTACGCATCAACTAACCAGCCAATGACTCTGCTGAAAAAAGCCATTTAACCGCCGAGAACACAGAGATTTCGCAGAGAACGCAGAGGAAAAGTTCTGTGTTTCTTTGTGTTCTTTGTGGTGAAGTTGACCTTCTTTCAGCAAAGTCACCAACCAACCAACCAACCAACCAACTAACCAACTAACCACCCAACCACCCACCCACCCCCCTCCACCCACCCAAAGGTTAAGCCGTGGCCTTTCCTGTTCACGACGCCACTGGCGTCTATCGATTTGCCTATCGCTTGGTACGCGCGGCCCGCCCCTTTCTCTTTCGGGTCGAAGCCCATGATGTGGACCAGGTCCCCTATACCGGCGGGGTGATCTTGGCCAGCAACCATACCCACGGCATCGAGATCTTTGCCATGGGTCTTTCGTGCCGCCGCCAGATCCACTTTATGGCCAAAAAAGAACTTTTCGAGATCCACCCCTGGCTATCCCGGTTTATACGGGCGGCAGGGGCGTTTCCGGTCCACCGGGGCCAGAGGGACTTGACCGCCTTGGAGACCGCCGTGGGGGTGCTGCGCCAGGGCAAGGCTCTGGGCATCTACCCCGAGGGCACCCGTCACCCGGTCCTGGCCCGGGGCAAATCTGGCACGGTGCGCACGGCCATGATGGCTGGCGTCCCCGTGCTGCCCGTGGGCGTGGCCGGCACCAGGGAGGCTGCTGCCCGTACCTTCAAGCCCGTGCGCCGGGGGCTGGTCACTGTGCGCTATGGCGCCCCGCTCCTCTTCACCGGCGACCCCCAGGATCCGGTCGATGTACAGCGAGCCACCACCGAGATGATGGTCGCCCTGGCCGATCTGCTCCCGCCCCACATGCGGGGCGTCTACGCCAACGGCGATCCGGATTGAGATGAATGGCGAATGGCCAATGGCGAATGGCGAATGGCAAATGGCGAAAGGGTTGACCCGATCCCGCCATTCGCCATTCGCCATTCGCATGTAACGTCCCCCAACCACCCTGCATCCAACTGAGCGGAAGCGGACCGAGCGGCCCGGCATGGCCCGGCTTCCCGTTTTTGATATTCGCACCGACCCGGACAGGGGTCTACAGTTTAGGTGAAGGGGTGACGGTATGAGTTGGTTTGCCAATCTGTTTGGCGCGGCAAGTGGGACAAAATCCATCAGTGTGGGGGAGTTGAACACCCTGATGCAGACCAGCCAGGGCAGGGCCAGGCCCTTTCTGTTGGATGTGCGGGGCAAGGATGAGGCCAAGCAGGGCTATATCCCTGGGGCCAAGGTGATCCCCCTGGGCGATCTGGCCCAGCGCATGGCCGAGATCCCCAAGGACCGCCAGGTAGTGGTGATCTGCCGCAGCGGACGGCGCAGCGGCATGGCCTGTTCGCAACTGCACCAGGCCGGCTACGCGGATGTCTTCAACATGAGCGGGGGGATGATGGCCTGGACAAGGCAAGGGTTGGAATACAAGAGTTCTCGGTAGAATTCAAGGGACAAAAAGAGCGGGCAGCGACCAGAATTCTGGTCGCTGCCCGCTCTTTTTGTCCCTTGAATTCTACCGAGAACTCTTGTATTCCAACCCTTGCCTTGTCCAGGCCATCATCCCCCCGCTCATGTTGAAGACATCCGCGTAGCCGGCCTGGTGCAGTTGCGAACAGGCCATGCCGCTGCGCCGTCCGCTGCGGCAGATCACCACTACCTGGCGGTCCTTGGGGATCTCGGCCATGCGCTGGGCCAGATCGCCCAGGGGGATCACCTTGGCCCCAGGGATATAGCCCTGCTTGGCCTCATCCTTGCCCCGCACATCCAACAGAAAGGGCCTGGCCCTGCCCTGGCTGGTCTGCATCAGGGTGTTCAACTCCCCCACACTGATGGATTTTGTCCCACTTGCCGCGCCAAACAGATTGGCAAACCAACTCATACCGTCACCCCTTCACCTAAACTGTAGACCCCTGTCCGGGTCGGTGCGAATATCAAAAACGGGAAGCCGGGCCATGCCGGGCCGCTCGGTCCGCTTCCGCTCAGTTGGATGCAGGGTGGTTGGGGGACGTTACATGCGAATGGCGAATGGCGAATGGCGGGATCGGGTCAACCCTTTCGCCATTTGCCATTCGCCATTCGCCATTGGCCATTCGCCATTCATCTCAATCCGGATCGCCGTTGGCGTAGACGCCCCGCATGTGGGGCGGGAGCAGATCGGCCAGGGCGACCATCATCTCGGTGGTGGCTCGCTGTACATCGACCGGATCCTGGGGGTCGCCGGTGAAGAGGAGCGGGGCGCCATAGCGCACAGTGACCAGCCCCCGGCGCACGGGCTTGAAGGTACGGGCAGCAGCCTCCCTGGTGCCGGCCACGCCCACGGGCAGCACGGGGACGCCAGCCATCATGGCCGTGCGCACCGTGCCAGATTTGCCCCGGGCCAGGACCGGGTGACGGGTGCCCTCGGGGTAGATGCCCAGAGCCTTGCCCTGGCGCAGCACCCCCACGGCGGTCTCCAAGGCGGTCAAGTCCCTCTGGCCCCGGTGGACCGGAAACGCCCCTGCCGCCCGTATAAACCGGGATAGCCAGGGGTGGATCTCGAAAAGTTCTTTTTTGGCCATAAAGTGGATCTGGCGGCGGCACGAAAGACCCATGGCAAAGATCTCGATGCCGTGGGTATGGTTGCTGGCCAAGATCACCCCGCCGGTATAGGGGACCTGGTCCACATCATGGGCTTCGACCCGAAAGAGAAAGGGGCGGGCCGCGCGTACCAAGCGATAGGCAAATCGATAGACGCCAGTGGCGTCGTGAACAGGAAAGGCCACGGCTTAACCTTTGGGTGGGTGGAGGGGGGTGGGTGGGTGGTTGGGTGGTTAGTTGGTTAGTTGGTTGGTTGGTTGGTTGGTTGGTGACTTTGCTGAAAGAAGGTCAACTTCACCACAAAGAACACAAAGAAACACAGAACTTTTCCTCTGCGTTCTCTGCGAAATCTCTGTGTTCTCGGCGGTTAAATGGCTTTTTTCAGCAGAGTCATTGGCTGGTTAGTTGATGCGTAGAAGTTCGTCGTTGATTTTTGAAAGTAGGCCGACAACCTGCCACACTTCGTCGTCTTCCTGTGGGGGAGGGGCTGGTCGGGGACCGGCGGGGCGGCCGGGATCGTCCAGGGGGCCAGGGAGGGATTCGTCTTGCCAGAGCATGGGGGAACCGTCTTCGTCCTGCAACACGATGGACTGCTCCAGTCCCCAAAAGCGGGCCAAATGGCCGGTCAAATAGAGATAGCGGCGCAAATTGCGTTCCGCGTCCAGCAGGTGGCCGGACTCGTAGGCCATCACCCCCAACTCCTGCCACAGCCGGGGGTTGTCCGGGGCCAGCGCCAACATATAGTTCAATATCTGCATGGCCTTCTCCCCATCCCCCTGGCTGCGATAGACATGCCACAGGTTGTTGAGTATGCGCTCGGCCAGGGTCTGGGGCGTCACGGCCAGGACACCGGCCCGGTGGGAAAGGGTGATGGGCTGTTGAAAGAGCCGGGAGAGATGGGCGGTTACCTCGGTCGTGTCCAACACCATGCCGGTGAAGAGGTCCAGCAGCCACTCGCCCTCTGGGTCTGTGTAGCGGGCCATGAAATGGCCAGGATAGCCCACGCCCTGGATGTTCAGCCCCACGCGCCGCCCCAAAGCCATGCACACCAAGCTCAAGCTGATGGGCAAGCCTGTGCGCCGGGCCAGCACATCGTTGAGAAAGCTGTTCCGGGGATCGTAGTAGTTCTCCCGATTTCCCTCAAAACCAAGGTGTCCGGTCAGCGCGGCCAGAAAGCCCTGGGCCTGGGCCTTGCCGGTCAACCCCTTGGCCATGGCCTGCTCCACCCCATAGGCCAGATCGTCCAACTGCATCTGCACCCGCGCCACATCCAGGTCCGGGTACACCGCCCCGGCGATATAGAGGGCCAACAGCTCCGGGTCTGCCTGGCTCTCCTTTGCCACCTCCCCAGCAAAGGCGTTCAAGAAATCCATCTTCAACCTCCTCATTTGCTATCGTTCAGACAGGGAACAAATAGAACACGGATTGAACGGATCGAACAGGTTTTCACTGATTTTTAGAGTAAGATCCGTTTGATCCGTCACATCCGTCCGATCTGTGTTCTATTTTTAAGACTCACTGAACGGTTTTCTATTTCTTCTTCTTCTTTTTTGCCTTTTTTGTCGATTGTTCCAGGACAGGGGGAACATCCTCTGCTTGGGCCGCCATCTCGCACGCCGCGAATGTCACGCCGCCCAGCTCCCGCTGGCGTTGGATCTCCTGCTGGAAGATACGCCGCATGACGGCCAGGGAGGTGGCATAGGTGGCATCCACGCCAAAGTAGCTCAGACTCTTGCTCAACAACATCTGGCGGCGGCTGATGGGGGTGTCACTGGCATAGTGGATCAGGCCGATGTCGTAGGGGGCGTTGATGAAGAGATTGACGATCTCGTCCGTGGGATAACGTTTGGGGTAGATGTTCTCGTAGATGCCGCTGAGATACGGCCCAGCCTCCATCTCGATATCCGTGTAGCCCTCTTCGTAAAAGACGTGCATAAACTCCCGGTTTTGCAGAAAGGTACCCCGCACGGTGACGGCCTTTTGGTTGTCAAAGACCGTGCCATAGTTGAGGAACCGGGACAGCTCTTGGGCCGAAAAGCAGTTCTTGAAGAGGAAGGAGTTGCTGGAATGCTCGTCATAGACCACGTTGGGGATCATGATATCCCCCACCCGGCCGTTGAGGGTGGCCGCCTTGCCCAGCAGATAGACCCCCAAAATGGCGCTGGCCGCGGTGCTGACCTGGCTGAAAATATGATAGGCGGCCATGCCCAAAGGATAGTCGATGTTGAAGATCAGGGCGTCGCTCTGCTTGAGCAGCGCCCACTCCTCCGGGCTGAAACTGCCCAGACGGGGGTCTAACCACTCCTGGCGCATCTGACGAATATCGATCACCTGGGCCGCCACGTCCAAGCAGTCCGGCTCGTTGATGCGATGCACCCCGGCCTCTTCCTCGTGGCGCAGGGCGTAGGCCAGGGCGGTCGGCTTGTCTTCCCCATGGTCCAGGTAGAGCCGGGAGGTGTAATAGAAAAAGTTGGCCAGTTGAGGGCTATTTTCGGCCTCAAGACGCAGATATTCGCTCCACAGATCCTCCGGGTTCTCGGCCTTGATATAGGCCAGAATGTCCTCCCGGTGGCTGGCCGCAAAGCCAGAGAGCAGATTGGGAATGCTGTGGGTGTTGCTGCTGACAAAGTAGAGGGGGCGATCTTCCAGGTCCAGATCCACGGCCTGGCGGGCCACCTGCTCCCACCAGAACTGCACGGCCCGGCGATAGTCGGTCAAGCCGCTGCCCAACACCCGCAGGCGGATGTCCAGGGGGGCCTGGGCCATCAGCCGGAAATTCTCCATCAGTTGGCGGCCCGGCCAGATCTGGAAGAGCTTGGCGAAATTCTCGGAGTTGAGGTTGAGGGTCTGGCGGATCTCCTCTAGCAGGGCGGCGGGGAACTGGTCCACCGTGCGCTCAAACCTGGCCAGCACCGGCCCCACATCGGCCAGGCTGAGCTTCTGGTGCATCTTGTTCCACTCGATCTGATAGGTCACCAGCGCCGGCAGCAGATCGTCGATGTCGCTGACGCTGGAGATATACGCGGCCAGGGTCTCCCGATCCGGCGAGATGTAATACTTGCGCCGCCGGGCCCGGGCCTTGACCGGTTCCCACGTCCCCACCTGGGGATAGCCCCGGCGCCGGAAGACATCCTCCATCTGGCCCATGACCACTAATTTGACCGTGGGCAGGGTGCTGGGCAGACGCAGGGCGCTGTAGGTCAGGGCTGTGATGTCCAGGTCTGGGTCGCCTGCATGGTAGTGCAGGTTGGAACTCATGGCAATATGGGTCTCCTCCAGGCTGCGCAGGCGGAAGGGGACCGTGCTGCGCAGAAGGGAGTAGTAGGTACGAATATAGAGCTCAAGCTCTTCGTTCACCGCGGTGGGTGTTGTGCGATCCATGGGTGGATTGTCCTTTGCGAAATGGGCAGGCACATTGGAATGCCAGGGTGTAGCAAGATTATTGCCACAGTATAACACGTCTGTGTTTGCTTGGCATGTGGGGGATTGGGGATTGGGGATTGGGGATTT
>CAZKEX010000175.1:7397-9237 GCA_964551895.1 uncultured Caldilineaceae bacterium | reverse complement strand
GGGGGGATTGGAGATTGGTTCGAGGAGGGTAAAGGTGGGGGGGGGTGATTTTCAAAATAGGCCACGGATGCCACGGATCGGACGGATTCAAACGGATCTTTTTCTTGAAGAGAAAATCCGTTTGAATCCGTTAAATCCGTTCGATCTGTGGCCTATTTGTTAGCCAAGCCATCAGGCTGAACAGCCCGCATTGGCCTTTCTCCGCCCGGTGGCTGAAGAAATCTGCCGTGTTTTGGGCCGTGTCCACGCCGCTGATCTCGATATGCGCTGGCTTCACCCCGGCCTCGATCAACTGGGCGGCGTTGGCCTGCCACAGATCCAGGTGCAGCCGTTCGTTGGCGTTGGGGCCGCTCAGAAAGCGGTTGGGCCGGGTCAGCTTGGCCCGCACCAGGTTGACCACCTCTTCCCCCACCTCATAGCTCCCCGGGCCGATGCTGGGGCCGATGCCCACCATCACATCTGCCGGGTCCGTGCCATAGGCGGCCTGCATGGCCCAGAGGGTAGCCAAGGCCGTGCCGTTCACCGTCCCCTGCCAGCCGGCGTGGCAGACCCCCAGGGCATGGCGGCCTGCATCGTAGAGCAAGACCGGCACACAGTCCGCAAAGAGCAAACTCAGCGGCAGCCCCACCTCGTCGGTGATCAGCCCGTCCGTGGCCGACTGCCACTGGCCGGCGTCGTCCCCGGTCACCTTGGCCACCGCCGTGCCGTGGACCTGGTGACAGCGCACGGGCTGGGATGGGTCAACACCCACGGCCTGGCAAAAGAGGGCGAAGTTGGCCGCCGTGCGTTCCGGCGTGTCCCCCCGGCTGACGCTGAAATTCAGACTCGTCCACGGCGCGGGGGAGACGCCGCCGTGCCGGGTGCTGACATGGGCGCGGATGGGGAGGGTTACAAGGCTGTCGAAGGTGTAGGTGACGACGTTGTTGGGGTGGGTGATGCGGTGCATAAGTCAGTCGGTGTCCGTTGGCTCATCGGATTGTATCTCTTTGACGATTTCCTCGATCTGCATCTTGGCAACTGGCACATCTTGAATGATTGTTTTCCAGGTCATCTTCCAGTTTGTGCCAAAGTAGGAGTGGATCAGAATATCTCGTATCCCGGCCATTTTTCTCCAGGCTACCTCTGGATATTGTTCTTTGAGTTCGTTTGGGATCTGCTTGGTTGCTTCGCCAATGACCTGGAGCTTATAGCCAACCGCACTGAGCGTTTTTTTGTCGGCCATAAATTCTTCGTAGGTCATCCCGGCAATAAACGATTCGATATCGTTCATTGCATCCAGAATGTCGGATAGAAAGAGTCGATAGTCCCTCATATGAGTACCTCGTCTTTCAGGATCTGCTCCCGCAATTCCGCTCGCAGAGAATCCCTTGGCACAACATCGACTGATTGATGCAACTGCTCCTCAAGGTATTGTTTCAGCCCAATCAGGTCAAAGAGACTGGCTTCGTCGGAGAATTCTACCAACAGATCGATGTCGCTGGATGGGGTCGCTTCGTTACGGGCCAGAGACCCAAATAGACTTAGTTCTGTGACGTGGAACTGGCTACGCAAATATGGCTTCACTAACTGAATCTGTTGCAGGGTTGTTGTCTGAGATTTCATTTTTTCGCCTCCTTGACTACACCAACTCCACCGGCGCTACCGTCACACTCCCAAACTCCCCCGCATTCTGCCCCAGCTTGAGCTTGGACCAGGGCTGCCAGTCCTGCGCCCGCCAGGGGCCGCCCTTGGCATTGGGCACGGGACGGTTGGCGTTGCTGCCGTAGCGGAAGGCCCAGTCCGGGTCGCAGGCCTGGCAACTGAGACAGCCGGCGCTGTCCGGCGGACAACTGAGGCCGGT
>CAZKEX010000175.1:0-7297 GCA_964551895.1 uncultured Caldilineaceae bacterium | reverse complement strand
CAGCCCCGGCCACAGCCCCGGGCGATCTCCATCAAGTGCATGGCCCCAAACTCCGTGTCCGGGGTATAGAGGCTGCTGGCTGTGCGGAAGCCGGACAGGTTGCGCACCCACAGCCGCTCCACCGGGCGGAAGTCCACATGATCCCGGTTGGACGGGCGCAGGGAGGGCACATAGAAGCCCGGTGTGCGGTCCAAGGTGGCCAACAGGGCCACCCGATCTCCGTCCAGCCCCTCCCGGCACAGATCCATGAAGTGGGGCACAGCCTCCTCCCCCTCGCCGATCAGGATCACGTCGAAGAAGGGGGCCAGGGGTTCCGGGTTCATGGTGATGCCGGGACCCCCGGCGATCAGCAGAGGCCAGGGCTCCCCGTTCCACTGCTTGGAGGCCTGGCGATCCGCGGCCAGGGGAGGCACCTTGGCCTGGCGCAGCATCTCCACCACATTGAAGTAGTCCATCTCCCAGGAGACGGTGAAGGCCCAGATGTCGAACTCATCCGCCGGCCGTCCGTTTTCCAACGAAAGCAGGGGCTTGCCGGCGTCCGCGTCGCCCTTGGTCCAGAAGATGCGCTCGCAGACCACGTCCGCGTCCTGGTTGAAGCGGCTGTAGAGGATCTGGAGCGCCAGGCTGCTCATCCCCACATAGTAGCTGTTGGGGAAGGAGAGGGCCACGGCCCACTTGCCGCCCCAATCCTTGAGGATTGCGCCCTCTTCCCGCAGGGAACCACTGCCCGCACTGCTCTGGCTGGCCTGGGCGCGGTCGGAGCGGGTTGATTTTTGTTGTTTACGTCCTGTATGTTTTGGCATGGGCTGATTATAGCATGGGTGGAACAGAGGGCTAAACCGTTCTTAGCCCAGAGGCGCGCAGAAAAGAAAGAACAGGCCACAGATTGAACGGGTCAGACGGATTTCGACTGATTTTTATCTGCGCATTATGGCCTATTGACGGATGGGGCATAAGCTGTTTAACTTAAACCTGTGTCCTAGGGCGGAGCGTCTGCCCGCTGTCTGTTTGCTCAGTTAGATTACCCGAGAGAGGATTGACCCATGCCAGATATCGCAGAATCGTTGAAGAATCTTTGGCAGAGTATTTTTCCCAGCACCCGCAATCGCCCTGCCAACGGTGAATCGGCCATGTCTCGGGGCATGACCGATCCCACCTCGGACGTGCGCATCCAGGCCAGCCTCTACCACTACGCCGCCAATGTGATCAGCGTCTATGATGGCGACACCATCACCGTGGACATCGATCTGGGCATGAGTCTGTGGAAAAAGGGCGAACGACTGCGCCTGTGGCGCATCAACACCCCAGAGGTGAGAGGGGAAAGCCGCACCGAAGGGCTGAAGGCGCGGGACTATGTGCGCTCTTTGGTGGAGGGGCGGCAGGTTCTCCTGCGCACCATTTTGGACAAGCGGGGAGATGACTCGACCGAGAAATATGGCCGACTGTTGGCCGAGGTCCTGGTGCCGGAGATCGAAAACGGGGTGATCGTCTCGTATATCAATGTCAACGAAGATCTGTTGCAGCGGGGTTATGCCCTGCCCATGAACGCCGACGGCACCATGACCCGCGGCATGGGCGAAGCCGCCCCCACCCCCGCCCACATCTCCTGCCCCTACTGCGGCGAAACCCGCCAAGTGGACCAGCGCACAGGCATGGTACACACCTGCCCCAACTGCCTCGACGGCCCCTATCATCTGTGATCGGGGATCGGGGATCGGGGATCGGGGATCGGGGATCGGGGATCGGGGATCGGGGACCGGGGATCGGGATGTCCTGGTCCCCAGTCCCCAGTCCCCGATCCCCAGTCCCCAGTCCCCAGTCCCCGATCCCCAGTCCCCAGTCCCCGACCCTCACCTCCTCACACTCGGCAGAAAGATCTGGCTGGCCGCCGGCATAAAGAGTCCATAGCGGCCGCTACGGCAGATTTGGAAGGACGCGCTGGGCGCTGTGCGCGGGGTGACGGTGCATTCCGGGGCCGGGTCCACCCAGGCGGTGCGCTGGCTGTCCCAGCGGCGCAGGACGGCCTCGGCCAGGTCTACCTCTGGCCCGATGCCGCTCAACGTCGCCGTGGCGGGGAGGGTGAGGGTGAAGGCGCTCTGCTGCACGTCGCCCACACTCACATCCCACAGAAAGCCGTAGTCCGATGCAGCGTGGCCTGCCGGGTTGGGCAATGCCGGCCCCACATCCGCGCTGGCGGCCAGATCGGTCAAATGCAGGGTCACGGTCTGGGTCACCGCGCCGGGGGGGACGGTGAGGCTGACGCCCCGGCTTTCTCTGCCGCTGCGCTGTACGCTGCTGCCCGTACTCACCGATCCGCCACCATTGGGGGTGGCCGGGCCGGACGCGTCCGGCTGGTAGAATTGCAGCGACAGTTCCTTGACCACATCAGTTTTGTCATAGGAGGCCAGATTCAGCAGGGATTGGGGGCGCGACTGGAGTAGTGCAGGTCCCACCTGGTCCCATCCGACCGTGTTGAGGACCAGCAGGCTGCCGGGCCGTTCTCCGAGTAACTGGTACCGGCCACTTTTCAGCCATTGGAATTGGGCCACACCTGAACTATCGCTGCTCTTGTTAACAATCTGCTGGGGCGGCTGCTGCTCGGGCATGAGATAGAGGGTGAGTGAAACGCCCGCCCGGGGTTGTATGTCAGTCAGTCCTTTCTCGTTGACATGAACCACTTCGGCGAGGACGGTGATGTGCCCCTGGGGAATGAGTCCGAAATCCTGAGACGGCGTCACAGCATTGCTGCCCGGTCGGACAGGAATGAAGAGCGGACAGCCGAGGCTGGGCCAGCAGTCGGATGCCCTGCCTTCACTGTCCAGGCTGTCGTCCCCGCCCTGGTTTACTGGGGAGGGTTCGTGATTGATGGGCCTGATCGCCAGCAGGTTGTCATCGGGACGAACGTGGGTGATGGTAAAGTTACCTGTGCTGTCAGTCTGCACAAAGCGATCCGGCGCGCCACCCGCTATCGTCCCACGGACCAGCCCCACGCCCAAATTTTCGATGCCTGGCTCAGTGGAATCCTGAATACCGTCACCGTCTTCGTCCAGCCAGACCCGCCCACCCACTGCGTTGCGGTAGAGGCCGGCGTCTACGTGGCGCTGGGCTGGTTGACTGGGCGACAGCATGATCGATGCTCCTGCCGCCCAACTCTCCTGGGCCACGGGCGATTCATACTCCGCGTCGCTGTCAACGGCGTCATCGTTGCCCACATTGGCGTCCACAAAACGCAGACCAGACGGCGGCTCGAAAAAGATGGAATAGGGCATGGGATCACCGTTTGGTTTGCCGGTGTACAGCGTGGTGAAGGTGTAGTGGCCGCTGGCGCCAGTAACCACCCCATCGAACGTGTTATCTTCGGTCGTGTTCCAATCGCCATCCGCACCAGGACTCTCCAATTCCACCGTGACCCCTGCCACCCCCGGCTCGCCCTCCCAAATGCCCCAGATTCTGGCGTCCGGTGGATTGGCAAGACCCGCAACCCACCCCTCATCTCGCCAGACTCGACCCGCAATGAGACCGTTGCGGACCCGTGTAGGTGTGGCTGTGGGCGTATTGGTCGCGGTGGATGTAGGTGTGAGCGTCGGTGTACCCGTCGGTGTTGGAGTTGCTGTGGGTGTATGGGTCGGCGTGGGCATCACCGTGAAGGTGGGCGTGGGCGTGGCCGTGGCAAAGCCGGCCGGTTCGCCGATCTCCGTGCTGCTTAGGACGGTGACGCCCGCGCCCTGGCCGCCCACCACCAGCACCCGGCCATCTTGCAGGGTGGTGGCCGTGTGCCAGGTGCGCGCTACCTGGAGATGTCCCGCCGAGACCCCGCCGATCTCGGCCTCGGTGAACTTGCTATAGTTCGCATCGATGCCGCCGATCAACATCACGCCGTTGCCCACGGCGGTGGCCGCGTGGACACTGCGGTTGCGCAACAGGCTGCTCACCCCGCTCCAGCCCCCGCTGAAGGTCACCGCCTCGCCATAGCCGGCAAAGTAGGCGCCGCCGCCCAGCGGGGTCAGGCTGACGCCCCAGAAATTGACCCAGTTGACGGCTGGCAGGTTGGGGGCCATCGCCCAGCTATTGGTCGCCGGGTTGTACAGCTTGGCCCCACCCAGACCCCGGGCCAGGGCAATCACCTGGCCGTCGCCCAGGATAGCGCCCATGGGTTCATAGAGGTCCGTCTGCCCGGCGAACGTCCAGGCGTCGGTCGCCACGTTATAACGCATGGCGTAGAGGATGTAGTCGGGCGAACTGCCGGTGTAGCCGGAATAGCCGCCAAAGACCAGCACCGAGCCATCTTGCAGGCGCACGGCCGTGTGCTGCGCCATCGGCCCCGGCGAGGCGACCGGCGTGAACTGGCCCGTGGCCGGGTCGAAGATCTCCGCGCTGTTCACCACGCCGCCGAAGTTGGCGTCCCCGCCGATGACCAGGATGCGGCCATCCTGCAGCAGGGTGGCCGTGTGCTGGTTGCGGAAGCTGTTGGACGCGCCCGCGGCCAGGGTCCAGGTATTGGCGACGGGGTCGTAGATCTCGGCCGAGTTGAGGCGGGTGGCGTTGTTGACGTCGCTGATGCCGCCGATCACAACCACCCGACCATCGGGCAGCAGGGTGGCCGTGTGGTTGTAGCGGGGGAAGTTCAGGTCTGGGCCGGGTTGCCACGTCCAGGCGCTGAGGGGGGTGCTGGACGCCGGGATGCCTCTGCCGACTATCGCCCAGAGCAAGAGGGCCAGGGCAGCCAGGGCCGTGATCTGCCCGGGGACGCGCCACCCCCTTCTGGCTGGACGCTGGATGGGGGAACCGTCACGCTGAACGAGTGGAGAATGGGTGGGTTTCATTAGGAGAAGATCTCCTTTCTCTGGCATTCCAGAAAAAAAGGAAAAAAGAGACGCGCCTATCGGAAAAATGTAGCAGATTATAGCACGGTACGAAACGCATACTCAAACGTCTTTGAAGGACGATTCGGCCAATGACCCTTTACCACCAAGGCCCAAAAATACGACGAACCACGAAGGGAAAACCTCGTGTTCTCCTGCGCCTTCGGGTCTTTGTGGCAAGCTTTTTGGGATTTGGCTACACCAAGTTGAGGGAGATCCGTGCAGATCCCCCCAATCAACGTCAGCCCCGGTCCATTTCGGCCAAACCGAGAATAGCAGATAAGCCTTTTGGCGTATTGACGGATTCATCATATGCTGGTTGACTATAGCAGCCATTGACGCCATCTTTCATCGCACACAAGGAGCGCAACCGACCATGCCCGGCATCGGAAACACCCTGAAGAACTTCTGGCGGAGCCTCTTCCCGTCTACCCGCACCCCCCAGCCCACCAGGATTCTGGACGAACCCCATAGCCGCGGGGAGGCGTCCCCCCAGGATGTGCGCGTCCAGGCCAGCCTCTACCACTACGCGGCGGATGTGACCGAGGTCTACGACGGGGATACCATCACTGTGGACATCGATCTGGGGCTGAATATCTGGAAACGGGGCGAAAAACTGCGTCTGTGGCGCATCAACACGCCGGAGGTGAAGGGGGAAAGCCGCGTGGCGGGGCTGGCGGCCCGGGACTATCTGCGCGGGTTGGTGGAGGGGCGGCAGGTTCTGTTGCGCACCATCCTGGACAAGCGGGGGGACGATTCGACGGAAAAGTACGGTCGGCTGCTGGCGGAGGTTTTGGTGCCGGAGATCCGGGACGGGGTGATCGAGTCCTACATCAACGTCAACGAGGATCTGTTGCAGCGGGGGTATGCCCTCCCCATGGGCGCGGATGGGTCCATGACCCGGCGTGTAGCCGGGACCGACGTCCTCCCGCCCGACCACATCGCATGCCCCTATTGCGGCGAGATCCGGCAGGTGGATCCGGTGCGGGGTGTGGTGGCCGAATGTCCCAACTGCCTGGATGATGCCTACGCGCTATAGCGTCTCTCCCCGGCCATAGACCCATGCCTCCAGCCAGCGGCCCAGAGGCGCCATGCGTTGCCAGCCGTCCACCGATGCCCATAGGATACCGGCGGCTTCCCGGGCGTCCAAGGTCAGCCGCTGGCGGGGGGAGAGATAGGTGATGCCCCCCGCCGCATAGGTGGCCGACCGAATCTCGCTTTTGGATGCAGCCACGGCCCGGTCAAAATGCCATTTGCTTCGAAAAAGATGGAGGGGGTGGCTGACCAGAATAGCTTGGTTCCAGCCAGATCCCTGCATCAAGTCAACGGTGGCAGCCATATCTTCTGCGGTGGTCTGGCCGCCCTGGGTCTGGAAAATGCGCGCCGACGGCACGCCTCGGCTCTCCGCCATGCGCCGGGCCACGGTCGAGGCCGCGCCCGGGTGGATCGGCGAGCCGCCGGTGAGGATCAGCACAGGGTCCTGGCCTTGCTCCACCAGATCGTGGAAGAGGCTCACCGCCCACCAGGTGCGGCTGCGCAGATCCGGGCCGGGGCTGCCGTCCGGGCGCACTGTGGCCCCCAGGACCACAATCGCATCCACCGGTTCGGCCAGCGCCCCCGCCGTGCCCGTCTGCGCCCGATCCACCTGACACATCAGCCAGCCAAAGAGGGCGGCCATCCCCACCCCGGCCAGCCCCGTGCCCCAAAATAGACCCCGAAAAATGCGTCTGCGTCGTTGTTTTGCCATGTCCCCTCAACGCCCGGCGGCGGAGTCCGGTTCCCGCGCCAGCAGCGCCAGGGCGTGTGCCCACTCGTCCGGCGTGTTGGCGTTGAAGAAGGAGTGCAGCTCAGGGTCCACCGTCCGCAGTTCGTCCCCGGGGACCCGGCGCACCCGCACCTTGTCGTAAAAATAGTTGACCCGCAACCGCCCCTCGGCCAACTGGGCGTGGATGGCGGGCAAACAGCGGCGATGGTAGAGGGCGTGGAGGGTCTGCTCTCGGCCATCCACCACAGGCACCACCACATCCCAGGGCTGGCCGTCCGGGCCGGGTTCCTGGGCCAGGGCAAGCAGATGGCGGAAGATCTCCGGGCGCACCAGGGGCAGATCACAGGCCACCACCGCGGCCCAGCCGTCCACCTGGGCCAGCCCCGTGGCAATGCCGCCCACCGCCCCGGCATCCGGCCACGCGTCCGCCAGCCCCACCGTGGGCCGTCCAATCTGCACCGCCGCCTGCACCGCCGGGTCGTTGCCGATCACCCACATGCACTCATCCACCAGGGGCAACAACCGCAAAGCCACATGCTGGATCAAAGGCGCCCCCCCCACGACGAGCAGGGCCTTATTGCTCCCCATGCGCCGACTCTGTCCCCCAGCATTCAAGATCACCGAAAGCCCACTATCCACCCACCACTGCCCATTGTCCATTGTGCATTGT
>CAZKEX010000174.1:0-9251 GCA_964551895.1 uncultured Caldilineaceae bacterium | reverse complement strand
ATAGCCGCCATTGGTAGCAAGGGGCATACTGCAAGTCGCGGTCTCCAGACTGGTCGTCATCGTGTACTGGCGCTTGGGCACAGGTTGTACACCACTCCATGTCACCACATTGCCGTTGACGGAAGCGCCACCCGTCACCGAACCGGGCACGTAGGTCACGCCGGCCGGGATGGTATCGGTGATGAAGTAGGTCAGATCGGTCTGGGCGCTGTTGGTGGCAACCACGATACTGTAGGTCAGGGTCTCGCCCGCCTTGGGGCCGCTGGGGCCGGCATAGCTGGCGGTCTTGGTCACATCGTTCTCGGCCCGGGTCAGATAGACCGGGATGGTACCGATGTTGCCGGGATGGGCCGGGTCTGAGCCCAGGGCAACAGCTCCGTAGAATTTATCGCCGACCACCATGTCATCTTCCCAAAGGACGGTGATGTCATAGGGAGCAAGGGCTTCCACGGTGGTGGGGGCCTGGACCTGCAGGTTGCCGCTGTCGGCCATGGGAACGACCGCGGTCGCCAGGGTCACTGGATCTGGGGCTGAACCGGACTCCTCCCAGTTGAGAACAATGACCCACCAAGTCCCAGCCTGGGGCTCGCTGATCCAACAGAACTCGAAGGACCCGCCCGTTGCGCTCATACACCGCTGTTCGTCCTGAGACGGCTGACCGTCACCGTTGGTGTCGTAGCCGACAGCCATATCGAGGTCCGGCGATGTTGTCTTCAGGATCTCGGCCACAAGCGCCTGGCTGTTGGCCGGCACCTGGATCGGCATCCAGAACACCTGCCCCAGATCGTCATAGAATTCATCAGGCACATCGTTTGTTGGGTCCTGATAGAGTTCGAAGTGGGTCTGGGTGGCCTTGGCCAAACCACTCACACTGGCGGTCAAGTCAGACGCCGCGATACTGGTGACATTCTTGATTTGGCGTGAACCGGCATCCCGGGGTGTTACGATAGAGATGGATTCGGGCAGATCGCCTCCATTAAACCGAACGGCCACAGGCATGTGGGCGTTCGGAATGGTGGTATCCGTGGCCGGGTTGATGTCAACCTGGCCGAAGAGCCAGCCATCATCTTCCGTCACGCCGGCATCGATCTGCACGCTGACGGTGATGACCTGAGTGCCACCGGCCGCCAGGGTGAAGCTCGCTGGTTCCACGGCGATTGTTCCGCTCATCACTGTGGCGGAGGTCACGTAGTCAACCGGGCCGCTCTGGGTACTCTTGAGGGTACGGGTCCACATGCAGGAACCTACACAGGAGACATTGCCCAGGCTGGCCAGATTCAGGGTACGGACATCGCCGCCCTCCCGGGGATCTGCGGCCAGGAAGTCGTCCGTCGTAACGTCCAGGACGAAGCCGGCCTTGGGGGCCTTGCTCAGGTCCACCCGACCGGCGCCCTGGGCAAAGGGTGTTGCCACGTCAATGCCATTGTCATCCGTGACCACTGTCCGAGCTGTCAACATCAGGGCAGACTCGATCTCTGCCGGCGTCCAGCCGGGTTGGGTAGCGACCATCAGGGCAGCAGCGCCAGCCACGTGAGGACTGGACATAGAGGTGCCTGAGATGACATTGAAGGTGAAATCACCGTCGCCACCTTCACCCTGATGATAGGCCGCCCAGACAGCACGGCCAGGGGCCGTCACATTGGGCACAATCAGATCGGTCATCATGCCGTTGCTACGGTTGGGGCCTCGAGAACTGAAGGAAGCCATGACGTCACCGTTGGCCGGGTTGGTGTCCAACACAGCGCCGCCAATGGTGCCATTGACCGGGCCAGTTGCATCGGTGATGAAGGTCTTCAGTTTTTGATATTCGTAGTAGTCAATATGAACAGCAGGCAAAGAATGGGGATCGGTCGAAACGGCACCGGGGCCACCGCCAAACGCGTCCGGCTGGGCCAGGATATAACCCCCGGCGCCACCGGCCTTGACCGTATCGCCCTTGGCGACACGCCCATAGACGCCGCGCTCACAGACGACAATCTGTCCGCTGAAGGTTCCAGGCGGGAAGACACCGTCAGCGCAAAGACGGGCGTCGACGGGATCGATGCCAGCCGCCTCGGCAAAATCCGCCGCAAAGACGATGGGGGCCGGGCCATATCCGCTGGCCATGGCCTGACCGCTGACAGTGGCTTGGGATGTGCCATCGTCCATCAAAACAGAATTGAGGAAGGCGCGATTGTGGCTGCTTGCGCCAATGGACATAAGCCAGGGCAGATCAGCCGGAGTACCGACCGTGGCAGGGCCAGGACCGTCATTCCCCGCTGAAGTAGCCACAAAGATGCCGGCATCCCGAGCATTCAGCCAAGCCTTGGCGTTGGAGTCATTCCAAGGATCTGGCGTCGCGGCGCTGGCGCCGATGGAGTAGTTGACCACATCCACGCCGTCTAAAACGACCTGATCGATGGCAGCATTCAAGGCTGCGCTGGTACAACAGGCCGCATAGGCGATGATGTTGGCATGGGGCGCCACGCCGGAGATGGTGGCGGTGTAGGTATCCGTGGGCGACTTGATGACAGTATCGATCACCACGTTGCCGGCAGAGGTGCTGGCTGTATGGGAGCCGTGGCCGTTACTGTCACGAGGGGTGCCGTTATTGACCGTGCTGTAGCCCCAGGCGCCGATCAGCTTGTCGTTACAGGGGAAAGTCGCATCGTAGGCAGAGACGCCAGTGGGCGGGTTGGTGTTGGTGGGATCACAGACACCCACATAGACGCCAGCCCCTCGGGGGTTGGTATGGTCGTAGCCATCCCCACCCACATCGGCGAAGGAAGGATTCCACGGGTCGATGCCCGTATCGATCACACCGACGACAACGCCTTCACCCTTGGTGCCGGTGATGCCCTCAAGACCGTCCCAAATGTAGTTGGCCCCGATCCATGTGGGACCAACATCCGTGTGAAGCTCGAACTGAGTCTCTCGCTCCACAAAGATCACACCGGGTAGTTGGGCTACCTGGGCGGCCTCTTCCGGCGTCATCGATGCGGCGAAGCCATTTAACGCCACTTCGTAGGTATAGGCCACATCAATCGAGCGGCCCAAGGTGGTGTTGACCTGCTTAACAGCATCGGCCCGCTGCGTTCGCAGATAGTCCAGATAGGCGACACTGCGAGCGCTGGTGGCGTCCAACTTCTCGCCGCCGGTCAGTCTGGGGCTGGTTGCTTCCAACCCTTGGATGCTGCCATTGTAGGTAACCAATGGCTGATCCGCCAACTGAACGATGTACAGGGCTGGTCCCGTGGCATTCTTGGGCTGGGACACTGCCCTGGATACCTGTGTTACGGTCGCACCGGAATCGACAAATACGTCTGTCGGATTCGGCTGCACAGCCATCACTGTATTCGAAATAAGTGATAGAATGACCGCGACAAGTACCAGGATATGAAGTGATCTTCTTGTTGTCTTCATTGTTCTCCTCGTATGGGCATGGTTGGTCCTGAATGAATGATACACAAAAGGGATTACCTCTAACTATCGAGCAGCAATGTTGAACCAAGCAACTATTCAACGATTATTCTGTTCATACATGGCTCTGTCATGCATGAACAGTAAGATCTACCATCTTGATGTAAGAAAAAAAGGTAATGCACACGACTGATTTGACTTCGTTGTGCCTAGAAAAAAGATCTGTTTCAGCACAAACGCAGACGGTGACTTAGTGAGTTAAAACGTAGAGTCGATCTTGCAGAATGGATTTGCAACGCGAGATAGACAAAATCAAGTCATGGGAATAACTATGGGGCAAGAACAGAGAACCATATTATCTACATACATCCAGATTACGCAAAATTACACAGGTGCTGTGAAAAAATACGTAGGCTCATCGTGCATAATTCTACCGAGTCTCAAAACTACATCCGCAAGACCTGCTTAACCAGTTCTCCTCGGATGAACGTTCCTAACACCCATTGTCATCTTGTTCGAAGTTTTCGCCGTACGCACTAGAAATACAGGCTACCTGTACCTCAGAATCCCACCGATTCAGTTTTTGTAAATTTGACAAGATAGCTCAATTCGGCTAAAATTTAGCCATGACTAAAAAAGAGTTTACCCTCACCTCAGCCCACGAAGATTACCTCAAGACCATCTACACCCTGCAACGCCAGGGACAGGAGGTCAGCAACTCCGCACTGGCCCGCAGCATGAAGGTGGCCCCGGCGTCGGCCACCAACATGGTCAAGAAGCTGGCCGAGCTGAATTTGGTCACCTATGAACCCTATCAGGGGGTGTTGCTCTCCGAGGCCGGGCGGCTGGTGGCGTTGGAGGTGCTGCGCCATCACCGGTTGCTGGAACTCTTTCTGCACCAAGCCCTGGACATGCCCTGGGATCAGGTCCACGCCGAGGCCGAGCTGCTGGAGCATGTGATCAGCGAGACCCTGGAGGATGCCATCGCCGCGGCCCTGGGCAACCCCACGGTGGACCCCCACGGGGATCCCATCCCCAGCAAGGATCTGGTGATCCAGCCCACGGCCGGCTTCCCCCTCAGCCAGGCCCCGGTGGGCGTCCCCCTCTGTCTGGTGCGGGTGATGACCCAGGATGCCGAGCGGCTCTGCTATTTGGGCAACCTGGGCCTCTATCCCAACACCCCGGTGACAGTTGACGAAAAGGCGCCCTTTGACGGTCCCCTGCTCATCGCCGTGGCCGGCAACCACCATGCCCTGTCGGTTGAGATGGCGGAGATGTTGATTGTGCAGACGGTTGGTGAGGGGACTGGGGATTTGGGATTGGGGATTGGGGCGTAGAGATTAGGCGATTAGGAGATTGGGAGATTGGGAGATTGGGTTGACGCACAATCTCCCAATCTCCCAATCTCTCAATCGCCCAATCGCCCCACAAAAACGAAAGGAGCGATTATGCCAGAACCACTGCTTTACCTATTGATCGCCACGGGGTTGATCGTCCTGGCCCTGGCCTTGTTTTGGCCCATACGCGGGGTCATTCCCCGTATCCGCCAGGCCCGACGCTCCACCGAGCGGGTGCTGATCGAGGATACCCTCAAACATCTGCACAGCCTGGAGACCCGGCAGCGTCGTCCCACCCTGGAAAGCGTGGCCGGCGCGGTCAACATTTCGGTCAACCGGGTGCCCCCCCTGCTGGAGACCATGCAGGAGCGGGAGCTGGTGACCATGCAGAACGGAGATTTCCACCTGACCGACCACGGCCGGGAGTATGCCCTGCACATGATCCGGGCCCATCGTCTGTGGGAGAGCTATTTGGCCGACACCACGGGCTACGCTGAATCCGACTGGCACGGCCAGGCCGAGGCCATCGAGCATACCTTGGCCCCCCAGGATGTGGACGCCCTGGCCGCCCGATTGGGCAACCCCGTGGTGGATCCCCACGGCGACCCCATCCCCACGGCCGCGGGGGAATATGTGCCCCACACGGGCCACCCATTGCCCAGCGCTCGGGCCGGGGAAATGGTGCGCATTGTCCATTTGGAGGACGAGCCGCCCACGGTCTATGCTCAATTGGTGGCCATCGGCCTGCACCCGGACCAACTTTTGCAGGTGCTGGAGAGCGACCGTCAACGGGTGCGCTTTTGGACCGATGGCCACGAGCATGTTCTGGCCCCCTTGGTGGCGGCCAACGTCTCTGTGGTGGCCGTGGCCCCAGAAGAGAGCCTGGATTTGGCCCCCACCGAGCGGCTGGACGGGCTGCACAGCGGCGAGCAGGCCACCATCACCGCCATCAGCCGGGCCTGTCGGGGCGCAGAACGGCGGCGCTTGATGGACCTGGGCATTGTCCCCGGCACCCAGGTCACCGTGGAGATGCACAGCCCCTCGGGCGACCCCACGGCCTACCGCATCCGGGACACCATCATCGCCCTGCGCAAAGAGCAGGCGAAGCATATTCGGATCGAACGCGTGAGCGTAGAGCAATGAGTAAGGAGTAAAGGAGTAATTTTTTGGGTGGGGGATGGGGTTTGCCCTTTCCGAGCATTTGCCAGACTCACCCGTCGGCCACACGACCTACTCATTACTCCTTACTCCCTTCCCAACCGGAGAAAAACCTATGTCAACAAATATATCGTCAATCCAACCAATCTCCCCCACCTCCCCCACCTCCGCCGCCTGTGAGGGCTGCGCCATCCACAACGCAGCCATGCTCAAGAAATTGGGCGTGGACATGAGCAGTTGGGACTATGTGGTGGCCCTGGCCGGCAACCCCAACGTGGGCAAGAGCACGGTCTTCAACGCCCTCACCGGGCTGCGCCAGCACACGGGCAACTGGCCGGGCAAGACGGTCAGCCGGGCCGAGGGTGGCTTTCTCTATGCGGACAAACGCTACAAGATGGTCGATCTGCCCGGCACCTACTCCCTCCTGGCCACCAGCTTGGACGAGGAGGTGGCCCGAGATTTCATCCTCTTTGGCCAGCCGGATGTGACCCTGATCGTGGTGGATGCCACCCGGCTGGAGCGCAACCTGAATCTGGTCCTCCAAGTCCTGGAGATCACCGACCGGGCCGTGGTCTGCCTCAACCTGATCGACGAGGCCCGCCGCCACAAGTTGACCGTGGACGATCGCCGCCTGGCCCGGGATCTGGGCGTGCCCGTGGTCCCCACGGCCGCCTGCCAAGGGGAAGGCATGGCCGAACTGCTGGAAGCCATCCACAAAGTGGCCACCGGGGAGATCGTCTGCCGTCCCCACCGGCTGCAAAAGGAGCCGCCGGCCCTCAAGCGGGCCATGCAGCCGGTGATGGAGCAGTTGGAGACCCTCTTCCCCGGTCTGCCCAACGCCCGCTGGGTGGCCCTGCGTCTGCTGGACGGGGACGAGCGCATCACCCAGGCCGTGCGCAACGGCGAGCTGGGCAACCTGCGCCGAGGCGACCCGGCGTTGGTGGCGGAACAGTTTAGCATTCAATTGACACCGGCGTAGGGGGAGCAATGAGTAATGAGTAATGAGTAATGAGTAGCGTGGTGTTCGCCAATACCCATTACTCTTTACTCATTACTCATTGCTCCTCCTCAACTAGAGAAGGACAATCAACCATGACTACAACAACCCTTAGCCCCGATGACCTGCTGGCCGGGGTGATGAAGAGCCGCCGGGCGTTGAGCGGCGATGTCCACGAACAGTGGGTCGAGGCCATCTATACCGAGGCCGCCCACTTGGCCGACCGGGCAGTGACCCGGCCGGACCAGCCCACCCGTTTTGACCTTGACCGCACCATCGACCGCCTGGTGACCAGCCGACTGTGGGGCTTTCCCATCATGCTGCTCCTCTTCACCGGCGTGCTGTGGCTGACGATTTCCGGGGCCAATGTGCCCTCATCCATGCTGGCGGACCTGCTCCTGGGCACGATCCACCCCTGGCTGAAGGGGCTGTCCGCGGCCATCAGCCTGCCCTGGTGGCTGGACGGTCTGCTGCTTGACGGCATCTACCTGGCCACGGCCTGGGTGATCGCGGTCATGCTGCCCCCAATGGCCATCTTCTTCCCCCTCTTCACTTTGCTGGAAGATCTGGGCTATCTGCCCAGGGTGGCCTTCAACTTGGACAATATGTTCCGAAAATCCGGCGCCCACGGCAAACAGGCCATGAGCATGATGATGGGCTTTGGCTGCAACGCGGCCGGGGTGGTGGCCACCCGCATCATCGACAGCCCCCGGGAGCGGCTGATCGCCATCATCACCAACAACTTCTCCCTGTGCAATGGCCGCTGGCCCACCCAGATTTTGATCGCCACCCTCTTCGTGGGGGCCTTGGCCCCGCCGGCCCTGGCCGGGTTGATCTCCGCCACCGCGGTGGTGGCCATCGCCCTATTGGGCATCTTTCTCAGTTTTGGGGTCTCGTGGGTACTCTCCCGCACCATGCTCAAAGGCGAAGTCTCCACCTTCAGCCTGGAACTGCCCCCCTATCGCCCGCCCCAGGTCTTGCAGACCATCTACACCTCCCTGATCGACCGCACCATGTTGGTGCTGTGGCGGGCCATCGTCTTTGCCGCCCCGGCCGGCGCGGTGATCTGGCTGATCGCCAATGTGCATGTGGGCGACGCCTCCCTGGCCGAATGGGCCATCAACTTCTTGCAACCCATGGGCTGGCTGCTTGGCCTAAACGGGGTGATTCTGTTAGCCTATATCATCGCCATCCCGGCCAACGAGATCGTGATCCCCACTGTCCTCATGCTCACCGTGCTGGCCACGGGCATGAGCGACGTGGGCCAGGGGGCCGGGGTCATGTTCGAGCTGGACCAACTGGGCGACACCATGAACGTACTCAGCGCCGGGGGCTGGACCCTGCTGACCGCGGTCAACCTGATGCTCTTCAGCCTGATCCACAACCCGTGCAGCACGACCATCTATACCATCTACAAAGAGACCGGCAGCGTCAAATGGACCACAGTCGCCACCCTCCTGCCCGTGGGGATGGGGATCACGGTGACCTTTTTTGTGGCGCAGATCTGGCGGTTGTTTGCGTAATGAATGAGTGAGGAGTAATGAGTAATTTTGTGGGGCCATGCCAATGGTTTCAAACGACGATCCCCTGTCAACCCACCCTTACTCGTTACTCCTCACTCATTTCACCCAAGGACCTAACTGATGACTCAACCTTCTCTCGAATTCACCATCACCGGCATGGACTGCGCGGACTGTGCGCGGACCGTGCAGACCGGTGTCGCCCGGCTGGACGGGGTGCGCCTGGCCGAGTTGAACTTCGCCGTGGCCAAGTTGACTGTAGAGGTTACAGAGGACGGCGAGATCGATCCCGACTCCATCGTGAAGCGGGTGCGGGAGTTGGGCTACGATGTGGCGGACCCGGCAGAGGCCGCGGCCCCGTCCCAGCCCCTGCCCAACTTCTTCACCTATCTGCTTTCAAATTTGGAGACCCGCTTTGCCCTGCTGGGTGGGCTGTTGATCCTGCCCGGGCTGATCTTCAACGAATTTCTGCCCATGCTGGGCATCGAGCATTGGCTCTTTGACGCCACCTCCATCGGGGCCATGATCGTGGCTGGCTTCCCCATCGCCCGCAGCGCCTGGGCCAGCCTGACCATCAACCGGCGCATCACCATCAACGTACTCATGACCATCGCCGCCATGGGCGCGGTGATCATCGGCGCGTACACCGAGGCCGGGCTGGTCATGGTCCTCTTTGCCGTGGGCGAGGCGTTGGAGGGCTACACCATGCAGCGCAGCCGCCACGCCATCCGCAGTCTGATGGAGGTGGCCCCCAACACGGCCACGGTCCTGCGCCCGTGCGTGGACTGCGGCGGTCACATGGGCAGAACCCTGGACGACGACACCATCTACACCGGCGGC
>CAZKEX010000173.1:0-9259 GCA_964551895.1 uncultured Caldilineaceae bacterium | reverse complement strand
AGCTCGATCTTGGGGTTGAGATAGGTGTACAGCACATCCACGATCAGGTTGGCGGCCACAAAGGTGAAGGCGTAGACCATCACCGCCCCCTGGACCAGGGGAAAATCCCGGCTGAAGATGGCGTCCACCACCAGACGGCCCAACCCCGGCCAACTGAAGACCGTCTCCACGATCATGTTGCCGCCCAGCAGCACGCCCACCTGCAGCCCCACCACTGTCACCGTGGGGATCAGGGCGTTGCGCAGGGCGTGCTTCATCACCGTCACCGTCTCGGACGCGCCCTTGGCCCGGGCCAGCTTGACATAGTCCGAGCGCAGGATCTCCAACAGGCTGGAGCGCAGCACCCTGGCCACAATGGCCGCCACGGCCGCGCCCAGGGTGATGGAGGGCAGCAGCAGATGTTTGAGGCTGCTGATCAGGGCCACCCGGTTGCCTGTGAGCAGGCTGTCCAGCACATAGAAGCCGGTCACGGTCTGCAGGTTGGCGTCGTAGTCGATGCGGCCCTGGACGGGCAGCCAGTTCAGCTTGACCGAGAAGATCATGATCAGCAGGATGCCCAGCCAAAACGAAGGCATGGAGATGCCCAAGAAGGCCCCGGCCATGCTCAAGCGATCGATGAGAGAATTCTGCTTGATGGCGGAGATGATGCCGATGGGAAAGGCGATCAACAGCCCGATGATCAACGCCCCCAGGGCCAGCTCGATGGTGGCGGGAAAGCGCTCCCCGATCAGGCCGGAGACGGACTTCTGGCGCACAAAGGAGTTGCCCAGGTCGCCCCGGCTCAGATCTGCCAGGAAGAGGCCCAGTTGGGTATAGATGGGCTTGTCCAGGTTGAACTCGCTGCGCAGTTGTTCCACTTCCCCGGCGGAGACCGCGCCTCCCTGGCCCATCATGATATCCACCGGATCCCCGGGCGTCATACGCATAAAGAGGAAGACGATGATGGCCACCCCCAACATGATGGGGAGAGCAGCCAGCAGGCGTTCGATTACTTTGACCAGTCGCATGGACGGACTCCCGAGTACGTGAGGGGGTGAGGGGGTGACAAGGTGACAAGGTGACAAGGTGAGGGGGTGACAAGGTGAGGGGGTGACAAGGTGAGGGGGTGAGGGGGTGAGGGGGTGACAAGGTGCGTGTCAATCGATCACCTTGTCACCCTGTCACCTTGTCACCCCCTCACCTTGTCACCCTGTCACCCTGTCACCTTGTCAAAACGCTATTGCAGGCAGACATCATGCAGGTTGATACGACCGTCGGACGCCGGTTCCCAGTTCTGGACCCGGGAGGAGCTGGCTTCCACCTCTTCGGGGAGGATCAGGAAGACGGCGGGGGCTTCGTCGTAGATGATCTGCTGGGCTTCGTCGTAGATGGCATGGCGGGCGGCTATGTCGGTCTCCACCTCGCCGGCCTTGATCAGCTCGTTCACCCGCTCGTTGTTGTAGCCGGAGAAGTTGCCCCGACCGTAGGGGGAGCCCTCTTCCACGCCGTGCCACTTGGCTTCCATGTGGCCCACGGGGTCAAAGGCCGAATCGCCCCAGTCGGCCAGATAGGCCGTGCGCTCGCCGGCTTGCAGCAGGGGCTTGAGTACGCTGTACTCCCACAGACGCAGGGAGGCGTCGATGCCGGCTTCCTGAAGCATACCCACTACAGCCTCGGCCAAGGATCGCAGCTCGGCCTCACTGTCTACCACAAAGCCCCAGTCGGCCCCGTTGTATTCCAGTCTGCCATCACCGTTGGTGTCGGTAATGCCTGCCTCGGCCAGCAGCTCCATGGCCTTGGCGGGATCGTAGGGGTGCGGGACCAAGCTCGGGTCGGCAAAGTTGTTGTACGGGGAGAGGGGTCCGGCCAAGGGCACGGCCCGGCCATCGTAAAGGGCCTGGATCAACAGGTCCTTGTCGATCAGGTAGTTGAGGGCCTGGCGCACAGCCTGGTTGTCAAAGGGGGCTTGGTTGACATTTAACTCCACCCACTTGGGTCTGGTGCTTGGGGCAGTCTTGACATTGATGCCCGGGGTCTGTTCCAGGGTGGAGACCAGTTCCGGCGGCACGGTCTGGATGATGTCCACTTCGCCGGCCAACAGGGCAGCCACACGGGTACTGGCTTCGGGGATCACCCGGAAGATGACCTGGGAAACACAGGCTGGCCCCGTAGGGGTCAGATCCGGCGCGCCGCCCCAATAGTCGTCAAAACGGGCCATGACGATCTGGTCGTCCAACTGACCTTCCACAAACATAAAGGGACCAGCGCCCACAGGGTGGGCGACAAACCCCTCGGTGCCCACGGATTCGAGATAGGCCTTGGGCACGATCTGCTGATGCACAAAGAGCTGCATGGCTGGCGGCCAGGGCGCGGACAGGTTGAAACGCACCGTGTAGTCGTCGATCTTCTCCACAGATTCCAGCGGCGCGATCAGGCCCTTGCGAGGCGAGGTGTGGGGATCCGGGAACTCAATCCCATTCTCCTGGATGATGCGGTTAAAGGTAAAGACCACATCGTCTGCGGTCATCTCGCTGCCGTCGTGGAATTTGACCCCCTGTTGCAGCTTGAACTCCCAGGTGGTGGGGTCGATCAGGGTTGCCGTCTCGGCCAACTCCAGATGGACGCCACTCTTGGTGTCACGGGTCACCAATCCGTCAAACATGTTGCGGAGTACCGTCTCGGACTGGCGGTTGCGGTGATCTGCTGGGTCCAGAGAGACAGGGGCGCCGGCCAAACCGACCACCAACGTCTGGCGGCCCGGGGCAGGAGCCGGGGTGACCTCCTTTTCGACCTCAACAACCTTCTCAACAATGACCGTCTCCTTGACGATCTGGGGGGCAGCCTGTTGGGCCGGCGCCGCGCAGGCGGACAGGACCATGGCAGCCAATAGCAAAACTGCGATAAACGTCTGACTCAACTTTCGCATACGTCTCCTCCTTGGATGGATATGACTAGCGGACGGGAATGAGCAACTTCGAAAAACGGTGGATATTCAAGACACAAACGGCGTAGGGGGACATCGGTTTGGGGAATGATGTGGCGCTGCGCCTGCCAGGAGGCTCGAAGCTTCCAGGCAGGTTGTGCTGCTTCTGCGCACTGCTTCTATGCAAACTGGGCGACGGGTTTGGCGGATACCCCAGCGGTTTCCAGAGGGAGCAACTCCCGCTTCATCACCCGCAAGGCCCGCTCCGGCTCCAGCCGCCCATAGAGGCCGCCCAGGATGCTGACCAGATAGCTGGCGTCCATCAACACCGGGCCGTTGGGCCGCAGGATGTGGGAGGATGCCGGGTCGTACTGCACGCCGCTGGCGATCAGGCCCAGGTCGTTCAGATAGCCGGGATCCTGGTAGCGGCATTTGTGATAGATGGTGCCGCCGATCAGAACCGTGGTGGTGGGCTGGTTGAAGAAGTTGACCCCGTATTGCAGAAAGTAGGTATCGGTCTCGTTGACATTGCCCACGTGCTTCTCCGTGGCCACGGCCATGATCTCCCGGGCCAGATAGGCCCGGGCCGCGCTCTCCACCTGGCCGATGGCGTTGCTGTGGGGATTGGCGCTGATCCAGGTCAGATACTTGTCCAGGTTGATCTCCAGCCGCTCGCCCCGATAGACAAACTGGCCAAGCTGATCCTTGCCCGGTCGATAGTCCGGGAAGCTCTGGGCCAGGAAGTCGGAGAGCCGCGCCCGCAGGGAGCCGTTCTTGAACTGCTCCAGCTCCTTCAGATTTTCGGCGTTGTAGCTCAACCCATACTTGCCCTCCACCCGGCGATAGGAGAGGGGCGTGTTGGGGGTCTTGAGGATGGTGCGCTTGACCGACTTCTTGCGGTCTTCGCCGGGGTAGAGATAGAGGGGATTGTCCCGCACCATAGAGTAGAAATCCGTGGTGGCCCCGCCGATATCCAGGGCCAGGATGTTGCCCAAGCCCTCTTCGCTGCCGTAGCCGTGGGCCAGCAGTTGGATGCCCCGGAAGCAGGCCCGGGGCGTGGGGATGAAGGGGGCGTCCATGTACTCCTCCACCACATCAAAGCCCTTGCCCCGGATGATCACGGTCTGGAAGAGCTCCCGGATGGCCTCGTTCACGGTCTCGATGCGGAAGTCGTTGATCTCCGGCATGACGTTGGGGGACATGCGGTAGTCGATGTGGTTGGCCTGGAAGATGCGCTCGATCTGGGGCACAGCGTCCTGGCTGCCGGCGTAGATGAAGGGGATGCCGTAGTCCGTGTAGGCGGCGTACTTGGCGTTTTCGGCCAGCAGGGTGGCGTTGTGGATCTGGTTCTCCGTGTCGCCCCCCTCGTCCGTGCCCCCGGCGATCAGCACGATCTCCGGCTGGTCGTCCTCAAAGATGGCCCTGGCCTGGGCCGGGGAGAGCTTGCCATCATAGCTCCCCACCAGTTTGGCCCCGGCGGTGAGGGCGGCCAACTCGGCCGCAAACGCGCTCTCGGCCTTGCTTAGGGCCACGGTCACCACCTTCAACCCCCCCTTGGCGCTGGAACAGGGCAGACGCACGGCAAACTCGTCCATGGCTCTCTTCAACGGCGCCCAGTCGTAGGCGATCTGGCCGTTCCCGGCGTTGCGCTGGCACTCTTCCAGCACCCCCATGCCGTCGGCCAGCCCGACCCGGATGTCATCCACGGTGGTGGGCACATAGTTGAGGCTAAAGCTCTCGTCCTTGGGGTCGAAGATGCCGATCTTGGTGTAGGTGCTGCCAAAGTCGGCCACCAACACCCGGTCCTGGATGCGCCCGGCGACACCCACTTGCTTGCGATAGCGAGCCACCGCGGCCTCGTCTATGTGATCTTCTTCCGAATCTTCCCCATAGGCCACCTGGGTGTCGTCCGTGTGGCTGATGGTGGTGTCGAAATACCAGGGGAAATGTTCCCGCACCAGATCTACCCGGTGGAACTCGTCCCGCACAGGGATGCCGTTCCACTCGTAGCAGCGGGCCATGCCGTCCACCACATGGGTGCGGCAGGCCCCGGCCAACTCGTAGCGCCGGTCCACCACGGTGATGTGGGGGCCTTGGAAGAGACCGACCTGCAGGGCCAGATCCAACGTGTCCGGGCTGATCATGCCACAGTCGCCGCTGGCATAGTTGGCCTCGTCCACCAGACTGAGCAGCAGACTTTCGAAGTTGCGGCCATTGTCGCCCTCTGCCGGGGGATTGGCATACTCTGCAAAGTTTTCGACCGTGCATTCCCCCTCATAGCCGCCCAGGATGGCCAGATGGAGCAGGTTGTACATGGCCCCCCGTTGCAGTTCCAGCTTGCGATCCCCCAGCACCGGGTCCGCCCAGATGTTGGGCACGCCCCCCTTGGCGAAGTCCCAACAGACCTGCTTGACGATCTCGCAGGATTCGATGATGTCGTCGGCGCTGGCCTCGTGGTGGGCCTCGGAGTGGGTGACCACATGCAGGATGTCCGGCTCCATGTAGAGCTGGGTGTAGATGCCAAAGGCCAGATGCCCCTTGGCCTGGTTGAGGTTGGGCGGAAAGCTGGGCAGGCCGCTGCGGGTCTGCTTGATCAGGTGGAAGTCGTAGTGGCGGGTGAGGGGTTCGATCAGCTCCACCGCCCCCTTCATCTTGGCCAGATCGTCCAGGGCGCTGATGGCCGGGGGCAGCTCGAACATCTGTTGCATGACATAATGTTTGATCCCCAGTTTTAACGCGATGATCGCCACCAGCACATGGTCCGTGGCCTGCATGTCGTCGGACGCGTAGCGCAGCCCCCACTGGTGGGGGTCGTTGATCTCCAAAGGCTTGCCCTGTTTGGCCCACCAGCGGATGGTGGCGTAGTGTTCCTCGAAGCTGTCCCGGATGGAGATGGGGCCGCGACCGTCGATCTGGTTGTAGAAGAAGATGGGCACCGCGGGGAAGGCCATGTTCAGGTGGGCCTCGTAGAGCTTGGCCAACTCCACCAGCTCGTCTGTGCCCGTGTAGATGCGGGTGAGGGGGAAGTTGCCCCGCTGGCTGGCCTCCTTCAACCGGCGCAGATCCTCGATGGTGCGGATGGGCGCGCCCCCCTGGCCGGCCAGATAGCCGCTGGGGTCCTCTTCGCCCCGGATGAACTTGGCCAACAGCTCCTGGGAGGTCTGGTCCGGGGCCAGGGAGACGATCTCGAAGGCCTCGGCCTCGGCCAGCTTGATGATGCCCTCCACCGTCGGCTCGATGGTGGGGGCGGCGATGCCGATGTGGGCGCGGATGGCCGGCCGGTTCTCCCGCTCCCGCACCTGGCGCAGACGCTCGACCAGGAAATCGGACCAGGGCTCGGCCACGGCTTCGACACTCTCCGTCGGCCCAGCCGCGAACTCTTCCAGCTCCTCCATGGTGATAAAGTCGTCGGCCACCAGATCGAAGAACTCCTTGAAGTGGGGGATCTCCGCGTACTCGGCCCGCACATCGTCAAAGTCGTAGTGGCGCTCCTCTTCCCGGGTGAAGCGGTCCTCCTCCAGGGGGATGTCCGTCATGGCCCGCACCAGGTTGGCCGCCGGTCGCAGCCCGCTGAAGGCAAAGCGGATACCGCTCTCCTTGGGGTGCAGGCCGTAGAGGGTGGCCTTCTCGATAAACTCGCTGATCAGCTTGTCCACATGCAGATCGCCCAGACGCATGGAGACACCCACGATCTCCGGGCGGGCCTCCCGCACCTTGCTGATCACCTCGTCGATGGGCACGGCCGGCCCCAACTTGACCGGGAAATAGCCCTCGCCCCGATCCTTCATCCAGTCGGAGAAGTTCTCCACACCCAGGTTGTGGACACATTTGCCGATGGCCCCCACCATCACCCGGCGTTTGCGGACGCCCACCTCTGGCTCGGCCCCGGGTTGATCTTGACTTGCCCAATGATCGGCTTTGCGAGGGTTTGGCCCTGTGGCATTGCTTTTCTCGGTCATGATATCTGGTTCTCCCAAAAGATGTTCTTGTCTATGGCGCTTACATTGTCTACCGGCCAAGGACTGCGGCCGGATTGAAACCCGAATTGGAAAGCAGATCGGCCACGCTGGCCATGCCGAAACGTTGGGGAGACCGGGATTGGGCCACATCCGGGCCGGTCAGTCGGCCATCGACCCAATAGGATCTGCCCAGACGCTCCTGGGCCCAGCGGATCACCCGAGCGATCATGGGCGTCGGTATGTCGGCCAATTCGGCGATACCCCGGGTGACCAGCAGCCCGTAGGGGATGTCTTCGGCCAGATAGCGGACGGTGAAATCGGGCACATAGAGACCGTCGGCTTGCTTTTTCACCGGCGCTCGCAGCCCGGCATAGGCCCGGTTGGTGTTGAAACACGCCCGCAGGCTGCTTGTGTCGTCGATCTGGCCCGGATAGGAGCGCAGGAGCCAATCCCCGATCAAGGCCACGCTGCCCAGATCCAGACCGGGGACAGCCTTCTCCAGGCCCCGGCAGACCATCTGCACTTCGTCGCTCATGGTCTGCAAAACCCTGGCCGTCGTGTCGTCTACCCCGCCGTAGAAGAGGGAGGCTTGCTGGGCGGTAAAGGGCTGGCCATCCCACTGGGCAAAGAGACCGTACATGATGCCGGGGTGGATGATCTGGCCCGTGTTGGCCAGGGTGAGGGTGAGGAAATGGTTGATGGGGTTGAGCGGCACATCGATCATCTGGCCCACGGTGGCAGCGACCGTGGCGGCCATGGTGGGGTTGGAGACCGCCATATCGACCTGGGCTTTGGTCCCCAGCGCCTCCACCCGGCGTCCCCAATCCTGGATGCGGCAGGCCCAGGGCAGGGTTTGCAGACCAAAGACGACGCCCTGATGGTCGGGCAGCAAGGCCCGTACCTGCCAATCAAAGCCGCCCCGGGCCGGCAATGCGCCGATCCAGGCCGTGGAGGGCAGATGAGGGGCCAGCGCGGTCAAGATCTCCCGGTGGGCAAAGGCGGGCAGGGCCAGCAGGACCAGCTCCGCGCCCGGCCCGGCCTGGGCAGGGTCCAAGGTGATCAGGTGGGGCTTGCCCCGTCGGGTGGGACCGGGGGCGAATGTGGCTTCCAGCCCGGTGTCGGGCATGGCGGCGTTCAGCCGCGCCGCCTCATCCCCCAGGGGAGCATAGACGATCACCTGGTTTTGGGGGTCGCTGGCCAGCAGGGGGATCAGGGTTTGGACGGCATTGCCTGCGCCGCAGATCACAATTCTCATAGAATCAGCAGTCCTCTGTCCGTGAATTGTCTATCGACTCGTTGCAGAGCCTGGCGGGTGCGTTCAGGGTTGCGCAAAGAGACCTCGGAGATCAGGGCGTTGATCAGGGACATCATGGCGGTCATGGAGAGACTGTGGGCCACACCTTCTGTGCCCACTTCAAAGGCGTAGTCCGCCTGGCGGGCCAAGGGGGAGACAATGCTGTCGGTGATGGCGACCGTGTGGGCGTCCTTGGCCTTGGCGGTGGCCAGGGCCTCCACAGTAGAGAGCACATAGCGCCACACCCCCACCCCCACCACCACATCCTGCTCGGAGATGTGGGCCAGGTTCACCGCCAAGACCACATCCCCTTCGGACACCGTGCGGGCATGCAGCCCGATGACTTGCAGGGAATAGGTCAGGAACATGGCCGGCGCCGCGGCTACCCCCGCGGCCACCACCACGATTTTTCTGGCATTGGAGAGAATGTCCACCACCTGGCCAAAGGAACTGACCGCCACCGTGTTGGCCGTGCGTTGCAGATTCTGCACATCCAGGGCAAAGGTACGTTGGGCCAAGTCGCCATTTGTCGAGGGAACGGTCAACCGTCGCTCCAGCTTCTCCACCGCAGTGAGATAGCTGGGCAGGTCCTGGCGAATGGCATCCTGGAGATCTGGCAACCCCTGATAGCCCAGGGCCTGACACAGCCGCACCACCGTGGCCGCGCTGGCCTCGGCCTTCTCGCCGATATCCGCAGCCGAGGCGAAGGAGGCAAAATAGCGGTTGTCCAGTATGAGTCGCGCCAAGGCCTGTTGCTTTGGGCTCAGGTCATCAAAATTGAGCGCGATGCGTTCTTCAAGGTCAGACTGAGAAGGCATATCTGATTGTCCGGCAGGGTAGATGTGGAAGGGGTTTGGGGAGACATGACGAGTATAACACAGATTCTGAAAAATGCAACAATCAATTCATTGTTGTTTCAAATGAAATGTCTATTGCATAAATGGGCCAAGCCAAAGTGATATGGGTGTGTTCAAAACCCGTTGGCGGGGTTCGCATCCCCTGGTGCGAATGGGTCTGCTTGGCATGGTTTATCACAGCTTTACAATTTCAGGCTTATTGGGATCTTCTGTGGTCCGCGGGCTAGCGCAGGTTGAGTAGACCGGG
>CAZKEX010000172.1:0-9285 GCA_964551895.1 uncultured Caldilineaceae bacterium | reverse complement strand
CGACACCTCCTCAACAAAACCGTCCCCTGGCGCAGCCGTCTGCTCTTCGTGCGGGGAACGGGGACCGGGGATTAGGGATTGGGGATTGGGCGATTGGGCGATTGCCACGGCATAATCCCCGATCCCCGATCCCCGATCCCCGATCCCCTACTCCCCAACCGGCAACTCAATATGAAAGACACTGCCCACCCCTGGGCTCTCCGCCCAGACGCGGCCGCCGTGGGCCTGGATGATGTGGTGGACGATGGCCAGCCCCAGGCCGGATCCCCGCACTTTTTGGGCTGTGTCCTTCACCCGGTAGAAGCGATTCCAGATCAGGTCCAACTGATCCGCGGGAATGCCGACGCCCTGATCGGCGATGTCGATCCGAATCTGCTTCTCGTGAACGCTCAAGGTGACGGCCACCTGCCCCCCGACGTGGCTGAACTTGATGGCGTTGGAGAAAAGATTGTCGATCACCTGGCCCAGTTGTTGGGCGTCCGCATGAATAGTGGGCAGCGTCGATGTGGCCGTCATCGTAAAGCGTACCCCGGCCTGCCGAGCCGTGATCTGGGCGGCCCGAATGCAGCCGTCCACCAGGGCATAGACATCGACTTCCTGCCGGCGCAGGGGGGTGCTGTCGGCCTTTTGATAGTCCACCATCTCCTGGATCATGGCATTCATAGATTCGGCCCGGGCGAGGATGATCTGGACCGCATCCAACTGTTCGGGCGTCAGATCCCCCAGCATGTTGTCGGCCAACATGCCCGCATAGCCTTGGATAAAGGTGAGGGGTGTGCGCAGTTCATGGGAGGCGTTGTGGACAAACTCCTCGCGGATCTGATTGATGTGTTGCAGGTCCGCGTTGGCCGCGCTCAACTCTGCCGACTGTCTCTGGCTTCGACGGAGAAGCCGTTGGTTTTGCAGGGCCGCCGCGGCCTGGTTGCACAACAATGTGACCTGGCTGCGATCCTCCGGCGAGAAGGCATCGAATTGAAAGCTCTTCAGGGTCACATGGCCCACGATGGACTTCTTGCGGTGTTGGAGGGGGATCAGGAAGGTCGTATGGACCTCTTGGCTGTCCGGTGTGGACCCGGGCTGCCAATCCTGGTGCCTCTGCAGATCCGGGATGTAGAGGGGTTCGATGGTTGTGTATAGCTCTTGAAGCAGAGGAAACTCGTCCACCGGAATGAGGGCATTTCTGGCGGCTTCTGGGTCCGTATAGCCCGCGGATGCCACGATGTTCCCCGTACGTCCATTTCCCTCCATCAATATCACCGACCCGCTATCGTAATCCATCAGCGTGCCGATGCTCTCCAACAGGGCCAACCCCGCCTCGGCGGCCGATGTGGTCTCCAGGAGCAGATTCGAGAAGGTCAACTGGGTTTCGGCCAGAAAGCGCTGTCTGCGTTCCCCGGCCAGCAGATGGGCTTTTGTCATCACCAAGGATATCTGGTCGGCGACTTGGGCGCTGAAGTCAATTTCCGCTTGGGTCAGGTGACGGGTCTGCTCGAAGCCAATAAAGGCCGTGCCCAGGCGGTTGTTGCCAAGGGTCAGCGGCAGGCCAAGTATGGCGTTAAGAGAGAATTGCTCGATGAGGGTTTGATTGACTATGTCAGATCCCAGCACACGGGGCACCCATATGGGGCGATTGGCTGCCATGATGTGGACAGCAAAGTTGGGCGTGTGGGGGGCCAATTTCATGGCCAAAAAGCGCTTGCGCAAGGAAGTTGTGGCCGCCAGGGGAATGGGCACTTGATTCTCCTGATCCCAAAGTGCAATGAAGCAACCGGCCGAATCAAACAGGGTGTTGAGGGTGTCTGCCAGATATTGGAGCAGTTCGTCATAGTTTCGGATGCTGTTGGCGGCGTAGGTGATGGCGTTGAGCAAACGGAGTTGGTGGGTTTTCTGCTCTTCGGCCTTGAACAGCCGTTGATTGTCCAGGACCGTCGCCACCTGGGATGCTGCCCTGGTCAGAATGCGGATATCCTCTTCGTTGAACTTCTGGTCGGTCTCGAAACCGATGGAGATCGCCCCCAGCAACTGATCACGGGCGATCAAAGGGGAAACGGCCACGGCCTGCAGGGGCCGATCTGTGACCTTCAGGGGGGACGCCTGATAGTCGTTGGTGTAAATGGTTGTGCGCCGACGAACTGCCTCGCCCAAAACACCAACGTCCAGGGACATAGTTCCCCCAACATGACCGTACCGGGTGTCGGCGATAGACGCGATGCGCAAAGTGTCTCTCTCTGGATTATAGAGATAGACCGCCGCCAGTTGTGCATTTGTGATCTGGATCAGCCACTGAAAGACGGCATCGACCAACTCGGTCTCGTCCATGTGGATCGAAACTTCCAAAGCGAGCGCTGCCAACATGGGGAGGTGGCACGCTCGCTTTGGGTCATCTTCGCGAAGAGGGGAAAGCGCATGTTTGGGCTTTTCCCGTTCTGGCCCTTGGGCTGGAGCAGGATTCATAGGAGAATTGTCTTATTTTATGTGCGTCCGGTCGGTGATTTGGCAGCAGGAACGCCGGACTTTGCGTCCGATTTTGCGTGGCAGTGCTTGTACTTTTTGCCGCTGCCACACCAGCATGGATCGTTGCGCCCCACTTCCGTGGCGCTCTTGCGCGCCGGGGAGGGACGTCCTCCGCCATTTCCCCCGGCCCCGCTCCGGTTGGTGCGGATGTTGCGGGCGATAGACGTGGTGATCTGGGGTTCGACCCGTTTTTGCAACGAGAAGACCGCCTTGACAATGTCGCTGCGAATATCCACCATCAACTCTTGGTACATTCGGAAGGCCTCTTGTTTGTAGGCCACCAGGGGATCCACCTGGGCAAAGGCCCGCAGACCGATCCCTTCCCGCAGATGGTCCAGATCGGTCAGGTGACGCACCCAACGATTGTCCACGGCCCACAGCATGATCTGCCGCTCGGCTTCCCGCAGGTTCTCTTCGCCCAGCTCTTGCTCTTTCTGATTGTAGACCGTCCACGCCATCTTGACCGCCTCGTCGGCGACCACCTGGATCTTTTCTTCCGCCCACTCGGCGATATCAAAACCCTCGGGCAGGGGGAAGATGCCCCCCAGGGCCTGACCCAATCCGGCCAGATCCCACTCGTCCTCGAATTCGGTGGCGGTGAACTGGGCGACCAGCCCTTCCACCTCATCTTCGATCATGGTGGTGATGGTGGTCTGCAGGGACGGCTCGTTGAGGATGCGTTGGCGTTCGGCGTAGATGGTCTCCCGCTGTTCGTTCACCACTTCGTCATATTGCAGCACATGCTTGCGGATGTCGAAGTTGTAGCCTTCCACCTTGGTCTGGGCGTTCTCGATGGCCTTGCTGATCAGCCCGGCCTCGATGGGCAGATCTTCCTCCACCCCCAGGCGATCCATGATGCTGGCCATGCGTTCACCGGCAAAGCGACGGATCAGATCATCTTCCAGGCAGATGTAGAAACGGCTGCTGCCCGGGTCGCCCAGACGCCCGGAGCGGCCCCGGAGCTGGTTGTCGATGCGTCGGGCTTCGTGGCGCTCGGTGCCCAGCACGTGCAGACCGCCTAAGCCCTTCACCAACTCCCGATCCCGGATCACATCGTGCCATTTCTCGGCCAATACCTCTGCCCACCGTTCCGGGTACTTTTTCGTGGGGTCTTGGCCTTTTTTGAGCATGTCCAGGCTGTCGTTCCAATCATGCTGGGGGATCTCGACCAACTCTATCTGCTCTCGGCGCAGCTGTTCACGGGCCAGCCCTTCCGGGTTGCCGCCCAGCAAAATATCCACACCACGACCGGCCATGTTGGTGGCAATGGTGACCGCGTTGGGCCGTCCGGCCTGGGCGATGATGGTGGCCTCCCGCTCGTGGTTCTTGGCGTTGAGGATTTCGTGGGTCACGCCCCGCCGCTCCAGCAGCTTGCTGATCAACTCGCTGGTCTCAATGGCCACCGTGCCCACCAGGACCGGCTGCCCGGCCTTGTTGGCCTCGGCAATCTCTTCGATCACCGCTTTGAACTTGGCCTTGGTGGTCTGATAGACAATATCCGTATGATCCACCCGGATGATCGGTTTGTAGGTGGGGATAGCCAGCACGGTCAGGTTGTAGATGCGCTGGAACTCCTCCTCCTCGGTCTTGGCCGTACCGGTCATGCCGGCCAGCTTGTCGTACATGCGGAAGAAGTTCTGGAAGGTGATGGTGGCCAGGGTCATGGACTCCTTCTGTACCTTCACCCCTTCCTTGGCCTCGATGGCCTGGTGCAGCCCCTCGCTGTAGCGACGGCCTTCCATCAAACGGCCTGTGAACTCGTCCACGATTACCACTTCGCCGTCCCGCACGATATAGTCTTTGTCCCGCTGGTAGAGGACCGCGGCCCGCAGGGCGTTGTCCAAATAGGGGATCATCTCGAAGTTCTCCGGGCTGTACAGATTCTCGGTGTTGACAGCCCGCTCCACCCGCATGATGCCATCCTCGGTCAGGGTGGCCACCCGCTCCTTCTCGTTGATCACATAGTCTTGTTCGTTTTGCAGGGTGCGCACCAGGGTGGCGAATTTCTGATAATAGTTCGAACTCTCCTTGGATTCGCCGGAGATGATCAGAGGCGTGCGGGCCTCATCCACCAGGATGTTGTCAACCTCATCGATGATGGCGTAGTGGAGCTCGCGCTGGGTCATCTGCTCCTTGCGCTGCACCATGTTGTCCCGCAGATAGTCAAAGCCGAACTCGTTGTTGGTGCCGTAGAGGATGTCGGACCGATAGGCGTCTCGGCGGCTGATGGGGCGCAGGGCCTGATAGCGGTCATCCGCGGCCGGGAAGTCGGGGTCGTAGAGATAGCTGCCCTTGTTGGGATCCCCGGCGCTGCTCTGGATCACCGCCGCGCTCAGACCCAACAGTTGATAGATCGGCCCCATCAATTGCAGACCGACCTTGGAGAGATAGTCGTTGGGCGTGACCAGATGCACCCCCCGGCCGGTGAGGGCGTTGAGGTAGATGGGCAGGGTAGCCACAAGGGTCTTGCCCTCACCGGTCTTCATCTCGGCGATGACACCGCTGTGCAACACCATGCCCCCCAACAACTGCACATCGTAGTGGCGCAGGCCGATGGTGCGTTTGCTGGCTTCCCGCACCGCGGCAAAGGCCTCGGGCAGGATCTCGCTGAGCAGTTCATCCTCGAGCGCCAGCAGCTCTTTCTTGATCCGGGCCACCTCCACCCGGGCGAACTTCTGTTCGTCTGTGCCGGCCACGGCCTGGTATTCGGTCTCGGCCTCGGCCAGGGTTTCCCGCAGATCCGCGGTGGCGCTTTGGATGCGATCTTGGAAATGGCGGGTCATGGCCCGCAGTTCGGTGTCGCTCTTGGCCTCAAAGCTCTTTTCCAGCCCGTTGACCTCTTCCACAATGGGATAATACTTTTTCAGCGCTTTTTCATTTGGATCGCCGGCAACGGCGTAATATAGCTTTCGAAACATACTGCTCCTCTATTCGTTAAAAATTGCCCCAACGCTCAGGCCCTTGTGGATGCGAAGGATCACTTCGCCCAGCAGATCGCCGATGGGCAGGACGGTGATCTTGTCACAACTCTTTTCGGGGGGGAGATGCAGGGTATTGGTCACAACCAACTCGGTAAACTCGCTTTGACGAATGCGTTCAGCCGCTGGACCGCTGAAGACCGCATGGGTGGCGCAGCCATAGATGTCCAACGCCCCGGCAGATCGCAAATACTCCGCCGCCTTGACGATGGTCCCGGCCGTGTCGATCTCGTCGTCCACCAGAATGACATCCTTGCCCGCCACCTGGCCGATGATGGTGAACATCTGTGTCGTTCGGCCATCGGCCAGGGAGCGGCGTTTTTCGATGATAGCCAGGGGCAGGTCCAAGGCCGCGGCAAAATTGCGACTGCGCCGGACGGATCCAATATCTGGGGCTACCACCACGGCGTTGTTCAACGTCTTTTTCTGAAAGTATTCTACCATTGTATGGTAGGCCGTCAACTCGTCGGTGGGGATCGTGAAAAAGCCCTGCACCTGTCCGGCGTGCAGATCCAGCGTCAACAGGCGATCCGCCCCAGCCGTGGTGATCAGATCCGCCACCAGCCGGGCTGTGATGGGTACCCGGGGCTGATCCTTTTTGTCCGTGCGCCCATAGCCATAGTAGGGGATCACCGCGGTGATGCGGGCCGCGCTGTCCCGGCGCAGGGTCTCGATAAAGATCAGCAGTTCCATCAGGTTGTCGTTGGTCGGCGCGCCCGTGGACTGCACCACAAAGACATCCTTGCCCCGCACGCTCTCATTCAAGCGCACAAAGGTGTTGCTGTTGGGAAACTGGAAGATGTCCACGTTGCCCAAGGGGATATCCAAATAGGCACAGATCTCCTCTGCCAGCGAGCGGTTGGCCGTACCAGAGAAGACAGCCAGGGGACCATAAAGTCCACTCCACTCGGCCGATGTCCGGGTACTCGAATAGCGTTTCCTGATTTCCGATCTCATTCTCATTCTCCCGGTTGCGGTTTTCTGGCTTCGCCCCATTTCCGCCCAAAATACCCGGCCAAACGATTGGCCAGAGGGCAAAGCGTCCTCTGATTATACTCCGATCTGGGAAAGAGGGGTAAAAGCTGGACCCAGGGCAATTTCGTGCCTACCGTTGCCCGGTTGAAATGCGCGGATTTCAACCGGGCCCCTGCCGGGCAAAGGGGCGAAAACAACAGATCCCCAGGACACTTTTAGTCCTGGGGATCTGTGTAATCTGTGTGGAGATCATTCATCCCCGGCCCCCCAACGCCCAATTCTGGAGGCAGGGGGGCAAAGGGCTAGACCGTGCGCACCTTGATCTGCTTGGGGCGCACAGATTCAGCCTTGGGCACGATCAGGGTCAGCACACCGTTTTCAAAAGAGGCGTCGATCTTGTCCTCATCTACGGGTACGTTGAAGGTGAGGGTGCGCTGGAAGGCGCCGACCACCCGCTCCTGCATCAGATAGTCGACCTCGGTCTGGGTCGGGCGGAACTCGCCCCGAATGGTCAGTTCATCCCCCTCAAAGGTGATCTCCACCTGGGCGGGATCTACGCCGGGCAGGTCGGCGCTGAGTACAAACTCGTTCTCCGTGGCATAGGCGTCCACGGGCAGATGGAGGGACTTGTTCTCTCGGCTGCCGCCATTGGCCGCATAGTCATAGCGGCGACGCGTATCTTCGGCCATCAGACGGTTGACCGTGTTGGCCAGGCTGGCAAAATCACGGACTGGGCGATAGTTGACTAGGGTTGGCATAGTGTATTCTCCTTTTGCTCAAATGGTGCGGATACAATAGGACGGATGTAATTGAACCATCAAACAGTCAGATGACTGCGATGTCCCCATTGTAGCCGGTCAATGTTAGATGAGCGTATGCGGAGAGTTAGTGCTTTGTTAGCGATTTAGGACTGGCGATCTAATAACCCATGCAACGCTGAGGTTGGGCGATTGGGAGATTGGGAGATTGTGTCGTGTTGTTCTCCCAATCGCCTAATCTCCTAATCGCCTAATCGCCTAATCGCCCAACCCCGCCCAGAATCGACAAGTTATTTGATCGCCAAACCTGCCCCTAGGGCTGGGGCGTGGGATCAACGGGCACAACAGGCGTGGGAACAACGGGGCGTACCCCCCATTCATCGACCAGGGCGGCCAGGGTTGGATGGGCGGCCAGATCGATCTGGCCGAAAAGGGTCTCTGGGGTGGCGATGGTCCAGCGGTTGTCCGCCAGATAGCTGCGCAGAAACTGGTCGAAGGCCCGTTCGCCCAGGCTGCGGCGCACCGCGGCAAAGAAGAGCGCCCCCTTGCCATAGACCACGGTTTCATATTGGGAGCCGCTGTCGTAGGCGTCCACCGGCTTGCCCAGATCTGTGTCGCTCTCCCGCCCGATCAACAGGTTGACCGGCACTTGCCAGCGCTGATTTTGCAGGCCATCCGCCGTGGAGGGTCCCTGCATGGCCTCGTAATAGATGCGCACGGAATACTCGGCCAGCCCTTCGTCCATCCACGGGTGGTTGACCGGATCGTTGTGGACCATCTGATACCACCATTGATGGGCCACCTCGTGGGCGATCAGAAACTCCAGTTCCCCCCGATAGTCCGTGTAGCTCTGCACCCCGATCAAACTGACGCCGGGATATTCCATGCCCCGATATTCCAGGGGAGCGACCGCCACAGCCATTTCGGTGAAGGGATATTCGCCAAAGCGATCCGAATAGACCCGCATGGCCGCCACGGCATAGTTGAGCGCGGCCCGTCCGGCTGGGTTCTGCCCTGGCAGCCAATAGCTGGTGACTTTGGTCCCCGCCACCTGGGCCGAAGCCTGTTCAAATTGGTTGCTGGTGTGGAACAAGAACTCCCGCACCGGCCCCGTCACCCATACCCGCTGGGTGGCCCCATTTTCCATCACCGTGCTGGTCACCATCACCCCGCTGGTCACAGGGATCTGGTCCGAGGGCAGGGTGCCTGTGACCACAAAGAGGGAGCTGGCGTTGAAGGCCGCATCCCCCCGCACCGTGCCGTTCTCCTGCCACCATCCCCCTGTGCCGATGGCCGGTCCTTGCTCATAGACGGCCAGGGATGGATAGAAGAGGGGCAGGCTGTATATCTCCTGGCTGCGGCCAAAGAGGGCGTAGACGCCCGGGGAGTCGGGCCAGGTGGGGATGGTGAGGGACCAACTCATCTGCACGGTGATGGCTTGGCCGGCCAGCAAGGGCTTGGGCAGATCCACCCGCAGACCCGTGCCCAGGGGCACAAAGGTATAGGCCACGGGCTGGCCGTCCACCGCCATGCTGGCGACGCTGAAGTTGCCCCCATACTGTTTCAACATGGGATAGAGACGGAAGATCAGATGGGGCCAGGGGTCCGGGCCGGGGTTGAGGATGTGGACCGACTGGCTGCCCCGCAGCATGGGCGTGCCGTCTTCGCCCCCGGTCGGGTTCAGACTGAAGGTGATGTCGTAGCGGGGCATCTGCTGGGCCACCGGATTGGCCGTCACCAGATCCGCCCGATAGCTCTCCTTGAGGGCCGGCATATAGGCCAAATAGGGGTCCACCGGCTCCCGGATAAAGGGCAACGAACAGCCGCTTAACAAGAACCCGGCCAAAATCAACCCAAGCCAGAAAGGGGTCATCTTTCGGCGTGAAGAAGAAGTTCTTAGATCGAGAGCGGATTGTGGCGCGTACATAGAGGAAAGTATAGCATTGCGAATGGCGAATGGCGAATGGCGAGCAGAAATGTGCAACGGAACATTTGTGTTATACTACATTCGCCATTCGCCATTCGCCATTCGCCATTCGCCATTCGCCATTCGCCATTCG
>CAZKEX010000171.1:2503-9298 GCA_964551895.1 uncultured Caldilineaceae bacterium | reverse complement strand
AGTTGGACATGCCCCCTTTTTTTTAATTCACTTCGTCCGCCCTACGCCCCAACCCGCTCTTTGAAGCGGGCGATGGCGGCCATGTGTTCTTGGGGACCGTACCCCATCCCCATAGTATTTACGCAGACGTGGGTGACCCCCAGCGCGGCCAAGGCGGCCATCTCCTCCGCCCAGCCAGATTCCGGCGTGCGGCTGACGCTGATGCGACAGTCCACGCCAAAGGTGGCCGGGTCCCGTCCGGCGTCGCCCAGATAGCTGCGCAGGGTGTCCAGCATGGGGGCCAGTCGGTCCAACGGCATGGTATTGGGCATCCAGCCATCCCCCAGGCGGGCCATGCGGCGCAGGACCACGTCCGCGCCGCCGCCGAACCAGAGGGGGATGGGCCGCTGCACGGGCATGGGGTTCAGCCCGGCGTCGGGGATGGTGTCGAACTCCCCGTCAAAGGTGACCAGCTCCTCGGTCCACAGGCGGCGCAACAACTCAACCTGCTCGGCCTGTCGCCGCCCCCGCAAGAAAAAGTCCTCGCCCAAGGCGTCGTATTCCACCTCATTCCAGCCCACACCCACGCCCAGACGCAGCCGTCCGCGGCTGAGGACGTCCACCTCCGCGGCCTGTTTGGCCACCAGGGCGGTCTGGCGCTGGGGCAGGATCAGGATGCCCGTGGCAAATTCGATGCTCTCGGTCAGCCCGGCCAGATAGCCGAACAACACAAAGACCTCGTGGAAGAGGCTCTGGTGGGTGTACGGCCCCTGCCAGCCCCCGGGTCGTTCCGGGTTGGCCCCCAGCACATGATCGTAGGCCATGAGATAGTCGTAGCCCAGCCCTTCGGCGGTCTGGGCAAAGTCCCGCACGGCGACCGGGTCTGCGGTGATTTCTGTTTGAGGAAAGACGACGCCGATTTTCATGGTTGGACCTCCGGGTTGGTTGATTGGTTGATTGGTTGATTGGTGACTCCGCTGCAAAAACTAAAAATTCACCGCAAAGACGCCAAGGACGCAAAGAAAAGCAAGATTTTTTCCTCTGCGTTCTCTGCGAAATCTCTGTGTCCTCGGCGGTTAAATGGCTTTTTGCAGCAGAGTCACAAATCAACCAATCAACAGATCGCAGAGGGGTTATTTGGTGATGGGGGCGAGACGAGCTTGGGCCAACCTGATCAGATCGGCGGCGGCCAGTTCCAGGCCGAGGAGGGGGTCGCCGCTGCTGATGTTGACCCGGTCCAGCTCGCCCAGGCTGATGTCAAAGACCACGGGCACATCATCCGGCAGGCAGAGGGGGGCCACCGCGCCCATGACACAGCCGGTGATGCGCTGGATCTCCTCGGCATTGGCGAAGGTGAGCCGCCGCCAGTGGGCGAGGACCACGGCCCGCACGGCGGTGGGGTCCAGCTTGGCATAGCCGGGCACACAGGCCATCACATAGTGGCCGTCCGCGTCCCGCAGGAGAATGGACTTGACCATCTCCTCCCCCCGCACCCCCCGCTGCCGAGCCGCCGCTTCCACGGTGAAGACCGCCTCGGCGTGGGGCAGCCGGCGGTAGGGGATGGCGTGGGTATCGAGGAGGGCGGTGATTTTGGTTTGCATGATTTGTTGAATACCCATTTGTTGATTGGTTGATTGGTTGATTGGCGTCGTGGAGACGTCGACCAATCAACAAATCAACCAATCAACAAATTACGTCGGCGTATAGTTCGTCTCAGCCAACATAGGGGCCAAATACTGGCCGGTGTAGCTTTTGGCCACGGTGACCACATGTTCGGGCGCGCCTTCGGCGATGATGTAGCCGCCTTTGTCGCCCCCTTCCGGGCCCATGTCGATCACCCAGTCGCAGTTCTTGATCACGTCCAGGTTGTGTTCGATGACCAGGACGGTGTTGCCCTTGTCCGCCAGCTCGTGGAGGACCAGGAGCAGCTTGCGCACGTCCTCGAAATGGAGGCCCGTGGTCGGCTCGTCCAGGATGTAAAAGGTGTTGCCCGTGTCCCGGCGGCTGAGTTCCTTGCTCAGTTTGATACGCTGCGCTTCGCCGCCGGAGAGGGTTGTGGCGGGTTGCCCCAACTTCACATAGCTGAGACCCACACTGACCAAGGTTTCTAGTCGGTTGCGCAGCCGGGTGTTGTTCTTAAAAAATTCCAACGCCTCCTCGGCGGTCATGTCCAAGACATCGGAGATAGACTTGCCCCGGAATTTGATTTCCAAGGTCTCCCGGTTGTAGCGTTTGCCCTTGCACTCTTCGCAGGGCACATAGATATCGGGCAGAAACTGCATCTCGATCTTGATGATGCCGTCGCCCTTGCACGCCTCGCAGCGCCCGCCCTTGACGTTGAAGCTGAAGCGACCCGGCTTGTAGCCCCGGGCCTTGGCATCGGGCAGGCTGGCGTATAGCTCCCGCAGGGGGGTGAAGAGGCCCACATAGGTGGCCGGGTTGCTGCGGGGGGTGCGGCCAATGGGACTTTGGTCGATCTCGATCACTTTGTCCAGATGTTCAAGCCCCTCGACCTCCCGATGTTTGCCGGGGCGAGTCTTGGCCCGATACATGGATTGGGCCAATTTGGCGTAGAGGACGTCCACGATCAAGGTGGACTTGCCGCTGCCGCTGACACCGGTGACCGCCACAAATTTGCCCAGGGGGACGCGCACATCTACGTTTTTGAGGTTGTTCTCCGTGGCCCCCCGCACATAGAGATATTCGCCGTTGCCCTCCCGGCGCTGGGCAGGGACGGGGATGCGCTCTTCGCCCCGCAGATAGCGGGCGGTGAGGCTTTCGGTGCAGGTCAAAAACTCGTCCTTGGGCGCGGAGCAGACCACCTCGCCGCCATGTCCCCCGGCCCCTGGCCCCATGTCCACCACCCAGTCCGCGGCGCGGATGGTGTCTTCGTCGTGCTCCACCACCAGCACAGTGTTGCCCAGGTCCCGCATGCCCTCCAGGGTCTCCAAGAGCCGACGGTTGTCCCGCTGGTGCAGGCCGATGCTGGGTTCGTCCAAAATGTAGAGGACACCCATGAGCTGGCTGCCGATCTGGGTGGCCAGGCGGATGCGCTGGGCCTCGCCGCCGGAGAGGGTGGCGGCCATGCGGTCCAGGGTGAGGTAGTCCAGCCCCACGTTGACCATAAAGCCAAGCCGAGCCGAGATCTCCTTGAGGACCTGGTGGCCAATGGTCATCTGCCGGGGCTTGAGGGGGGCGGGCAGGGCCAGGTGATCCATGTCCGCGCTGTGGCCGTTGCCGTTGACATAGTTGGAGGTCACCTTCACCGCCTCCCCCCGCAGGGCCTGGACCCAATGCAGACATTCGGCCACGGGCATGGCGGTCATCTGCCAGATGTTGAGACCGGCCAGGGTGACGGCCAGCGCCTCTGGGCGCAGACGCTTGCCTGCACAGGTGGGGCAAGGGCGGACGCTCATGAACTCTTCCAACTTGCGGCGGATATAGTCGCTGCCGCTCTCGTCATACCGCTTCTGCATGCGCGGAATCACACCTTCGAAGGTGGTTTCATACGCATAGATCTGGCCGTCGTTGTTGCGATATTGCATCTTGACTTTGTTCTTGCCCGGCGGCGGCCCATAGAGCAGTAGATCCCGCTGTTTCAGGCTGAACTCCTTGACCGGCACGTTGTAGGGCAGGGAGAACTGCTTGGCCACCGCGGCCAACAGCCCCGCATAGTAGCCCTGGTTCTCCCCCTCTCTATCGCTCTGGCGGCGGAAGGAGCGCACGGCCCCCTCGGCCAGGCTCAGATCGTCCTCCAGGATCAGCTCCGGGTCGAACTCCTGGAGCCGGCCCAAACCGTCACAGCCGGGGCAGGCCCCATAGGGCGTGTTGAAGCTAAAGGTGCGGGGCTCGATCTCCGGCAGGCTGATGCCACAGACCGAACAGGCGAACTTTTCGCTGTAGCGGACATCCACCGGGTTCTCCCGGTCGGTGATGTCGGCCACGATCATCACCCCATCCCCCAGACGCAGGGCGGTCTCCACGGAATCGGCCAACCGCTGGCGGTCCGTGCCGAGGACCCCCCGATCCGGATCGTCCGGGTCGTCCGGGTCTGGCTGGGGCGCGCGCACGACGATGCGGTCCATCACCGCCTCGATGGTGTGCATCTTATAGCGGTCCAGATCCGGCACCTCGGTGACTTCGTAGACCTCGCCGTTGACCCGCACCCGTACAAAGCCCTGCTTTTGCAGGGCCTCGAAAACCGTCTTGTGGTGGCCCTTGCGGTCCTTGATGATGGGGGCCATGACCATGAGGCGGCTGTTTTCGGGCAGTTCCAAAATCGTGTCCACCATGGCCTGGGGGGTCTGCATGGCCACGGGCAAGCCGCACTGGTGGCAATGGGGCTGGCCGATGCGGGCATAGAGCAGACGCAGATAGTCGTAGATCTCCGTCACCGTGCCCACGGTGGAGCGGGGGTTGCGGCTGGCCCCCTTCTGGTCGATGGAGATGGCCGGGCTGAGGCCCTCGATCTGCTCCACGTTGGGCTTTTCCATCAATCCCAAAAACTGGCGGGCGTAGGCGGAGAGGGACTCCACATAGCGGCGCTGCCCCTCGGCATAGATGGTGTCGAAGGCCAAACTGCTCTTGCCACTGCCCGAGAGACCGGTGATCACCACCAACTTGTCCCGGGGGATCTCGATGTCCACATTTTTCAGATTGTGTTCCTTGGCCCCACGCACCACCAGTTTATCCAATGCCATCGCCTTGTCCTTTGCGCTCACTCATCACAAAGAAGTTCGACTTTTTCTCAAAGTCGAACTTCTGGTTGTCGTCACGATCCCTCCGAACATGTGTTCGGAAGCATCCTCTATTTTAGCCGATTTCGGGCTGAACGCCAAGTATACAACAGGGGGTCAAGGATGGACTGTGGCGGGGGTTCCGAAAGGCGGAGAAGCAACAAAAGAGGGCGAATTGGACGCTGATTCCCCTGATGTATGCAGATTGACGAAGATCTCTTTTGATCTTGCCGAAAGATCAGCGAAAATCTGCCTGCATCTTGAAAAGATGCGCCCCATTGTACCATATTGAGAATTGCTGGCTGGACAAAACGCGGCGGTTTGACGACACTCATCTTTGATCGTATGATAGGCATGCGCCATGCAACCTTGGCCGGATATTTGGGCCAGCGCAAAAGATGACCATCGCTATTGCAGAAGAGTTTGAAGATGAAGACCAACTGGCCTATGCCTTGCAAGAAGAACGAGCGATCTAGACCCATAACATGGCCGATTCTGTGGCGTTGGCCCTGGACTATTCCAGATTTGGATAAATGAGATCACCATGACACACACGATTCAGGTTGAATTACCTGACGCATTGTACCGTCACATTTCCGAAATAGCCGCTGCCACACAGCGTTCTGTGGAGGATTTGGCCCGACAGAGTGTTGCTGGAAATCTACCGCCCTTTCCATCTACTTCGGACGAAAAGCGCGCTGGACTTCTGAAAATGCAAAAACTGTCAGTCGATGAATTGCGTGAGGTCGCCGTTCTGCGTATGCCGGCAGCGACACAGGCGCGCCACGAATATCTTCTCGAACAAAATAGCGTTGGAAGTTTGACTGAAGAGGAAAGAGCCGAATTGGTTCGCCTGCGTATGGACAACGACATGCTGATGCTACGTAAGGCATACGCTTGGGCGCTTTTACGCTGGCACGGTGTGCCTGTTCCCGCCCTCAATGACATGCCGCTTGCGTAAAGGAGAGCTACGTGTCGCCTTTGCCCAGTAGCCAGAGAGACGTGGTGCGGCAACGTGCCGAGTATCTTTGTGAGTATTGTCGAACTTCACAGAGAATGATCGGAATGCCTTTGGTGATCGATCACATTATCCCCCTCTCTTTGGGTGGCGAGGATGAACTGGACAATCTCTGTGCGGCATGTTACCGGTGCAACGAGTATAAAGGGGCACGAACCCATGCCCGTGATCCTGAGACCGGTCAGTTCTTGCCTATTTTCCATCCCCGTCAGGATAGCTGGGATCAGCACTTCGGCTGGGTGAATGGGGGTACACATGTAGTCGGTCTAACACCGACAGGCAGGGCTACGGTCATTGCATTGCGGCTGAACAACGAATATGTCGTCGAGTCCAGAGATATATGGATTTCCTTTGGCTGGCACCCGCCGGCATAGGACAGCTTTTGAAAAGCCGCCAAGCTTTGCGCTTTTTCAAAGACGGGATCGGGCAGATGTAACGTTATCGCTTTTGTCATTTGGACCTCAGCAGGTAAAAAGAACACCAAATCGAAGCTTCTTGTGACCGCGCAGTATGCGTATTATACCATCTCCATATAGATCAACCGCACAAACTTGATCCCCACCTTGATCCGCTCGGTCTCCCCGGTCATGTGGAAGCCCAGGCTTTCCAGAAACTTGAGCGCTTTGGGGTTGAACTGCTCGATCCCCGCCCGCACGGTGGTGATCCCGGCCGCGTCTCGCAGCCAGGGGTGGAGCAGATCCCAGGCCGCGGTGGCCACGCCCTGGCGCTGAACCGCCTCGGCCACCATGATCATACCCAGATAGGCGGTCCCCTGCGCGGGCCAGTGCAGGCGGAAGTCCACCACGCCGATCATCTCCGCCCCGGCGGAAGGATCCCCGGGCACGTTGGGACGCACGATGCCCATGAGGGTACGCCCCGCGTCCTCGGCCGCGGCGTGCAGATCCCGCTCTGCCTGGCCGCCGGGGCTGCTGGGCAGGTTGTAGAGCTGCCAATAGCCGGGGGTGGCCCGGTAGACCTGTTGGAGGACTTCGATGTGGTGGTCTGGGGAGAGGGGGATGAGGGAGAGGGTCATTTTATTTCATCCTCAAGTTCCCGGCGAAT
>CAZKEX010000171.1:0-2403 GCA_964551895.1 uncultured Caldilineaceae bacterium | reverse complement strand
GAGAGGGGGATGAGGGAGAGGGTCATTTTATTTCATCCTCAAGTTCCCGGCGAATCGAAGCCGTGGCACGAATCAACTCGACAACCTCAATGCGAAATTCGCTGTCGAGTTCTTGAAGATCCCCGATGGCCCCTAGCCAACTATCATCATCCAACGTCCAAACAGCCAGATCGATGTCAGATTGCCGATGAAATCTGCGACGAGTGAGCAAGGAACCAAATAGCCAGACTTTGTCAATCCCATATTTCTCTTTTAACAGGCTAGCGGCCTGGCGCGCAACGGTCCACGCCCTCTCAAACCGCACATCGATCTGTTCAGAGATCTGTTCAGACTGGGCTTGTTCACGCAGACGCGTCGCAGTACGGTAGACTTCAAGTTCCTGAACGGTAAGGTCTGCCGCCATCTTGCCCATCATTCACCTCACGTCAAACTTCGCACGTCTTCGTTCAGCGCCGCCAACTCGGTGTGGAGCCGAGCCAGTTCGCCGTCCAGCAGATCCAGCTTCTCCCGCTCCACGCGCACGAAGCGGGTGTAGGGGGCGATGGCTTCTTTGATGCGTTGGACGCTCTCCTGGAGCTCGCTGTTGAATTGGCGGGTCATGGCCGCGTCCAACCGCTCCCGCAGGTCGGTGATGCGCTCCCGCAGGTCAGCCTTGATGCGCTGGCGGCGATAGGGGAGCACGTACAAGCCCAGGGCGGCCACCGCGCTGGCCCCCAGCACCCCGGTGACATCCAACATGGTGGTTTGGAGGACGGCCACCAACACCGCGCCCAGGCCCAGGGCGCCCACCTCCACCGCGGCGGTCTGGATGATGGCCCGCTGCACCTCTCGGCCCAGTTTGAGGGCCTCCTCGCCCCGGTCATAGCTGTCCACGACCTCCCGGGCGCTGCGGCCTACGCTGGCCAGTAGCTTCTGGCGGTTGAACTCGAACTCGCGGCCCACCTTGCCCACTATGCGGTCGGCATGTTCCGCCACCCGGCGGTTCAGGTATTCCATCACCGCCTGCCATTGGCGATAGTCCTTGTCCACCATCCAATCGATCAGCTCGCCCACATATTGCTCGATCTCCCGGCTGGTGTCGGCCATGACCACCCGCTCGAACTCGCCCCGCATACGCTCGGCGTTGACCAGCTCTAAAATCCGCGTGATGCGCAGGGTGTCGTCAAAAAAGCTGTCCCCCCGCTCCATCATGGCGTAGAGGACGTTGTCCACCCGGTCCCGTTGATAGCGGAAATCCCGGCGCATGTCCACCTGATAGGCCTCCAACTGCTCGTCGATCACATCCAGGGTCTGGAAATCTTCCCGGAGCAGGGTCTGGCGGTTGGCGATGATCTCCCGATAGGCACGCAGAAGCTGTTCGGCCACCCCCAGGGGGTTGCTCAGTTTGAGCCGCACCCGTTCCGTGCTGTCCAAACTGACGCGAATAAAGTTTTCCAACGCCTCGAAGCGGCTGAGGGTCCACTGGGGATCCCGGCTCAAGTTCGTGGCCGATTCACCGCCGTTGAGTTTGGCGGTCTGTTTGGCTTTGAGGGCCAGCCGGGCGCTGACCGGGAAGATCTGGGGGTCGCTGCCCAGGAGGAGGCGGGCGTTTTCCCGCACGAAGTCGATCACCTGGGCCAGGTCGGTCTCGTCCTCCATCAGGTCGATCTTGTTGAGGACGATGACGATCTTCTTGCCCCACTGCCGGATGCGCGCCAAAAACTGGCGTTCGCTCTCGGAGAAGGGGCGGTCGGCGCTGGTGACAAAGAGGACCAGGTCGCTGCGGGGCACAAAGTGTTCGGTGATCTCCTGGTGGCGCTGGATCACGGCGTTGGTGCCCGGGGTGTCCACCAGGTTGACCTCTTGCAGCCAGCTCACGGGGATGTGGAACCGCACCACGTCGCTCTCCAGCCGCTCCTGGGTCACGTCCGGCCCTTCGCCATAGCGCAGCAGGTTGATCTGTCCGGTGGTGGGCGTCACCCCCTCTTTGAGATAGCGGTCCCCCAGCAGAGCGTTGAGAAATGCGCTCTTGCCGGCGTTGAACTCCCCCACCACGACCAGCAGAAAAAGCTCCTCCAACTGCTTCAGGCCGGTGAGCAGCAGCCCCAAATCGTCCTCGGGCGCGTCCAAGCGGGCCAACTGCACCCGTAGTTCGGCCAATAGCGCCCGTTCTCGGCGCAAAAGACGATCTTGTTCGGCGGTCAAAACTCGTTGCATAGAATAGAATAGTCCATGTGGCGTGAAACGTGTAGCGAATGGCAAATGGCGAATGGCGAATGGCGAATGGCGAATGGCGAATGGCAAACGGCGAATGGCAATCCCCGATCCCCAATCCCCAATCCCCGATCCCCGATCCCCAATCCCCGATCCCCGATCCCCAATCCGCATTGTAGCACAAGGGCATGGGCTGGGCGAATGGTTTGC
>CAZKEX010000170.1:1598-9302 GCA_964551895.1 uncultured Caldilineaceae bacterium | reverse complement strand
CGCTCAAACGATTGCCATATCTATAGATGGACAATTTCCGACTCCTTCGTCTGCTATTTCTGTATCACTGTTTGTCGATGTAAAGGTCAAACCTCACTTCATTATAACACAGTGCAAATTTTACATTCATGTGCGAAATGTAGGCTTAGAAAGTGTTTGAAAAGCAGCCACGAAGAGGGGAAGTCGGGAAGATTCACGAAGGAAAAGCACTTCTTCCCTCTCTTTCTTCGTGGACCTTCCCATCTTTGTGACTTCGTGGCTATTGATCAGCCCACTTTCAAACAGGTTCTTAGGCCACGATCAAGGCACGACCGTTCGTTTCACACTTCCCCAAACGAAAAAACGACACACAACTGACACAAACGCTTCAAATAATCGTCATATCCGTGTGCTATGCTGTATGCTGTCTTTCGGTAGTGCGAGTTGCCACATGGCAACATTACAAAAGTCTACCCAGAAAGGGAAAAATATGATTGACAGCATTATCGTGTCACCGATGACACACATGATCGTGGGAACGGTCGTTTTACTCTCCAATCTCCTGTTTTTGATTGTCATTGGACGTTCGGCATGGAAAAAACACGCCATCTCATCAATTGGGAAGGCATCCTTTATCCTATTTCAAGTGGTTTTGTCCGTCCAAATCCTGATAGGAATCAAGTTGCTCGATCAAGGTCTGGGCGTTCTACAGCTCTACATCCACTATCTGGGTGGTCTGGCTCCATTGGGATTTAGTTTGTTGTTCTACTGGCTTCCCATAAAGAGCGACCCTGTACAAAGCCGTCGATTGGCGACAGTTGCCGTTGCATCGTTCTTGTTCGTCTTTCTCACTTTTGCCGTCGGCAGTACGGCGGAGATTGGGTTTGAATCGGCCGAAACGACCTCATCTACAACACAATCCACGCCCCTCGCCGGCAATCCTGCCCGTGGCAAAGCGCTCTTCCATGCCTATGGCGCCGGCGCACATGGCACAAACGGAGAAGGCGTAACAAGTTAGGCGTTGCTCTCAGCGCCAGCCAGTTTATTGCCGACCACACCGACACTGAATTAGTCGCCTTTCTGCGGGCAGGCAGGACCCCCAACGCGCCTGAAAATGCCTCTGGTGTTTTAATGCCTCCGAACGGAGGCATTCCCAATGCCACAGACCAAGATCTGTATGACATTGTCGTTTATCTGCGTGGGTTACAGGGATAGACTATCGTGAATACAGAACTAAAGTCATCATTCTCATTCTCAATCAGCCGAAATTGATTGTCAACAGTTAGTGTATCAAGCGCCACCTTGGTTGTCGTCGGCTGGATGTTGATTTCCCCTCAACAAAAAAGACCACCCCAGGGGTGGTCTTTTTTGTTGAAGATTGGCGTCAGCCTGCCCCGTGTCCGGCGCTGGCCAGCGTCGCCTCGGCATCCAAGGACAATACGGCGCTGTCATCATCATAGGCCAGCAGTTCGGCGTATCGACCCCAGTTGACGATCGTTTCCAGTTGCCGCTCTGCTTCCGACGGTGGAAATTCCCGTTCCAGGGCTGCCTGAACCACATCCCAATCAAGCGTCTGCTTGTTGGCCGTCTGTATCAACCCCAGCACCCATTTGAAGACCGGCAGGCGGTGGATACGGCCGGCAAAGATCTCCTTGCGCGCCAGAATCGAGGCTTCGGCAAAGGTTTCGCCCAGCGCGGTCAGGGCAATGTCTCCCTGCTTCACCGTGGCAAAGCTCAGGAGTTCGGCCGCTTCAACCAGATCGAGCAGGTCGTCGGAGACCAGTCCCAACTCTTCTGCCAGCCGGTAGATGTCGGCCTGCAACTGGGGCGTTTCGGTCAGCCGTTCCAGCAGCGCCGCCAGATCGCTGATGGCCACATGGGGCAGGCTGCGGGTCGGCCCAGGCTCACCGGGGGCCGTGCCGATCTCCACATCTTCCGGCTGGGTCTGGCCGGCCAGCAGGGCATAGACCTGGTCTACCAATGTCTGGAACTCGGCTGACTTGCGCTGGCGCGGATGGGGCAGAAGCACGGGCAGATCGGCAATGATCCGCCCTGGATTTTTGTCCATGATCACAATGCGGTCGGCCATGAAGACCGCTTCTTCGATATTGTGGCTGACCATCAAGATCGCCTTGGTGGGGATGAGGCTTCCCGTCCACAGCTCCAGCAGTTCGCCCCGCAACGCCTCGGCGCTGAGAATGTCCAACGCCGAGAAGGGTTCGTCCAGACAGAGCAGCTCCGGCTCGTTGACCATGGCCCGGGCAAAGCCCACCTTTTGCCGCATGCCGCCGGACAGTTCCCGGGGATAGGCGGTTTCAAAACCGTCCAGCCCGACGCGATCGATCGCGTCTTCCGCCCGCAGGTTGCGCTCCGCCGCCGGGACGCCTTTGGCTTTCAAGGCCAGAGCGACGTTTTCCAGCACCGTCAGCCAGGGAAAGAGGGCGAAGGATTGGAAGACGATGGTGGCATGGGGGTTGACGCCGCGCAGGGGCTCTCCCCGATACAACACCTCGCCCCCGGTGGCCGTTTGCAGGCCGGCAATGATGCGCAGCAGGGTGCTTTTACCGCAGCCGGACGGCCCCAGCAGCGCCATATACTCCCCTTCCTGCAGGGTTAAATCTATATTTTCAACCGCCATAAAACGGCGTTCCCCACTGCCATAGGCCATGGAGATCTGTTTCAACTGTAGGAGCATTTGCGCCTCGCCCTCGAGAAGATGCTTACTTGGCTAAACGGCCGTAGCCGTGCTTAACCCGCCGGATATCCTCAACAGTCACAAACGCGGTCGAATCAATCTCACTGATCAACGCCAGGACTGCGAGCTTTTTCTTGCGCGGCACCACGACACTGATTACCGATACCGGCCCAGAGTAACCTTCAGCCGCCAATTTGGTCGCGCCATAACCCGCCTGATGGACTTGAGCCACAATCTCCGGCCCTTTCTGCTGGGAGACGACGTGGATACTCACCGTGCCCAGGGCCATCCTGTTCTCCAGGTGCATGCCGACAAATGTGCCGGTGGCAAAACCGCCGCTGTAGGCCAGAATATTCCACACGTTGTTCAAGTTCGCCATCACCTGGCTGATGGCCACGACCCAAATCGTCACCTCGACAAAGCCGATCAGTACGGCCCATTTGCGCATCCCACGCACGACCATAATCGTGCGGATTGTGCCCATGGAGACATCGGTAATGCGTAAAAAGAAGATAAGCAGCATACCTGCTACGATTTGGAGGTCAAGGGATGGTATCTGAAACATGTTTTTTACTCCATGCGATATTTTTCTTCTGCCAGACGGTACAGCGGTCGCCACAGCAGACGGTTGATCAGGACCACTGCCAGCACCATAGCCAGGGTTGCCGCCAGCAGCAAGGCAAAATCTCCCTGGGCCGTCGCCTCGGCAATGATGGCCCCAATGCCGGTGACTTGCAGGGTCTGGTCGCTGAACTCCACGTATTCGGCCACAATGCTGGCGTTCCAGGCGCCGCCGCTGGCCGTAATGGCCCCCGTCACCAGATAGGGGAAGAGGGCCGGCAGGATCAACGTGCGCCAACGATCACCGCGGCTCAATTGCAGCAAAGCGGCCGTATGTTTCAGGTCCTCGGGAATGGCGCTGGCCCCGGCAATGACGTTGAACAGAATATACCACTGAGTGCCCAAAAGCATCAATAGCACGGCCGCCAGTTCCAGGCCAGCGGGCAGGGCCAGCATAAACAGCAGCAGCACCGGGAAGAGCGCCGTGGCTGGCACAGAGGCCGCGATCTGGCTCATCGGCTGCAAGATGGCTGCCAGGCGGCGATTGGTGCCAATAGCAACACCCACGGGGATCGTCCAGGCCAGGGCCAGCAGCAGCACCGCGATGACACGCAGCAACGTCGCGCCCAGGCCCAGGGCAATCGTCTGCCACTGCCCCAGGGAGAGGGTCAGCAGCATGGCGCCCGCCTGCAAGCCAGCGTATATCAGGAGGCCGCCGACCAGCAGTCCCAGAATGGTCCACCACCAGGCGCGAGATTTCCCCGCGGAGACGACCGTTTGCACGGGGAAACGACGGAGCATGTAGCTGTCCAGCCGCTCCATCCACGGCATCACCAGGCCTCTGTGCAGCCATTTCGCCAGGCGGGCGCTGCGCCACACCTCGTAGAACCAGGAAGTGGGTGGCGTACTGTCTTCGACCATTTCCACCTTCAACCGGTCAGCCCAGGTGAGCAGGGGCCGCCAGACAAGCTGGTCCAGCAGCACGATCACCAAGATCAGGACGCCCAGTCCCCAAAGGATGGCCTGAAAATCGCTCTGGATGGCCGCCTCTTGCAGATAGGATCCCAGTCCCGCCAGGCGAAAGTCTCGCTGGCCGACGGTAAACATCTCCGCCGCCATCAGGAAAAACCAGCCGCCGGCCCAACTCATCATGCTGTTCCAGACCAGGCTGATGGTGGCAAAGGGCAGCTCCAGCGTCTTGAACTGCATCCAGCCGTTGAGACGAAAAATGCTGCTGGCTTCCCGCAGCTCTTTGGGAATAGTCGTCAGGGATTGGAACCAGGCGAAGGTGAGATTCCACACCTGGCTGGTGAAGATGAGGACGATGGCGGCCAGTTCGGCGGCCATGGTTTCCGGCAGGATGGCGCTGAGGCCCAGCAGCACGACCGGCAGAAAGGAGAGGATGGGCACGCTTTGCAGCACGTCCAGCAAGGGCATCATCACCTGCTCAGCCCGGGCGTTATAGGCGGCAATGCGGCCGTACACCAGGGTAAACAGCAGGGAGAGAACGTAGGCGGCCGTCATGCGTCCCAACGACAGCGCCGCGTACCAGGGCAGGGCCCGTGGCGACAGGTCAATCGTGGGCCCAGCAACGACCGCCGGCGCATTGAACGCCAGGCGCGTTCCCATGTAGAGTATAACCAGTACCACCAGCAAGGCCAGGGCGTCGCCCCAGCCCGCAGTCCGGCCTGTTGCAGACGTGGAACCAAAGATCGTTGTTGGACGCATAGGAATCTCGAATAGAAGCGCCAGGCACGGGGCGAACCGACTTGGTTGCTCTAAAGTCTGCGTTCTGTGCCCGGCGCTTTAAGCATTTTGGCGTACCAGCAGCACCGGTATCGGCGCCCGTTGCACCAGATAATCAGCGGTGCTGCCCAAGACCCAGCGCACAGGCTGTTTCCGGTCACGGGTAGCCATCACCAACACGTCAAACAGTTCCCGGTGGATCAACGCCAGCAACGACTCGCCCACATCGCCGGCTATCACCAAGCACCGGGGGTGAGCTGCCGCCACTTCTGGCCGATCCGCCACCTCGGCCAGATACGCTTGCGCTTCCGCCTGCATCTGGCCCTGGAGGATGGACCATGTCCCGGCATCGGCCATGCTGTACCTTGCAGGCGGAACGATGGCCGATGGCGCGACACGGGCCAGGGTGAGTGTGCCGCCGGAGAGACGGCACAGTTCCAACGCATAGGGAATGGCCTCTTCGGCCACCAAAGATCCGTCTAAAGGAACAAGGACTTTTTGATACATGATTCCCTTTCTTGGTTCCCCGCCTCTAACTCTATCTCTACCCATGCCGCTGCATAAACCGATGCATCCGCTCCAACGCCTTCTCGATGTTCTCTTTGCTGGCCGCGTACGCGCAGCGCACATGGCCCACACCCCCCTGGCCAAACGCGCTGCCGGGGATGACGGCGACCCGCTCTTCCAACAGCAGACGCTCGGCGAATTCGTACTCGTCCATGCCCGCGCCCCGGATGCTGGGGAAGGCGTAGAACGCGCCCTTAGGTTCAAAACAGGCCATGCCGATGCTGTTCAGCCCGCCCACGATCAGTTGCCGCCGCTCGTCATAGCTGCGGCGCATGGCCTCCACATGCTCCTCCACCGCCGGGTCGGTGAAGGCGGCCAGGGCCGCCTCTTGCCCCACCGTGGGGGCGGACATGATCAGATATTGGTGGATCTTGCGCATGGCCCCCAGGATGTCCGCCGGGCCCATGGCATAGCCAATGCGCCAGCCGGTCATGGCGTAGTCCTTGCTCATCCCACCCAAATGGACCGTGCGATCCCGCATGCCGGGCAGGGCGGCAAACATGACGTGGCGATGATCCCCGTAGACCAGCCGGTCGTAGATCTCGTCGGAGACCACCAACAGATCGTGCTTTTGGGCCACGTGGGCGATGGCCAACATGCCCGCCCGGTCCATCACCGCGCCCGTGGGGTTGCTGGGGAAGCCGATCAGGATCGCCTTGGTGCGGGGAGTGATGGCGGCCTCGATCTGGGCGGCGGTGACCTCGAAGTTCTCCGTGGCGTAGGTGGGGATGTCTACCACCACGCCTCCGGCCAGAAGCACCCCGGCCGTATAGCTGACAAAGCAAGGTTCGGGCACGATCACCTCGTCGCCCGGGTCCAAGATGGCCTGGAAGGTGAGGTACATGGCCTCGCTCACCCCCACGGTGATCAGGGCCTCGGTCTCCGGGTTGTAGCTGGGACCGGCGTAGCGGCTGGTCCAGTTGTGGACCACGGCCTCCCGCAACTCCAACATGCCCGAGTTGGAGGTATAGGCCGTGTGGCCCCGCTCCAGGCTGGCGATACCGGCGTTGAGGATGGGCGCGGGGGTCACAAAGTCCGGCTCGCCGATGCCCAGGCTGATCACGTCGTCCATGGTGGCGGCGATGTCGAAGAAGCGGCGGATGGGGGAGGGCGGCACATCCCCCACCCGGCGGCTGATGCGATTGACGGTTTTGGCGCCGTTGGTGGGCTGGGGCTGGTGGGGCAAGGTCAGCGCTGGGCCGACAGGTGAAGAAATCATGATCGGTTCTCTCCGTAGAAAAAGTAGGTGCTGGGAGAACAGCCTTCACCGCAAAGGCGCAAAGGGCGCAAAGGACACAAAGAAAAGCTTTTTCTTTCTTTTTCTCTTCTTTGCGTCCTTCGCGCCTTTGCGGTGAAAGCTGTTGTTCCGTTCCAGCAAAATTGAATATCTTTTCAAACGCCAGCGGGCCGCGCCGTGTTCCCGGCGCGGTGGACAAAGCCGATGAGGCCGCTTGCAGGGGTCGGTTCGACTTTGCCCGACCCCTACCGGCGGCTAGCTGTGGCCAGCCCGCCTGTGCCAGAGATTTGGATGCCTTGGATGATCATGATCGTTCCTTCAATGCACAATGGGGCGAGGGGCGAATTGCGAGGGGCGAGGGTATAAACCCAATCCCCAATCCCTACTCCCCAATCCCCGATGCCCGCTGCTCGTGCCACGCCGTCGTCTGCTCGTAGGCGTGAGCGGTGCGCAGGATGACTTCTTCGCCCAGGTGCGGGCCGATGAGTTGGAGGCCGATGGGCAGGCCGTCGCCGTCGAAGCCGCAGGGCAGGCTGATGCCGCATATGCCAGCCAGGTTGACGCTGATGGTGAAGACGTCGGCCAGGTACATTTCCAGGGGGTTATCGGTCTTTTCGCCAAACTTGAAGGCTGTGGTGGGCGTGGTGGGGCAGGCGATCACGTCCACCTGCTCGAAGGCCCGCTCGAAGTCCTGTTTGATCAACGTGCGCACCTGTTGGGCCTTGAGATAGTAGGCGTCGTAGTATCCGGCGCTCAGGGCATAGGTCCCCAACATGATGCGCCGCTTGACCTCGGCCCCGAAGCCCTGGCCCCGGGTCTGGCGGAAGTTGTCCAGCAAATTCTCTGCCCCCGCGCTGTGGCCAAAGCGCACGCCGTCAAAACGGGAGAGGTTGGCGCTGGCCTCCGCGGTGGCGACCAT
>CAZKEX010000170.1:0-1498 GCA_964551895.1 uncultured Caldilineaceae bacterium | reverse complement strand
TAGGCGATCAACCCATAGCGGCTGATGCGCCCATAGGAGGGCTTCATCCCCACCACGCCGCACAGGGCCGCTGGCTGGCGCACACTGCCGCCGGTGTCGGTCCCCAACGCGCCCAGGGCCAGATCCGCGGCCACCGCGGCCGCGGATCCGCCGCTGCTGCCGCCGGGAACCCGGCTCAGATCCCACGGGTTGTGGGTGGCAAAATAGCCGCTGTTCTCCGTGCTGGAGCCCATTGCGAACTCGTCCGTGTTGGTCTTGCCCAGGATCACCCCGCCGGCGTCCTGCAACCTCTGCACCGCCGTGGCCGTGAAGGGAGGCACATAGCCTTCCAAAATGCGACTGCCCGCAGTCGTCGGGATGCCTTCGGTGGAGAGTACATCTTTGATGGCCAGGGGAATGCCCAACAGCGGCCCATCTTCCCCCGCGGCCCGGCGGCGGTCGGCCTCGGCCGCCTGGGTCAGCGCCCGCTCTGCCGTTACGGTCAAATAGGCCCGGATCTCCCCATCTCGCGCCCCGATGCGGTCCAGCACGGATTGGGTCAGCTCCACCGAAGTGAAATCCCCGGCCCGCAGCCTGTCCAACGCATCATGTATGGTGAGGGTGTGTAGTTGTGATATTGTCATGGTCTTGCTTTCCGTATTTTTGGAAAGGCAAGGAGTAAGGAGTAATGAGTAATTTTGCGGGTTGGACACACCGTGGTTTTTCAAGAGAACCCACAATAGACTCAACCCACAAAATTACTCCTTACTCCTTACTCCTTGCCTTTCATTCCTCAAACACCGCCCGTACCCGAAAGAAGCCATCCCCACTGTCCGGGGCATTGGCCAGGGCTTGTGTGTTGGACAGGCACGTCCCCGGCACATCCGCCCGCATGACCGAGGCCAAGGGCAGGACGTAGGGGGTCGGCGGCACGTCGCTGGTGTCCACCTGTTGGATCTGGTCTGCATAGTCCAGGATGGCGGAGATCTGCTGGCCGAAGAGGGCCACTTCTTCGTCGCTCAACGCCAGCTTGGCCAGCTCGGCCACGTGGCGGACTTCGGTGTGGGTGAGGTGCATGGGTGGATCCTTTGGAATGAGTAAGGAGTAATCCGTAATGCGGGTGGATAGTGATTGGTGGGTTATGGCAGCACGCCATCTGCCAACGAATTACTCATTACTCGTTACTCGTTTACCAAACAAAAACGCCGAGGCAATGAACCCCGGCGTTGTGTGCTGCGTCAAAGGCAAACAAAAACGCCGGGGCTGTGTGCCCTCGGCGTCGGCTGCCAACAAAAGAAGCCGTTACCGGGGCACGCTGCTAGCTGCGGCAGCGGCCGGTACGGCGGCCCAATTGAATTCAAACCTGCTGGAATGAATATAGTTCATGGGCGCAAGTATAGGGGGGATGGCGGGTTGTGTCAAGTTGCTCGGGGCCAAAATGCTAAAAGTCACCGCAAAGTCGCAAAGGACGCAAAGATTTTCAAAGCCCTTTTTTTCTCTTTGCGTCCTTTGCGACTTT
>CAZKEX010000169.1:7257-9315 GCA_964551895.1 uncultured Caldilineaceae bacterium | reverse complement strand
TCTCCCTGTCTCCCTGTCACCCTGTCACCCTGTCACCTTTTCGCGGTAACTTTACTCCTCTGTTATAATCACGACTTGACCCAACGGTGTTGGGTGACTTTTGCTGCCTTCAAGACGTGGACAGTGTCGGGGACGGCGCTGGGTGAGACTTATGGATTTTGACTCGGCCCACATGCGAAAATTGAGCGCCCCGCCGGCCGACTTCCTGCTTGGCGTGGAGGCCCGACTGCATACCGCGCCCTGGCGATCCGTGGCGGCTTGGTCCGTGTTGGCCGCCGGGTTGTCCTTGGGCATCCTCACTGGGCAGAGCGGCTCTACCCTGGGCCTGGGGGCATGGCCGACGTTGCTCCTGTGCGGGCTGTTGGCCGATGGACTGTGGGGCGGCATCTGGCGGGGGCTGACCGGGGCCACTGTTCTGCCACCCCGAAGCGCGCAGGGTGATGCCGATGCCAGCCAGGGAGCGGGCCAATGGCTGCCCTATTTACAGCCCGGGTCCCCGGCGGCCCGTCTGTTGGGCGGGGATCATACCGGCGGCTTTGTGCAAAACCTGCGGGCCGCCCTGCCGATCATGTTGGCCGCGCTGGTGTTGGCCGCGGTCCTTGGCCCAGGCGCGCTGATCCTGACCGGGGTGATGATTTTGGTGGCCAGCCTGGCCTGGTTGGCGGCCCACAACCGCTCAATTCTGGCCTTGCCCCTCTCCACGACGGCCACGGTCTTGTTGCCCTGGACTTTGGTCCTCTTCACCCTGACCGGAAACGGCGGTGAGACAGACAGCCGGGTCTGGCTGTTGGCCTTGCTGTGGACCCTGCATCACTGGGGAGTTTCTCGCCAGGACGCCGCCAGCCCGGATCGATTGGGGCTGGGCTTGATGGCCCTGGCCACCGTGGGCATGGCCGCTCTGTTGATCCAGGCCCAAGCGTCCGTTGGCTTGGCTATGCTGGCGGCTCTCTGGCTGCCGGCCTGGCTGTGGACCGTGCAAAGCAACCATCCCCGACGGGTCTCGCTGCTTTGGACGCTCTCCATGTTGGCCAGCGCCGTGGCCTTGGGCAGCGGGTTTTGATGCGGGGAGGGATTGTGGGCGATTGAGAGATTGGGCGATTGGGAGATTGAAGAATTGGAGAGCGACACATGGCACAATCGACATCTGCCGCCGGTTCAGCGGACACGGTGGAGCCAGCATTGGCCCCCAACCGAGTCACCGTGGAGATGGTGCGCCGAAACCCGGAAGTGATCGCCTTCGTCAATCATGCCAATACCAGCCTCAAGGCCATCGGCTATACGGAACATGGCCAGCGCCATGTGGGTCTGGTGGGCCATATTGCCGAGAATATCCTCAGCCACCTGGGGTTTGACCAGCGTTCTTGCGAGCTGGCCAACATCGCCGGCTATTTGCACGACATCGGCAACCTGATCCACCGGGAGAACCATGCCCAGAGCAGCGCGCTCATCGCCTGGCGCATTCTGGATCGCATGGGCATGTCGCCCCAAGAGTGCGCGCTGATTATGGGGGCCATCGGCAACCACGAGGAGGATCGGGGCACGGCCACCACGGCCATCTCCGCCGCCCTGATCATCGCCGACAAGGCCGACGTCCACCGCAGCCGGGTACATAACCGGGACATGGCCTCCTTCGACATCCACGACCGGGTCAACTATGCCGCCACCCGCAGCTTTGTGCGGGTGCGGGCCGAAGAAAAGGTGATCGCCCTGGAACTGGAGATCGACACCCACTTCGCCCAGGTCATCGAATATTTTGAAATTTTTCTCAGCCGCATGACAATGGTGAGACAGGCGGTGGAGTTTCTGGGCTGTGAGTTCCAGTTAATTATCAATGAGACAAGAATTGGTTGATTTGTTGATTTGTTGATTGCCGCGTGGCTCTAGTCGGGTCTGTGACCCGACGGGTTGCCGCAGAAGATCGTGTAGACCCGCCCGGTCACGGACCGGGCTAGAGCAGGGATCTGCGGAGTTATTTGCGCCGGGCAGTACAAGAGCGAAAAAACCAAGTCCAAACGACCCCCAACCAACCAACTAACCAACCAACCAACAAACCAACCA
>CAZKEX010000169.1:0-7157 GCA_964551895.1 uncultured Caldilineaceae bacterium | reverse complement strand
CAAGTCCAAACGACCCCCAACCAACCAACTAACCAACCAACCAACAAACCAACCACCTAACCAACAAATCCAGAGAGGCGGAACCAGCTATGCGAATTGTACGTTTTGTCACAAGTGTCGAGAGCGCGCCCCGCTGGGGTTTGTTGACCGCGAGTTCGGCGGATGGCCCTGAGGGCGAGATGGTGACGCCTCTGGCCGACGCCCCCTATTGCACCCTGGACGCCGCAGGCAACTATCAGGCCGTGGCCGAGGGTGCGCCCGTCCCCGTGGCGGAGGTGACCATGCTGCCCCCGGTGCAGCCCAGCAAGATCCTGTGTGTGGGGCGCAACTATGCCGCCCACGCCGCGGAACTGGGCAACACCGTGCCCACGTCGCCCCTGGTTTTCTTGAAGCCCCCCTCCTCGTTGATCGCCAGCGGGGACAACGTGGTCTATCCCAAGATCAGCCAGCGGCTGGACTACGAAGGCGAACTGGCCGTGATCATCGGCAAGCGTTGCAAGCATGTGGCCGAGGCCGATGCCCAGGCTGTGATCTTCGGCTATGCGGTGGCCAACGACGTCACCGCCCGGGATCTGCAAAAGCTGGAAGACCAGTGGACCCGAGCCAAGGGCTGCGACACCTTCGGCCCGGTCGGCCCCTGGGTGGACACGGATTTCAACCCCAGCAACCGCAGGATCCGCACCCTGGTCAACGACGAGTTGAGGCAAGACAGCAACACAGACCTGATGGTCTACTCCATCGGTCGGGTAATCGCCCACATCACCGCCGGGATCACCCTGGAAGCCGGGGACCTGATCCTGACCGGCACACCGGCCGGCATCAGCCCGGTTCAGCCCGGCGATGTGATGACCGTGGAGGTCGAGGGGTTGGGGCGCATCTCCAATCCCGTGGTGGCAGAGTAAAATCTTTCACCGCAAAGACGCGGAGAACGCAGAGAACGGCAAGAAAAGAACTTAAAAACTTTGCGCCCTTTCCGCCTTTGCGGTGAAAGACTTTCTATATGTCTCAACAAACCGAGGAAATGAACATGACCATTCCTGCACTGCAACACTTTATCGACATTGACAGCCTGAGCCAAGACCAGTTCTGGGGCCTGATGCGCCTGGCCAAGACGTTGAAAGACGAGCGGACGGCCAAGGGCGCCAACGCCCCTATCCTGGCCGGGAAGTCCCTGGCCCTGCTCTTCCAAAAGCCCAGCCTGCGCACACGGGTCAGCTTCGAGATGGGCATGCAGCATTTGGGCGGCTACGCTTTCTACCTCTCCCCGGCGGAGGTGGGGCTGGGCAGCCGGGAGAGCGCGCCGGATGTGGCCCGGGTCCTCAGCGGCTACGCCGACGGCATCATGGCCCGGGTCTTTGACCACAAACATATCCTGGAGATGGCCGAGTGGGGCAGCGTGCCCGTCATCAACGGCCTGAGCGCCTTCAGCCACCCCTGCCAGGCCCTGACCGACCTCTTCACCGTCTGGGAAGAGATGGGGGATCTGGACAAGTTGACTATGGCCTATGTGGGCGACGGGGCCAGCAACGTGGCCACCAGCCTGATCCAGGCCGCCGGCAAGGTGGGTCTGCGTATGGTGGTGGTGGCCCCTGTGGGCTATCAGCCCGACCCGGCCATCGTGGAAGCCAGCGGCGCGGATGTCACCGTCACCACAGAGGTGGACGGCGTGGCCGGGGCCGATGTGATCTACACCGATATCTGGACCAGCATGGGCCAAGAGGCGGAGACAGCCAAACGCAACGCCATCTTCCCGCCCTACCAGGTCAACGCGGCCCTGGTGGCCCGCACGGGCAAGGCCAACACCGCGCTCATGCACTGTCTGCCCGCCCACCGGGGCGAGGAGATCACCGACGACGTGGCCGACGGCGTGGCCCCCGGGGTCAACAGCCTGATCTTCCCCCAGGCCCACAACCGGCTGCACGCCCAAAAGGCCATTCTTGCCCATATTCTGGGCGGTGTGGCGCTTGGGTAATGAGTGATGAGTAATGAGTAAGCGTGGGTTTCGACACGCTTACTCATTACTCATTACTCATTACTCATTGCTCATTCCTTCCATCCTATCGAACTCTGACACTCACCTATGACCGACATCCTGACCCTGTTCAAACGATTAAACGACTGGCAAAGTATCTTGGATATCGGGCTTGTGGCCCTGGTATTCTATTTGTTGCTGCGTCTGTTTCAGGGTACCCAGGCCATGCAGTTGTTGCGGGGCATCCTGATCATCGGGCTGGGGATCGCGGCGGTGACCAATTTTGTCAATTTGACCGCCTTTAGCTGGCTGGCCCGCACCAGCTCTTTGGCCGTCTTGGTGGCCTTGCCGGTGATCTTTCAGCCCGAACTGCGCAGGGCCTTGGAGCGGGTGGGACGATCCAACTTCTTCTTTGTCCGGCGCAACGGTGGGGCTTCGACCCAGCAACTGATCACCGAGATCGTGCGGGCCATGGAGCAGATGGCCAACCGCCGAGACGGGGCGTTGATTGTGATGGAGGGGGAGGGCGGTCTGGGGGAATACGTGGATCGAGGCGTCACCATCGACGCCGAGGTAACCTCGGAACTGCTGCAAACCATCTTTTTCCCCAACACCGCCCTGCACGATGGCGCGGTGATCATCCAGGGCCAGCGGATTGCGGCTGCCGGCTGTGTCCTGCCCCTGACCCAGCGGGAGCTGAAAGACAGCCAGTTGGGCACCCGTCATCGGGCCGCCATCGGCATCACAGAGCAGACCGACGCCCTGACCTTGGTCGTCTCGGAAGAGACCGGGACCATCTCCGTGACCCGCAATGGGCGCATCCTGCGCCGCTTGGATGCCAACCGTCTACGTCGTATCCTGACAGAATTCTATGGTCCTTCCCAGTCGGACGGAGAAAGCGCAAAGAGCGCGGATAGTGGCTTGAGCGTCGAAGTGGAAGAGATCGAACCAGAAAAAGAAGACGCCCTGGCGCGACCAGATGGCGATTCGCCTATCAGTTCGGCTATTTTATAACCATGCATCTACCCTCTCTGCCCAGACAAGTAATTGGATTTTTCAGCTCCATTTCCACCATCCTGATGGCCCTGATTTTGGCCACCATTGTGTGGTTGGTGGCTGTGGAGCAAGAAAATCCCTATGTGCGCGGGGTCTTCCCCACAACCATCCCATTGCAGGTTCGGGGCCAGTTGCCCGAAAATTTGCAGACCCTGCAAGATCTGGGCAAGACATCGGTCACCGTGACCATCGGCGCGCCCAAATTGACCTGGGAAACCCTGAGCGCAGGGGATTTTAGCGTCTTCATCAACCTTGACGGCCTGGAGGCCGGGGAGAACGATGTGGATGTGCAGGTGGTGCCGTTGAACCTGGAAGTGGATATCTTGGACAAACAGCCCCGGCGTCTGCGCATCCAGGTGGAGCCGGTGATCACCAAGACCGTTCCCGTCCAGATCACCATTATGGATTCGCCGGCCGTGGGCTATGACGAACAGCCCGCCCTTGCCATACCCGCCTTTATTACGGTGACTGGACCCGCGGTTCAGGTCAACCAGGTCACCTTTGGCGTGGCCGAGGTCTATCTGCGGGAAGCCCGCTCCCGGCTCGAAAGCAGCGAAAGTGTCAGCCCGCGCAACAGCCAGAACCAACCCGTGGATCGAGTGGTTGTGGAGCCGACCAAGGTGACGGTGGTGGTGCCTATTGTGCAACGGGCCGGACGGCGCACAGTGGCCGTGGTGGTGGAGCCAGAGGGACAGCCCGCGGACGGCTATAGCGTGGTCAATGTGCAGGTCGAACCGGCCACGGTGGTGCTGCTGGGCAGCTCCGACACCTTGAGTAATCTGCCCGGTTTTGTACACACCACCCCCCTCTCCATCGCCGGGGCCGAAGAGACTGTGGTGGAACGGTTGGTGTTGAATCTGCCCGAAAATGTCACCGCGGAGACCGGCAGCGTGGTGGTCACCGTCACCATCACCCCGGTGGAGGCCACCCGCACCATCAAACGCCAGCCGGTGATCCAAGGGCTGGACGATGGCCTGAGCGCCTCGGTCTCGTTGGAAACCGTGGATGTCTTCTTGAGCGGTCCGGTCAACCGGCTGGAAAACCTCAGCCCGGACGAAGTGCGGGTGAGCCTGGATGCCAGCGGGCTGGCCCCTGGCAGCCACGTGCTGGAAGTCAAGGTCATCACCCCGGAGGGCATCCGGGTGCAGGGGATCAACCCCCAGGTGGTGGAAGTGGTGATTTCCGGGCTGGCCGCCCCGCCCGCCCCGCCCGGCGGGGCCAATGCCACGCCTCTTATTCCGACACCCATGCCGTAGCTATCGGCCTTTGAAATCTTGCAACCACGAATTTCACGAATTTCACGAATTTTTGCGCTGCGAAGAAGTTCGACTTTTGCCAAAAGTCGAACTTCTGGGTTGCCCAGCCCCGATTGATTGAAAAGTCACCTGTGGTTCATGAAATTTGTGGTTGCAGTGGTTGCAACAATGGCGGGAAGACCCCCGCGATATCGTATCAGAAAGTAGTTTGTGTGATTCTATGAATAGAAAACCTGTGGTGGCCCTGGTTGGCCGCCCGAATGTTGGAAAATCCACCCTCTTCAATCGGTTGGTCGGTCGTCGCATCGCCATCGTCGAAGATCTGCCCGGCACCACCCGGGATCGTATCTACGGCCAATCCGACTGGAACGGCGTGGACTTTATTGTGGTGGACACAGGCGGGCTGGAATCTGACAGCAGCCTGCAACGCCAGGTGCGCCAAGGGGCGGAAGGCCCGGAGGCCCTGGCCGAGAACTCGTCCCGCTTTGTGGTAGAGATCCGCAACCAGGCCCAGGTGGCCATGGACGAAGCAGACGCCATCATCTTTGTGGTGGACGGCATGGAGGGGGTGACCGCGGCAGACCAGGAGTTGGCCGAAACCCTGCGCCGTACACAGAAGCCCCTCTTCTTGGCCGTCAACAAGGCGGAAAGCAAAGAGCGTCAGTTGAACGCCGCTGAGTTTTGGAATCTGGGGCTGACCGAACCTATTCCTATCAGCGCCTATCACGGCGAGGGAACGGGAGATCTGCTGGACGAGGTGGTGAAGGTTCTGCCCCCCTATCGGGACGCCGAAGACGATGAAAAGCCCGATGTCGTGCGCATTGCCATCCTGGGCCGGCCCAATGTGGGCAAGAGCAGTCTGCTCAACGCCTTGGTGGGCGAGGATCGCTCCATTGTCAGCAATGTGCCCGGCACCACCCGGGACCCCATCGACACGGAAATGGTCTTTCATGGTCAAAAAGTTCTCCTGATCGACACCGCTGGCATCCGGCGCCGGGGCAAGGTGGAGCCAGGGATCGAGAAGTACAGCGTTCTGCGCAGCGTGCGCAGCATCGACCGCACGGATGTGGTCCTGCTGCTCATCGATGCCCAGGAAGGGGTGACAGCCCAGGATACCCATGTGGCCAGCTATGTGCTGGAAAAGGCCAAGAGCGTCATCGTCCTGATCAACAAATGGGACGCCATCGACAAAGACGCCTACACCATGAACACCTTCACCGAAGAGGTGCGGGAGGCCTTGAAGTTTATGGACTATGTGCCGGTGATCTTTATCAGCGCCCTGACCAAGCAACGGGTCAACAAGATCCTGCCCCTGGCCATGCAGGTAGCCGAAGAGCGCAAGCGGCGCATCCGCACAGGGGAGCTGAACCAGTTCCTGCAGGAAATGTACGCCGAGACCATGCCCCCGTCCCGCCAAGGCCGACGGCTGCGCCTCTACTATGCCACCCAGGTGGAGATCGAGCCGCCTACCTTTGTGATCTTTGTCAACGACCCGGATCTGGCGCACTTCTCGTATCAGCGCCACATCGAGAACAAGTTGCGGGACCGCTACCCCTATGTGGGCACGCCCATCCGCATCTTCCTGCGCAAACGCACCAGCAACCGAGACGAAGCGTAGGGGTTTGATGATGGCGCGTCTTCGCTCGTATACAGCCGAGATCTTGGTGGTCCTGGTCCTGGCCGGGGCCGTGGGCTACTTTGCCTATCTGGCCTGGGGGCTGCGCACGCCGGCCGAGCAGGAGGTGGCAGATGTGGACTTCTCCGGCCAGATGGCACTGGACCATGTGGCGCGCCAACTTGCCTTTGGCCACCGCATCACCGGCAGCGCCACAAACCGGGCCATGGGCGACTGGCTGATCCAGGAGTTGACGACTTTGGGCTGGCAGGTGACCGAGCAGCCCTATGTGGTGGCGGATGATGTGGCGGCCCGCAACATCATCGCCGTGCTGGGCAGTGGGCCCGCCGGGGTGATCGGGGCCCACTATGATACCCGCATGGTGGCGGACGAAGACCCGGACCCCGCCTTGCAGAGCCAGCCGGTCCCTGGGGCCAACGACGGCGCATCCGGCGTGGCCGTGCTGCTGGAGTTGGCCCGCACCCTGGATGTGACGGCCAGCGGCCACACCATCTGCCTGGTCTTCTTCGATGCCGAAGACAACGGACGAATTGCGTCCTGGGATTGGATCCTGGGCAGCGCCTACTATGTGGCCCACCAAGACGATGTGCCCCCCTGTGTTGACCCCCGATTCGCCGTCATCGTAGACATGGTCGGGGATGCGGATCAGCAGGTCTATGTGGAGCGCAACAGCACCCCCGGCCTCAGCCAGGCCCTGTGGGCCCAGGCCGCGGCCTTGGGCTATGACGACACCATCATCCCCCGCCCCGGCTACGCCATGCTGGACGACCACACCCCCTTCCTCCAGGCCGGCATCCCCGCCGCCGACATGATCGACTTTGACTATCCCCATTGGCACACCACCGCCGATACCCTGGACAAGATCAGCGCCCAGAGCTTGGAGCGCATCGGGCGCACAGTGGAAAGTTGGTTGGAGGGCGGAGCAGTGTTCACTTTGCCGTAGAAAAGGACGAGCGCGTGTCGAGGGCGGCAGGGGAAATGGCTTGGTACAAATATCCTAGACCGGGTCACGCCAAGAGGATGGTCCGGGTGGATACGAATTCCAGAGGCCGTGCTATAATAGGCAGATGGACGGGGTGGTCGTTTTTCGTTGCCCCACTCGGTGTCCCACTCGGTGCCCCACTCGGTGTCCCACTCGGCCCAGCAAACAGCATCTCCTTTTGTTTGCCCCACATCGATCCAAATTCGCTCCAACGCTCAGCCTGAGGAAACTTATGGATAACCGGCTCACATTCCC
>CAZKEX010000168.1:0-9349 GCA_964551895.1 uncultured Caldilineaceae bacterium | reverse complement strand
ACAACTTCCCCGCCCTGCACAACCGCTCTTTGTTTTCTCTTTAATTACATGGGACCGTAAGGTTGTCTACGCATAATTCCACACGAGGTCTTAGTAAAATCCTTAGATGGAAACAGGACAAAGGGCTGGTGACATTTAAGTAGAAGCTGGTATTGTTAAAGATGTGGGAAGGCCGTTTAATAGCCATAGACCTACCCTCTGCCTTCCCTGCCAAATCTCAACGATCTCGGCGGTTAAATGCCTCTTGCGGTGCAGTCATAATGGAGATGGAAAAGATGCAAAACATGCTGAATAGACCAGATTCAGGCCGATCCCTGCTGCGATCTGCTTTGCCCTTTTTGCGCGTGCTGATGGCCCTCTCTTTGCTGATCGGCGGAGCGCCCTTCGCCGGGGGTGAGGTATCCGCCGCGCCGGTTTCCCTCTCCCCAGGCCCGACCCTGGCATCTCCGCCCCCCCTTGCCGCCCAATCCTATCAGCCCTCAACGACCTTTGTTGTGCCGGTCCAACAGGACAGTTACTTGGCCGCGGGATCGCCCACCCAAAATTTTGGCGCTGCCACCGAACTGTTGACGGATAGCGGTACGAACAATCAGAACAAACAGCCTGTCCTGCGCTTTGATCTGGCCCAGATCCCGGTCCGGGCGCGGGTGCTTTCGGCCACACTCTATCTGTTTGTCACCAAAGATTCCGCCGAGCCCCTCTCCCTGTACCGGGTGACAGCCCCTTGGACGGAAGATACGGCCACCTGGGCCTCTCTGGCCGCGTCCTACGATCCCAGCCCGATCGGTTCCTTGCGGCCGACTTTGCGCAATCAATTTGCCGGGGCCGACATCACCGCCACGGTGCAGGATTGGGTGGCCGATGGCATACCCAACCACGGGTTGATGCTGGTGGCCGATACCCTCAACAACGAAAGCCGCTACGCCGCCAGGGAGTCGGACACGGCCGCCAAGCGCCCCTATTTGGAGGTGGTGATCGCCACGGCCACCGTCACCCTGGACGCCCAAAAGGACACGGCCCTCTGGCAACCGGCGGATCTGCTAAACTACGGTGCGTGCAACCGTGCCAGCCTGGGCACGTCCGGCGGCAGCATTGGCAACGGACGCCCCCTGTTCCAGTTTGATCTGGGCGTCTTGCCCAGCCCGATCACCATCCTGTCGGCCCAACTTCAGTTGACCAAGATTGGCGGCGCGATCGTTCATCACAAGATCAAGGTCTATCCTGTGACCGCGGCCTGGGACGAGGGCAGCGGCAACTGTGCTGGGGACCTGCAGGCGGCCAATTGGCAGGAACGACAGCCGGGTGTCCCCTGGGCGGAGCCGGGCGGCGACTATGAGCCCACCTATGTGGCCGTCACGACGGTCAAAAACAATGGTCAATATACTTGGGATCTGAGCGATCTGGTGGGCCAGTGGCGAGCGGGCAGCCGTCCTAACTTCGGCGTGGTTCTGGGCACCCCGGATACGGGCACGGATCTCTTCGAGTTTGCCAGCCGGGAACATGCAGACCCCTCCCTGCGCCCCCGCTTGCTGATCAAGTATGCCGTCCCCGCCGCCACCATTGCCGGCCAGGTGTGGGACGATGCCAACCGCAACGGTCTCTATGACAGCGGTGAGGCCGGGCTGCCCCAGATCGGCGTGGACCTCTATCCCGGCGTCTGTGGCGCGGTCTCGACCGCCGCCAGCCAACGCGCCTACACCGGGGTGGATGGCCACTATTGGTTTACCAACCTGGCCGACGGACAGTTCTGTGTGCGGGTGGACGAGAACACCCTGCCGCCGTCCTATGGCGCGGTGGACGACAGAAACCCCCTGGATCTCACCCTGGATTCGACCTCAAATCTGACCTCAAATCTGACCGCAACCCCAACCGACCCCTCGACTATCTTGGATGCGGACTTTGCCTATGCCAAGATCTTTGCGGATGATCGTCTGACCGTGGGCGCCTTTGCGCCCTGCACAGATATCGCCTGGCTGGAAGCCTTTGCCCGGGACTACAACACGACCTTTGTTACCAGGGATTTTAACACCTGCACCTTCCGGCTGACCGGCGGGGTGCAGGATGTGGCCGATCTGCGGGCCGCGGTGGACGAACACACCCACACCCTCTTCGACGAATACGACCTCTGGATCGCCGGGCAGTATACGCCCAACGATCCCGACTACAACAACCCCAATATGGTCTACAGCCCCCAACTGATCAACGCGCCCCTGGCCTGGGATACCACCCTTGGGGACCCGGGCGTGATCCTGGCTGTCTTGGACACGGGGATTGACCGCAACCACCCGGAGTTTGCCGGCCGTCTGCTGCCCGGCTGGGACTTTGCCAACGACGACGCCGACCCCTCGGACGACAACGGCCACGGCACCAGCGTGGCCGGGATTGCGGCCGCCAGCATCGACAACGGCACGGGGTCAACGGGTATTGCCGGGCGGGTCACCATTCTGCCGATCAAGGTACTCAACGATGGCAACACAGGCTGGTGGAGCGATGTCTCCGCCGGCATCACCTATGCCGTGAACAACGGGGCCAAGGTGATCAACCTGAGCATGGGCGGCGCCTCCGGCTCCAACTCCATGCAGAACGCCATCGCCTATGCCCTGAGCAAGGGGGTGATCGTGGTGGCGGCTGCTGGCAACAATGGCAATGATGTCCCCTTTTACCCCGCCGCCTATGACTCAGTCCTGGCCGCGGGGGCGGTTGAGTCCACCTCCACCCGGTGGAGCTACTCCAACTATGGCAACAACATCGACCTCATGGCCCCGGGGACCTTGGTCTGGAATACCTATTGGACGGCTGCCGGGGGCAGCGGCTATATCTACATGAGCGGCACCTCTATGGCCGCGCCCCATGTGGCCGGGGCCGCGGCCCTGCTCTATAGCATCAACCCCAACCTGACGCCGGCCGAAATTCGGACGCTGCTCTACGAGACCGCCACGGATCTGGGCGCGCCAGGGGTGGATACCTACTATGCCAACGGCCTGATCGACATCGGCGCGGCTGTGGCGGGTCTGCAACCTGTGGCCTTGACCCCGCCCACCACGGCCATCCAGTCGATCTTGACCGTGGATGTGGACGGCAACGGCCTGGCGGACCCCGGCGACACCCTGCGCTATCAGGTCAGTGTGGCCAATGCCAACTCCTCCCCCCTGGCCGGTGTGGTGGTCAGCGCCACGCTCCCGGCTGGCGCCGCCTATCTGGCCGCCAGCAGCCGGATCAACGGCATCCCCGTGCTGGACAACAGCGCCCCGGCCACGCTCTTCCCCTGGGATGCCGGGGGGATCACCCTGGGGGATGTGCCCGCCAACGGCCAGACGACCGTGAGCTTTGATGTGCAGGTGGGCAGTCTGCCCGCTGGGGTCTATGCCGTTATCGCCACGGCCACGGTCAAGACCGATGCGGAGACGGTGGTGTTGACCGAGACCACGCCGGTGGCCGGCGCCCTGTTGCGCATGGCCGTGGACAAACCCACCGCCACCGCCGGGGAGACCCTGGCGTACACGGTGACCAGCGCCTATATCGGCAACGAACTGTTGCAAAATGTGGGGATCACCGTGGGGATTCCGGCTGGCACGGTCTATGTGCCGGGCAGCGCCAACGCCGGGGGGACGGTGAGCAACAACGTGCTCAGTTGGAATTTGGGCGGCAACGGAGCCGGTGTGACCGCCACACAACCCACCGACACCACCTATTTTGATCGCTTCGATGCCATCGCCTACACCGGCAGCAACGGCACAGTCAATTGGACCCCAAGCCCCTGGGTCGAGATCAACGAGACCGACGGGGCGAGCGCCGGGTTTGCGCGTGTGGTGGCAGATCAAGGCGACAACAGTCTGCGGGTGGGGGGCAGCGGTCCCCTCACCTTTGACGATGGTTCCTATCGGGTGGTCGATCTCAGCGCTGCCACAAGCGCCAGTTTGAGCTTTGACCAGCGACGCCAGACCGGCGGGGTCAGGACGCCCAGAATGGCCCTTTGGATTTGGAATGGGATTGGCGGCAACAATGGCTGGCATGTCGCCCGCAGCTTTACCCTGAATACGACGGATTCGGCCTATAGCCGGGTGGATGTCGATTTGGCCGCCTATCTGGGCGTCTCCAATCTGCGGGTTGCGTTTGCGCCGGAGTTTGCGATAGCCCAGTTCTCCAATGACTATTGGTTTATTGACAACGTCAAAATCAATCTTGCCCCAAGCGCAACGTCCCTTGGCAACACCCTTGGGGCAACGCCCACCCTGGTTCAATCCGGGGTCCAATCGGGCAGCCTGATCACCGTCACCATGAGGTTGACCGCGACCCAGAACATGGCCAATGTCAGCCCCAGCGCGCTGGTCCTTACGGGCACAAATGGGGTCAACGCCACCCTGGTCAGCGGACCGACCCCGGCCAGCGGCACGGTCGGCCCGGCTGGCCGCAGCTATACCTGGGTCTATCGGGCCACGGCGGGGAGCCAGGCCGGACAGCTCACCTTCGGGGCCACGGCCACGGACGGCTCGACGGCTTGGCCCCAGGCCCAGAGCAACTCGGTGATCGTGCATCCGCCCCTCACCTTCCGGGCCACCATCGACAACCCGCCGCCTGTCGCCCAGATCCAGGCCACGGCCACCCTTTCGGACAGCGGCAACCTGTTGCCCAGCCGGTTTGCCAACCGGGTGACCACGGATCTGCTGGGGTCCATCGGCGACTTTGTGTGGAACGACATGGACGGCGACGGCATCCAGGACGCCGGCGAGGCGGGCATTCCGGCCATCACCGTACGGTTGACCAACAGCGCCGGGCAGACGGTCAGCGCCATCACAGACGGCGGGGGGCGCTACACCTTTTCCCCGGTCCTGCCCGGCGCCTACACGGTCACGGTGGATGGGGCCTCTGTGCCCGCGGCCTACACCTTGGTGACCACAGCCTATCCTGTCTCGGTCGTCTTGGGGCCGGGCCAGACCATGCAGGGCGCGGACGTGGGGCTGAAAGGCCCTGCCACCAGCGTGGGCGACCGCATCTGGTATGACAGCAACGGCGACGGCATCCAGGACCCGAATGAGCCGGGGTTGGGCAACATCAGCCTAAGCCTCTACTTTGACGACGGCGACGGTCTCTTCAACCCTGGCCAGGACTACCGGGCGGATTCCACGGTCAGCAACTCGGCCGGGGCCTATCGGCTGGATGCCCCGGCCCCTGGCAACTACTTTGTGGATGTCACCGACGACTACAACCTGTTGGCGGGCCTCTCCCACACCATCGGCAGCCAGAGCCAGGGCGAGCCGACCCCCATGCTCACCCTGGCCGCCGGGCAGATCCGCCTGGACCTGGACTTTGGCTATGTGCGGGCGCCGGCCAGCGGCAACGCGGTGATCGGGGATCTGGTCTGGGCGGATGTCAACGGCAACCATCTGCGGGAGCCGGACGAGGCCATCCTCTCCCAGGTGGAGGTCTGCGCCACCCCTTTGGACGGCGGCGCCCCCCTCTGCACCCAGACCGACAGCAACGGGCGCTATCTGCTGGAAGTGCCCTTGGACGTCTACAGCGTCGGCCCCACCGAACCGCCCCTGGGGTTGACCCCCACGGGCAGCCAGCCCGTGGTCGTCAACGCCCTCTATGTCGGGCAGCATCTCAGCGCCGACTTTGGCTATCGAGCCGATGGCCAGGCCGCGGCCGGTCTTGGCGGCCAGATCTGGCAGGATCTGCCGGTCAACGAGCAGTATGACGGTCTCTTTGACGCCGATCTGGAGCCGGGCATCCCCAACGTGTCGGTCAACGTGATCTACGACACCAACGCCAACGGGACGTGGGACGCGGCCGAGCCCTATGTGGCCAACGTCACCAGCGTGGCCGGCCTCTATCTCTTTGACAAACTGCTGGCCGGACCGTATGTGGTGCGGGTGGTGGACACCCTGCAGGTCCTGCGCCACTTTGCCCCCACCGTGGCCGGGCCAGCGGGCAGTTCGGGCCAGTCCAGCCAGAGCCAACCCCACGCCGTCACCCTGCTCCCCGGCCAGATCGACAACAGCGGCAACTTTGGCTATCGGGAGTACGAGGCTTTCGGCACAGGCAGCCTGGCGAATCCTGGGGTGATCGGCAACCTGATCTTCCTGGATGCCAACGGGGATGGGGTCTATCGCCAGATCGACGGCGACCGGGGCATTCCCGGCGTCACCCTGGTTCTGGCCCAGAACGGCACCCCTGTGGCCACCACCACCAGCGGCAGCGACGGGGCCTATCTCTTCACAGACCTGGCGCCGGGCGCCTACACGGTGGATGTGACGGACCAGTTCGGGGTCTTGGCCGGCCATGCGGCCACCACGGGTCCCCTGGCTGGCCAGGACAACCAGAGCCAGTCCCATCCCTACACCGTTGTGCTGGGGCTGAACCCCACCAACATGACCGGGGACTTTGGCTACATGCGTCTGGTCACCCTGGGGGATCAGGTGTGGTGGGATGTGGACGGCGACGGTCTGCAATCCACCGGGGAGCCGGGGCTGCCCGGCGTGCCCCTGGAACTGCGCAATGGGGCGGACACCCTGCTGGCCACGACCATCTCCGATCAGGACGGGCGCTATCAGTTCACGGATCTGCTTCCGGTTTCGTACACCGTGGCCATCGCGGACAGCGTCTTCCTGCCCGGTGGTCTGCTGGCCGGGTGGTCTCCCAGCCCCCAGCACACAGGCGGGGATGTGCTGGACTCGGACGGAGATGGGGCAACCCGCCGGGTCACGGTCTCGCCTGGCGTGGGCGAACAGATGGATCGGGTGGACTTTGGCTTCACCGTCCCCACGGAGATCGGCGTGGGCATCGACAGCCCCGGCGTGGTGCGGGTGGGCGAGGTCTTCGAGATGCGCATCATCCTCACCAACACCGGGCACACCTGGCTCTCCGACCTCCCCATCAGCCTGGTCTTCGACCCGGACTATCTGGCTGTTGTGAACATCACGCCGACCTCGAATGGCGATGGGGACGATGGGCTGATGGTGTGGGACGATGGCTTGGCCGGGGCCGGGGTCGCTGCGGCTGCGGGTGAGCTGGGGCCGGGCATGAGCGTCGACCTGGTCGTCACCTTTAAGGGCGCCCAGGACAGCACCTACCTGCCCGGATCGGCTGCCCCATATACCCTCACCGTCATGGGCGGCATGGGCGACCCGGATGGCAGCGGGGGGAGCTTGTCGGGCTTGCCCCTGTTGTCCCAGACCGTCACCGCTGGCGGCGTCGGTGTGGTCAACCCCACGGCGGTGCCGCTTGCGGAGATGGCGGCGCAGACGACAGCGGACGGTGTCCACCTCTCCTGGCGCACGGTGGACGAGAGCCGGGTGGCCGGTTTCCACGTCTGGCGGCAGGCCGGGGCAGGGGATGCGATGCGCATCACCGACACGCCCCTGGCGGCCCAGTTTGGCGGTCAGCCCACGGGCGGGGTGTATGCGTTGACCGACAGCACGGTCGCTTCTGGCCTCGTGGTGTATGAAGTGGAAATGCTTCTGAGCGACGGCACGTTCCAGCGTCTGGTTTTGGGCCAGGTTGGGGAGAGCTTTAGGGTCTTTATGCCCCTGGTCTCCCAGTAGGGGCACGAGGTGGGATGGCGATGGAATTGGTTTTTCTTTGCGGAGATTCTTCCGCCATCCCACCTCGTGCCCCTACAAAGTTGGGCCCCAACCGACCGATGGCCTGCGTAGATCAACGTATGCGACTACGTAATATTCGCAGCAGCAAATAGGACAATCGGATAGTGACATCTCAGGGATTCCTGGTATTGTAATAGGAGGTGATAGCGTTATCCTTATATAAGGAAAAAATGAGTTTCCAGAGAGCCACTCGTGTGCAGTCAAACGCAAGTTGATAAAATGGGGAGTTGGGCGCCCTTCGATGCTTACCGTCTTGCATCTCAGGATGCAAACTCCTCTTTTTCTGTTTGATTGGCCCCGCTCTCTGGACAATTGAGTTTATATGGGACCGTTACAGACGGTTATCCCGAAGGGTCGGAGGCAATTATGAAACGTTTATCGGAACTGTTTGTGCAGGGCAGATCGCCTTTGGGATCTACTTCCCCCTTTTTGCACGTGTTGTTGGCCATCTGCATGGTGATCGGCGGGCTGCCCATTGCAGGCGTTGATACGGTCTCTGCCGCGCCGGTTGCCATTGCCCACAGCCAGACTCCCCTTGCCCCCAGCCCCCTGGCCGCCCAGACCCACCAAGCCTCAACCACCCTTCTCTTGCCCATCCAAGAAGACACCTATCTGGACTCAGGGGCATCGAGCCAGAATTTTGGGTCGTCTTCCGAGTTGTTGGCGAAGGTTCCACCGAGCAACGGCGGAACACGCCCTGTCCTGCATTTTGATCTGGCCCAGATCCCGGCCCAGGCCCAGGTGCTTTCGGCCACAGCCCATCTCTATGTCACCCAAAAATCCAGTCAAACGCTCTCCCTGCACCGGGTGACGGACGATTGGGCCGAGAACACGGCGACCTGGGCTTCCCTGGCCACGGCCTACGATCCCAATGTGGCCGGCACCTTGGTCCCGAACACAAAAGACCAGTTCGCCGGGGCAGATATCACCGCCCTGGTGCAAAACTGGGTGGTCGGTGGCGTGCCCAATCATGGGGTGTTGCTGATCCCCGATACGGTCAACAGCGAAACCCGCTACGCCGCCAAAGAGTGGAACACCGCGGCCCATCGGCCCTATCTAGAGGTGGTGATCTCCGTCGAGTCCATCACCCTGGATGCCCAGAAGGACACGTGGATTAACAAGGATGCGGACAAAAAGAACTACGGCGCCTGCCCCACGTTCAACCTGGACACCTCTGGGGGCAGCATCGGCGAAGGGCGCTCCCTGCTTCAATTTGATCTGAGCGTCTTGCCCCCCTCGCTCAACATTGTGTCGGTCCAACTTGAGCTGACCAAAACCGGCGGCGACACCGATCCCCACGATATTCGGGTCTATCCGCTCTTGACGACCTGGGACGAGGGCAGCGGAGGCTGTGACGGCGCCACAGGCCAGGCCAGTTGGGAAGAACGACAGCCAGGCACGGACTGGAACTCGAAGGGCGGAGACTATGGCATGATCCCCCTGGGCGCCACGGATGTGGATGTGGATGGCCTGTATTCGTGGAATGTGACGACGCTGGTAGATCTGTGGCGGTCGGGCTTTTTGCCAAACAAGGGACTGCTTCTGGCCACCCCGGACACGGGCACGGATCTCTATGAGTTTGCCAGCCGGGAAAATGCGAACCCAGCCCTGCGCCCTCGCCTGGTGATCAACTACGCGGTCACCACGGGCGCCATCGCCGGGCGGGTGTGGGATGACCTCAACCGCAACAACATCCAGGAGAGCGGCGAGGGCGGGCTGGCCCAGGTCAGCATGGATCTCTATCC
>CAZKEX010000167.1:0-9370 GCA_964551895.1 uncultured Caldilineaceae bacterium | reverse complement strand
TCTCGTTCCTACGCTCTGCGTGGGAACGCAAACGGACGCTCTGCGTCCCTCGGTGGCAGATTTTCACAAGAGGAGTTCGCACCCCCTGGCGCGAACGGGTCTGCGCTAGACTTCAATGTGATCTCAGCCCGTTCGCACCAGGGGGTGCGAACTCCTCTTTGAGTACACCCAAATGCCGTTGATTGCAAAAGGGCGTCGTGAACAATTCACGACGCCCTTTGGGCTGACTCTGTTGGGGTAAAAGACGCAGCGCAACGAACGACTACTCCCGGATGGTTTCCAGGGTGCGGGCGATGATGGCGTCCTGGGTGGCCCGAGACTGTTTGCGCTTGGAGCGTTTGTCGCGGCCCTTGCCCTTCTTGGTCTCGGTCTCCACCTCAATGCCTTCCGCTTTCATTGCCATCTTGAAGGCCAATTCCATGGGAGAGAGTACGGAGATCTCTTCGACTTCGATTTCGGGTTCTTCCTCGACCTGGGGCTGGGATTGCTGGCCCCGGCGGTCTTCCTTCACCTCTGGCACATCGTCCGGGCGCAGGCCTTTGAGGCTCAGATCGATGCGGCCCCGGCGCCGGTTGAGGGCGATGATGCGTACATCCGTGGTCTCACCGACCTTGACCACGTCTTCGGGCTTGGCCACATAGCCGTTGGACATCTCGCGGATGTGCAACAGACCATCTCGGCCCACGCCGATGTCCACAAAGGCGCCGTAGGGCACGATGCGGGTGACGGTGCCGGGGACCACATCATTTTCGTTCAGATCCTTGATGGTGGTGGTGTCCGGGCTGATCATGGTCAGGCTGATGCGATTGCGGGCCTGGTCCAACTTCTTGATCCAGACTTCGACCTGCTGGCCATTAGTGAGGACGTCGGTCACCTTCTGCACCCGGCCCACGGCCAGTTCAGAGATATGGACCAACCCATCCCGGCCCACGCCGATGTCCACAAAGGCCCCAAAGTCCGTGGTGCGTTTGACTGTGCCGGTCAACATCTGGCCCACGCTCAGGGTGCGCACAACCCGCTTCTCATCGGTCTTGGGGGCTGGCTTCGCTGTCTTCTTGGCGGCGGGGGCTTTGGCAACAGGCGCTGCCTCGGCCACAACCTCGCTGACTGTCTCGTCAGCGCTGCCGGTGACAGCCTCGGTCACCTTTTCCACAACTTCCTTGGCGGCGGCCACTGTTTCGGCCACGGTCTCAGTAACGGTCTCGGTCACTGCTTCGACCGCATCCTCGGTTGCGTCTTCGACCTTCTCCATGACAGCGGCCACGGCTTCGGCCACGGGTTCGCTCACAGCCTCAACCGCATCTTCCACCGCTTCTCTGACGGCGGCCACTGCTTCGGCCACGGTCTCGGAGGCACTTTCAGCCACGCTTTCCGTCACGGCTTCAACTTCCGCCACGGGTTCGGCGACTGTTTCGGCCACAGTTTCGGTCACGGTCTCGGCGGCCACTTCGACCTCTGCCTCAACTTCGGCGACGGCTTCGGTCACGGTCTCAGAAGCAGTTTCAGCCACGGCTTCAACTTCCGCCACAGTCTCGGCCACAGTCTCGGAGGCGCTTTCGGCCACGGCTTCGACCTCTGCCTCAACTTCGGCAACGGCCTCGGCGACGACTTCTTCTGCAACGGCTACGTTTTCGACCACAGTTTCTTCAACAGTTTCTTCAACAGTTTCTTCAACAGCTTCTTCAACAGCTTTTTCAGCAGCAACGGCGCTTGCTGCGCCAGTTTCGATAATCGTTTCTTCGGTCATAGGGTTCCCTCCCAACCATAAATTCATGGAATGATTGCAAATAACGTCAGGATATTATACCCCTTGGCGGCTGGATTGCCAAAGGTTTTGGTCCCTTGTGCAGAGCTGAACAATTCGGGGGTTGCAGTGGCCCTCTGGTTTGGGATAGGGGGCGTTCCTGGTTAGAATGGTTTTATCGAGTTGAGCATCCGCGGAGTATTAGCAATTGATCCACGAATCTGCACGAATCTGCACGAATCAAACAAAAAAGATTCGTGCAGATTCGTGCAGATTCGTGGATCAACAGAGGAGACCCTCCCCATGACCCATCGTTTTGTAGCCATTGAAGGCGCTATCGGCGTCGGCAAGACCACCCTGGCCCGGTATCTGTCCGCGGCCCAAGACCTGGGCGGCGAGGTCTTGCTGGAGGTCTTCGAGGAAAACCCCTTTCTCAGCGCCTTCTACGCCGACCGGGAGCGCTATGCCTTCCAGACCCAGATCTTCTTTCTGCTCAGCCGCTATCGCCAGCAGACCCATCAACTGCCCCATTGGTTGCTGGATCGCTCTGTGGTCAGCGACTATCTGTTCGACAAGGATTGGATCTTCGCCCATCTCAACCTGCAAGGGGACGAGGTGACGATCTACGAGAGTCTGCACGGGGCGTTGAAAGAGCGGCTGCCCACGCCGGATCTGGTGGTCTATCTGCGGGCGGACACGGAGATGCTCATGCAGCGCATCGCCATGAGGGATCGCCCCTACGAGCGATCCATGGATCGGGACTACATCCACGCCCTGGCCACGGCGTACGACAGCTATTTCACCACTTATCAGGATGCCCCCCTGCTGGTGATCGACACCAACGAGCGGGACTTTGTGCGGTTTGAAGCCGACCGCCAGTGGATCACCGGGGTGGTGCGCTCGGCCCTGAACAACCAGGCCGTCCAGCCCAGCCTGCCGGACATGGAGGCCACCCTCTCGTCCGACGGCGTGCCCATCCTGGCCGGGGGACGGCGGCGGCTGGGGGACTTTCAACGCTTCCACCGGGCGCTGGACCGGGAGAAGGGCTTTATCAACGATCTCTTTTTGAACTTTATCTGTCTGACCGAGGAGGTTGGGGAGATCGGGAAGGATTTGAAGCGGATCTGGATTCGCCGGGCCTTGCTGGCCGAGCAGTTGCACAGCGAGTCCGCGGCCTATCAACAGGCCCTGGCGGAAAACATCGATCCCCTCAAGGCCGAACTGGCCGACGCCCTGGCCTTCCTGCTCAAGATCGCCAACGATCTGGGCATCGATCTGGAACAGAGCTACGTCTCCAAAATGGAGCGCAATTGGGATCGGACGTGGGAGCGGTGATTTTGGATTGGTGATTTTGGATTGTGGATTGCCGGATCTCACATGATCCCACGCAATCCAAAATCTAAAATCACCAATCCAAAATCGTCAAATTCCCGATCGAATGTTCAAAATATCCCCATCCTGCACGGCGTAGGTCTTGCCTTCCAGGCGGAGTTTGCCCAGCTTTTTGGCCTCGACCATGTTGCCGGCGGCGATCAGGTCGGTGTAGGCGATGGTCTCGGCGCGGATGAAGCCCTTTTTGAGGTCTGTGTGGATGGCGGCGGCGGCGTCTGGGGCCGGGGCGTCTCGGTCCACGGTCCAGGCCCGCACCTCGTCTTCGCCCACGGTGAAGAAGCTGATCAGCCCCAACAGGGCATAGCAGCGGCGGATGGCCCGGTTCAGCCCCGGCTCGCTGATGCCAAAGTCGGCCAGGAACTCCACGGCCTCGTCCGGGTCCATCTGGGCGATCTCCGCCTCCAAGCGGCCTTTGAGGAAGAGGGTGTTCTCGTCCAGCAGATGGGCATAGGCGGCCTCTTCTTCCTCGTCGCCCCCATTGATCACCCGCAGGACTGGTTTCATGGACAACAAACCGAAGCCCCCCAGGAGTTTGCCCTCTTCCGCGCTGATCTCCACATCCCGCAGGGGGATCTCCTCTTCCAGGGCGGCAAAGAGCCGTTGCAGCAGGGCCTCCTCGTCGGCCATCAGCTTCTTCTCTTCCGTGTTGCCCCGGTGACGCTGGCTGGCCAGACGCTGCAGGCGGTTGTCGATGGTGGTCATGTCCACCAGCATGAACTCCCCCTCCATCATCTCCATATCCCGGCCCGGGTTCACGCTGTCCTCTGGGTGGGGGACGCCGTCATCTTCGAAGGCGCGCACCACCAGCATGAGGGCATCGTTGGCGGCCAGGGCGTTGAGCAGGGGGCCGCTGATGCCGGACTTGCCCGCGCCCTTGGCCAGCCCGGCGATGTCGTTGTAGACCACCGTGGCAAAGGTGGTCTTCTTGGGCACGAACATGGCGCTGAGGACGTCGATGCGGGGATCGGGCACATTCACCACCGCGGTGTGGACCTCTAGCTGGCCGCTGGAGAAGGCGTTGGTCTCCGTGTTGGAGCGGGTCAGGGCGTTATAAATAGTCGTCTTGCCGCTATTGGGCAGACCGACAATGCCGATTTTCATGGAATTTCCTTCCGGTTACAAGATAGGTTTCTCACCGCAAAGACGCAAAGGGCGCAAAGAGAAAAAAAGAAATCTTTGCGCCCTTTGCGTCTTTGCGGTGAATTTTGTCAGTTTCCAGCGATCTGGCTCTGTTCCAGCTCGGATTGAGCCAGGGCGACGGCCCCCAGCAGCCCGGCGTCATCCCCCAGGGCCGCGGAGACGATCTCTAGATTTTGGTAGTATTCGGGCGACTTGGCCCGGCTGTGGATGGTGTTCCACACGGGCACGGACAGCAGCCTTCCGGCGTTCAACCACACACCGCCGCCGATCACGATGCGTTCTGGGTTGAAGATGTGGAGCAGGTTGGTGATGCCCACACCCAGATAATAGCCGGTCTGCCGGAAGTGTTCGATGGCGAAGGGGTCCCCGGCATGGGCGGCCTCGGTGATCATTTTTGGGGTGATGGCGTCGATCTCCCCGTTCACCGTGGCGAGCAGGCTGCTGGTGGCCCCTTTGTGCAGGGCTGCCTTGGCCCGGCGGGCGATCCCCGGGCCCGCGGCCAGATCTTCCAGGGTGCCCAGGATGCCCTCGGCGTTGGGCGCGTGCCGGGCCTCGATGGTCATGTGGCCTACCTCGGCCCCAAAGCCCCGCTGGCCCAAGAGCATACGGTTGTCCACAATGATACCGCCGCCGATGCCCGTGCTGACCGTGAGGTAGATCATGTGGGCGCAGCCTTGGCCAGCCCCAAAGCGGTGTTCGGCCAGCCCGGCCAGGTTGGCGTCGTTGCCCACATAGATGGGGCAATCGAAGCTGGAGGAAAGCTCCTCGAACAGGTTGACATTCAGCCAGCCGGGCAGGTTGGGCGCAATCACCACCAGCCCGGTGAAGGGGTCCGTGGGGCCGGGCACGCCCAGGCCGATGGCCCGGATCTGGTCCCATTCCACCCCCAAGCACACATCCTGGATCAGTTGGCGGATGCGATCCAGCACCGCGTCCCGCCCATCCGCCGAATGGGTGGGCACCGCAATCCGGCGCTGCACCGTCCCCGCGCTGTCCGCCAGCACCGCCCGCAACTGGGTCCCGCCCACGTCCACGCCGATGATCATGTTTTGCATAATGGTTCTATCCTTTAGCTTGTTAGGCGTGTATCAAATCCTCGACCAGCTCTTTTGGTGTCAGATCGATGTGAGAAAGGCCAAATCGGGCCAGGGAAAACATGAAGGCAACCCGATCCATCCCTGCCAAGCTGGCCGCCAGCCCAGTGGAGACCCGACCCATTTCGTATAGTTTTACGGCCAATAACAAACGGGCTTCTTCTGCAAAGCTTTCCTCGCTCTCTTTGAGCGACAAAAGCAGATCGTCGGGATAGGGGATGGTGAGTACATTCATCTTGTGTGGCATTGAATTTCTCCAATCACTATAGCTTCGCTACCTTATTATCCCAACACCACCCACTTTTGTCCAACGGCGTGACGCCTACAACGTCCTCATGGTATACTGGGGATCGGGGATCGGGGAGTAATCCACGAATCTTCACGAATCTCCACGAATCTCTCAATGGCCAATCAACAAATCAACAAATCAACAAACCAACCAACCAACAAACCAACTACCCAACCAACCAACTACCCAACCAACCAAGGAACCCACCATGAATCCAAAGAACAAAATCGCCCTCGTCACCGGGGGGGCGCATCGGGTGGGGAAGGCGATTGTGCTGGAGTTGGCCAGGGCCGGGGCGGATGTGGTGGTCAACTACCATTCGTCCGACGTGGCGGCCCGGCAGACTGTGGACGAGGCCGAGGCCCTGGGCGTGGCCGGCATGGCCGTCCAGTGTGATGTCTCTGACCTGGCCGGGGTGCGGGCAATGGTGGCGGCCGTCCGAGAGCGCTTTGGCCGGGTGGACATTTTGGTCAACGGGGCCAGCCTCTTTGGCCGCATCCGCTTTCCCACCGAGGATTTTGAGACCTGGCGCCGGGTCACCCGCATCTCCATTGACGGGGCATTTTACGTCTCCAACGCCGTGGTCCCCATGATGTTGGCCGCGGGGGAGGGGGTAATCGTCAATATCGTCGATTTGGCGGCCACCCAGCCCTGGCCCAACTATACGGCCCACGCCGTGGGCAAGGCCGGATTGCTGGCCCTCACCCGGCAGATGGCCCTGGAACTGGCCCCGATTGTGCGGGTCAACGCCGTCTGCCCGGGCCCGGTCCTGCCCCCGGACGACTTCACCGCCGCCCAGCAGGAGCGCATCGCCAGCCACACCCTGCTCAAACGCTGGGGCCGCCCGCAAGACGTGGCCCAGGCCGTGCGCTTCCTGGTGGAAGCCGACTACATCACCGCCGAAGTCCTGCATGTGGACGGCGGCGAACGTTACGGGCACAGGAAAAGGTGAGGAGGTGAAGGGGTGAAGGGGTGAAGGGGTGAAAATCTCCCAATCTCTCAATCTCCCAATCTCTCAATCGCCCCTCGCCCCCCTCGCCCCTCAAATCAAGGAGATCGCTATGTTCATCACACGTCAACAGTTGGAAGAGCGGGAGAACCAGACTCTGGCCGCCTATGCCATGCGCAGCAGCCAAAGCAGAGGGCGCGCGCACCCCGAAGACGAGCATCCCTACCGCACGGCCTATCAGCGGGACCGGGACCGCATCATCCACACCACGGCCTTTCGGCGCTTGGAATATAAAACGCAAGTTTTCGTCTATTCCGAGGGGGATCACTACCGCAATCGGTTGACCCACAGCGTGGAGGTGGCCCAGATCGGGCGCACCTTGGCCCGTAGCCTGGGGGCCAACGAAGACCTGATCGAGGCCATCTGCCTGGCCCACGACCTGGGCCATCCGCCCTTTGGCCACACGGGGGAGCATACCCTCAACGCGCTGATGGCCGACTACGGTGGCTATGATCACCAGAAGCAGACCTATCGCATTATCACCGAGTTGGAGCATCGCTATCCCGACTATTTGGGTCTCAACCTGACCTATGAGGTGCGGGAAGGGGTGGTGAAACACGACACGGACTACGATATTGTGGACGCCCGGGACTATTGCCCGGACGAAAAGGGTACCCTGGAATGTCAACTCAGCAACCTGGCCGACGAGATCGCCTACAACACCAGCGATCTGGACGATGGGCTGCGCAGCGGCATTTTGGACCCCAAGGCCGTGTTGGATCTACAAATTGGCCGCCGGGTGGTGGACAGTTTGGGTCTGGGCGGGCCAGCGGATCTGACCGATACCCTGACTCGCCACCGCTTTATCCGGCGCATGGTCGGGCTGGTGGTGCAAGATGCCATCAGCGCCACCCACCTCAACATGGTGGAGGCCGGGGTGGAGACCTTGACGGATCTGCGGGCCTTGCCCGAAAATGTCTCCGGCTACTCCCCGGCCCTGGCTGTGGAGAGCCGGGAACTCAAGGACTTCCTCTTCGCCAACTTCTACCGTCACTATCGGGTGGTGCGCATGGCCTTCAAGGCCGACCGCATCATCCGCCAACTTTTCAGCGCCTATGTGGAGGAGCCGGCCCAACTGCCGCCGGAAACCCAACGCCGGGCGGACGAGGGCGGCCTGGGTCTGCACCGTACCCTCTGCGACTATTTGGCCGGCATGACCGACCGCTACGCCATCCAGGAACACCGCCGCCTCTTCGACCCGGAAGAGCGGGTGTAGGCGGAAAACCTCAACCGCCGAGAGCGGGAGGCGGCCTCCCGAATCTCGTTCCCACGCGGAGCGTGGGAATGCGAATGGGCGCTCTGCGCCCCTCGGCGCAGGAGCGCCGAACAGCCACTCCCACGCAGAGCGTGGGAGCGAGATTCAGGAGCGAGATTTGGGAGCGAGATTCGGGAGCGAGACTGGGCGCGGAGGCGTTTGGCCCAGGTGTTGGGTTTTTTATCATGCAACAAATGGACCGCGGCCATCGTCTATACGGGAGTACGCCAATTTGTGGCGAACCAAAAATCAATCCAATTCAAGTTTCACGGAGAAAAAGCAGATGTCTGTCCAAAAACGTTTCACCCTTTCCTTGCTCTTCGTTCTGGCCGCTGCCCTCTTCTTGGGCGGCTGCACCCTTGGCTCAACCCCGGCGGTCGTACCTTCCCCCACCCCAATTGCCATCCTGCCCACGGACGCGCCCACCGCGGCGCCGACCGTTGCGCCAACCGTCGCCCCCACCCCCACGCCGGAACCGACCGTGCCCGCCCCCATCAGCGCGGAGGACGCGGCCAACCTGGCCTACACGGGCATCTACACCGAAGCCGTTCAACTCACCGACGGCGTCTTTGAAGGCGAACCCTTCGTCCCCGGCGGCGCATCCCGGCCCACGGTGACACTGCTGGCCGACTTCTTTGCCCAGGGGGATCTGAACGGCGACGACCTGGCCGACGCGGCCACCCTCTTGGTCGAAAATTCCGGCGGCAGTGGGGCCTTTGTCTACTTGGCCGCCCTGCTCAACGGGGAAGATGGCCCGGTCAACGCGGCCACCGCCTTTGTGGGCGACCGGGGCAACCCGGAGAGCCTGACCATTGTGGATGGCGCCATCGTCCTCAGCTTCCTCACCCAGGGGCCGAACGACCCCATGTGCTGCCCCACCCAGCCCATGACCCAGACCTATGCTCTGAAAGACGGCGCGTTGGACCTGCTTTCCGAAGAACCGGCAGCCGACGCCCTGTCCGGCAGCGACTGGCAGCTCCAAACCATCCGCCAGCCTGACGGCACGGAGCAGGCGCCGACGGACCCCACCCTCTACACCCTGACCTTTGACGCCGGGCAGATGGGCGGCAAGGCCGACTGCAACAACGTCAGCGCCGGCTACGAAGTCACCGAGGATGGCGGCATCGTCCTCGACGCCATGATCACCACCCTGGCCATGTGTGCGCCCGAATCCCTCTACGACGCCTACACCCTGGCCCTGGGTCAGGTCACTGGCTATAGCTTGGAGGGCGACATGTTGACGCTCACTTTTGGCGAAAACGGCGACGGCGCCCTGATCTTTGTGTCCGCCCAAACCAGCGCGGCAGGCCTGGACAGCGAACTGGCCGACACCACCTGGCAGCTCCAAACCATCCGCCAGGCCGACGGCACGGAGCAGACCCCGGCGGACCCCAGCGTCTACACCCTGGCCTTCGACAGCGCCGGACAGATCGCTGTCCAAGCCGAC
>CAZKEX010000166.1:0-9371 GCA_964551895.1 uncultured Caldilineaceae bacterium | reverse complement strand
CGGCAGAGAAACCGGCGGCGAAAGCGATGGCGCAGACGAATGCTGCGCTCCCCAACGCGCCGGCCGCTCCTGTGGCGGTGGCCGCTATTCCGGCCACCTTGCCCTTTGTCTACTTTGCCCCCTTCCCCGAAGAGCAGGTGAAGCAGTCCTTTGACGAAATCCAGACCAACGGCAACAGCTACGTCAGCGTGGTCTACATCACCGCGGCGGAGGACAACACGGTGATCGTCTACGATCACTGGGAGGATGGCTACGAGCCTAATATCGCCCAGCCCACCCAGGCGACGACCCGGGTTTTTGGCGATGGCAACACGGCCAACGGCGACGCCAACACCTACTGTGTCAACAGCAACTGCCCCGGCGATCTGGTGGGCGCAGGGGATGTGCTGGTGCTGGAGGCCTTCCAGACCATGTCCATCCCACGCAACCCCAGCCAGATCAAATTCGATGGCCGGGACAAGTTTGCCACCAACTTGGCCGTGGGCAATGGGCGTTCTTTCTGGTCCGTGGACGCCGGCCCGCTCTTTGCCGGGGGCGAGCAGTTTCTCTCTGCCAATGACTTTGGCACCACCTTTGTCATGCCCCTGGGCCAGGATCTGAGCAGCCTTAGCGCCCAGGCCTTCGAGCGGGTGTCGGCCTTTATCATGCCCAGCCAGAACCAGACGGTCTGCACCTGGAACGGCGCTACCCTCAACCCCATGAACCAGGGCCAGGGCATCCGCCGGGGCAACGTGCAGACCGGGGATACCCTGGTCTGCACCAAGCCCGTGCAGGTCCATCTGATCACCGGGGATGTGGGGTCCAACTACGAATCCCGCACCTTTGCCATCTTTGGCCGGGACAGTTGGAGCAACAGCTACTATGACCCGGTGGCGTCGGTGGCCGGGGCGTATGACGATGCGGTCAACTATATCTACAATCCGCACGGCAGCACCCTTCAGGTGCGGGCCGAAACCCGGTTTGGCACGACCAACATCTCTGTGGCCGCCAACAGTGTGGCCAAATATGTCAAGCCCGATTCGGCGGTGCATCTCTATAGCGCAAACGGCAAGGCCTTTTACGCGGTCAACGCCAACGATGCCGCTGGCACGGTCAGCTCCCGCAACCAGGCTTTTGACTGGGGCCACGCCTTGGTCCCCGAGGGCAAGCTGACCGACCAGGTGATCAGCGGCTGGGCCCCTGGCTCCGACGGCCTGGCCTCGCCCAACGGCAGCCCGATCTGGGTGACGGCCCTGGGGGCCACCACCATCTACGCCGATTTTGACCAGAACGGCACGGCGGACTTCAGCCAGGCGGTGCAGCCCCTGCAATCGATCCGCATCTATGACAACGGCGACCGAGACCAGAGCGGGATGCGGATCTACACCACGGACGACACGTTGATCACCGCGGCCTGGGGGGAGGACCGCGGCACAGCCAACCCGGCCCGGCCCAATATCGACGTGGGCACGGTGGTCTTGCCCTACAAAAAGCCGGGCCAGCCCAGCCTGGACAAGTCCGTGGCCCTGCTCACGGATCTCAACGCCAACGGCAAATATGACCCCGGCGACACGGCCCGCTATACGATCATCGTGGGCAATCCCAGCGGCAACTCGGTGACCAACGCCGTGCTGACCGATGCCCTGCCCCCGGGGGTGACCCTGGTGGGGGGCAGCGCCAAGCTGGACGGCGGCGTCATCGCCCCCAGCGTCTTCCCGGCCGGCCCGCTGAATCTGCCCGATCCGGCCCAGGTACCGGGAACCCTGCTCTCCGGCTCCAGCTACACCGTGATCTTTGATGTCACCATCAACGCCGGGACGGAAGGCCAGACCAAGGTCAACACGGCCACCCTGGCCACGGACCAGGCGACGCTCAACGACAGCGCCAGCTTCAACGTGCCCGACGCGCCCACGCCCCCGGTCTGCGGCGCGGAGATCACGGCCCGGCTCACGGACAATAGCGGCGGGGATGTCAGCTTTGTGCTGGTGGGCGGCAACGTCTATGCGACCATTTTGGACACGGCCCGCACCCACAACAATGGCCTGGTGGAGAGCCTGCAGGTGACTGTGCGCAATCTGGGCGGCAGCGACGTAGAGACCATCACCCTGACCGAAACCAGCGCCAGCAGCAACACCTTCCGCAACGCGACGGGTCTGCCTGTCTCTGAGATTGGCGGCATATCCTCCCAGGACAGCGCCCTCAACGGACGGCCCGGCCAGAACTTGCAGCTTGACTATACCAATGGCCTGTGGGATGTGACCTGTAGCGACACGGCCCTGATTGCCGGACCGACCCAGACCAAGTCGCTCTATCTGACTGAGCCGGGCCAGGGCCTGGACCGCATCAGCCCGGCAGATACAGGGGATACGAGTACGGCAACCTCGGCATCGTTTACGGCCTCTACGCCGCCGATAACGGTTTCGCTGACCGCGGTGGCAGACAATGATGTCTATGAGGAGTACTTTACCAAAAACTGGGGAACCTGTGATGTCCTGGGCATCGGCGGATACAGCGGATCCGGATGGCGTGACCATACGCTTTTCCAATTTGATCTGTCGGGTATTCCGACAGATGCGACGGTCACATCGGCCATCCTGACTTTGTCGACCTCGGGTGCCGGCATGAACACAGCCGTAGATACCACTGCCCACCGGGTCACCAGCGCATGGGCGGAGGGGGCCGGGAGTTGTAGCGGAGCGACATCCGCTTCAAACTGGAACCAGCGTCTGAGCGGGACAAACTGGACAACCCCAGGCGGCGACTACGCCTCGGCTGAGACCACCACTTCGGTGGCGGGTGAAGGCGCCTATACGTGGGCCATTCCGACAATGGCCCAAAACTGGGTCAGCACACCGGGCACAAACTATGGCGTGCTGCTCAAGTTCACGCCTGAGACTGTCTCGGTCTGGAAGCAGTTTAACAGCAGAGAACATGCGACGGTCAGCAAACGTCCGAAGTTGGAAATTACCTATACCACTGCTGGCGCTTCCAATACGACCGGGTTGATGGCCTTTGCCTCGCCCAGTGATTCGCCCAATTTGCCTTTCCGTGTTGCCTGGAACGGCACCGGCTTTGACGCTCTGGTAAAGGATGCCGGTGTCAACGGTCTGGGTAACTTCCGCATTTTGCAGGGAGCGGCTTCGCCCCACAGCGACGCCAAGACTTGGGTCGGCGTCATCGACAGCGCCTCCAACAATGTGGTTGCCATGCACTGGAATGGCACATCCATGAGCAGCATCTCCCTCAACCCCCTGGGCACGGCCAGCGAAACCTTCTGGTGGGGGGCCGAGGTCGAATATGAGCGGCTGAGTGGCGACGCGCTACTGGTCTGGAACAGCAACCCCAACCTGAAATATAGCGTTTGGAACGGGGCCTCGTGGAGCGCCGCCGCCAACATCACCTCGTGCAACAGCGGCGAAGCCAAGCAGATGCGTCTGGCCGCGGACCCCACTTCGGATGAGATGGTTCTGGTCGTCAACCACGCCAACGAGACCGACTGTGCGTTGGTTTGGAATGGTTCCAGTTGGGGGAACGTTGTTACCCTGGACAACGACACCAGCCAGGACCGCACGGACATTTATGTGGCCTACGAGTCTCTGAGCGGCGACGCAATGGTGGTCTATAACACCAACGCCGACCAGAATATGAACTATCGCATCTGGAATGGGGCGACTTGGAGCAGCGAAGCCACCATCACCGCGGCCACGGACGGCAGTGGACCCACGGGCTATGCCCGCTGGGCGGTGATGGATTCGGACCCCACCAGCGACCGCATTGTGCTGGGTGTGCAGACGTCGGACCCGGACGGCTGGGTGGCGGTCTGGAACGGTTCCAGTTGGGGCGCATCCACCCTGCTCACAACCGGTTCCCTGGTCCTGGACGCCTCCACCGCGCCGAATGTGGGCGTGGCCTTCGAGAGCAGTTCCGGCGAGGCCCTGGCCACCTATGGCCGATCCAGCCAGAACGTCTTCCTCTATCGAACATGGACAAGCGGAGGCGGCTGGTCGAGCGAAATTGTCGGCCCCAGCGTAGGGGCCAATACCAATTCCATGACCTTGGACGCGGATCCAAATTCCGACAAGATCATGCTCTCCATCCAGGATGATGGCAGCGATCTGAACGAATTTCTATGGAACGGCTCCGCCTGGACATTCCTGACCGAGTTGACGACCGATACGGGCGAGACCAAAAATCAGCCCTTCGCCTTTGTGTGGAGCGGAAACCAGGCGCTGTCCGGTACCCCCTCCACCACATTCAGCCAGATTCTGCCCATGCAGAGCAACTTCGTCATACCGGCCGGCGGGCTGATCACGGTGACGACGTATATCACTGCGGGTGGAACCCTGCCGGCCAGCCCGGCCATCACCGCCACGCTGAAGCACAACGGCACGACCTTCGCCACCATGGCCAATCCCTCTGCCACCCTGATCAGCGGCGGCGGTGGGGGCGGTACCCCTGGCACGCTGACCTGGAACACATTCCTGGGCGGCAGCGGCAGCGATAACGCCAATGCGATGGCCGTTGACAGCAGCGGAAATGTGTATGCGGTCGGCAAGAGCAATGCGGCCTGGGGATCGCCCGTGCGGGCCTATGCCGGGGGCGACGATGCCTCCATCGTCAAGCTCGATAGCAATGGCAATCTGCTCTGGCACACCTTCCTGGGCGGCAATACCGGCTTGGTGAATGACTATGCCAACGGCGTGGTCGTGGACAATAGCGGCAATCTCTATGTGACCGGACAAAGTGTGGCCACGTGGGGATCACCCCTGCGAGCCTTTGCTGGCGATTGGGACGCCTATGTGGCCAAGATCAACGCCACGACGGGCGCGCTGATTTGGCACACCTTCCTGGGCGGCGCTGGCTATGACAATGGCAACGATATTGCTGTGGACAGCAGCGGCAATGTCTATGTCGGCGGATCTAGCGGTGTGACGTGGGGGTCGCCTACGCGTGCCTTCACGACCTCTGGCACCAATTCGGATGGCTTTGCGGCCAAGCTGACCAGCGCCGGCGCACTCACCTGGCACGCTTTCCTGGGCGGAACCGGAGGGGACGGCGGCAACGGCATTGCCGTGGATGGCAGCGGCAATGTCTATGTGGGCGGAAACAGCGGGGTGACGTGGGGTTCGCCCTTGCGAGGGTTCACCGTCTCTGGAACCAACTCGGATGGATTTGTGGCCAGGCTGACCGGCGCCGGCGCCCTGACCTGGAACACCTTTCTGGGCGGCAGCGGTACCGATGGGATCACCGCACTGAGGTTGGACAGCAGCGGGAACATCTATCTGGGCGGGTCCAGCACGGCGACCTGGGGTTCTCCGGCCCGGGCCTACACCGGCGGCACCGACGGCTTGGCGGTCAAATTGACCAGTGCCGGCGCCCTGACCTGGAATTCCTTCGTGGGCGGCAGCAATACCGATTTTGTCAGCGCCATTGCCGTGGGCGGCAGCGACAAAATCAACATCATCGGCGGCAGCATGGCAGCCTGGGGGACGCCTATACGTGCCTATAACGCCAACCATGATGGGTTCGCTGCCTCGCTGAACAGCAGCGGCGGACTGGCCTGGAACACCTTCCTGGGCAGCAGCGGCACCGACATCGCCTATGGCGCGGCGGTGGATGCCAGCGGGAACAATCTGTACGTGGGTGGATATGGCACGACTACATGGGGCTCCCCCGTGCGCAACTTCACCAGCGGCACCGACGCCTGGGCGGTGAAGATCGACACCAATATCGGCCAACCGAGTGTCTATCGGCTGGACTGGACAAAGGTCCTGGCCAGCGATGTGACGGTTTTGACCGGCCAGCAAGTTAGCCTGCAAATTACCACCAACGAAAGCCAAAGTTTCCAAGTCCTCTACGACAGCAGCGCCTATCCGTCCAAGATCGATCTGCCCACCAACACGGTGATCAATGTGGAGTCGTTGGCCTTCTACGACGCCCCCTATCCCGGCGGCAATCTGGTCACATCGGGCGCGCCGGGGCAGACGCTCTATATCCGCACCCAGGTCAGCGATCCCTTTGGCCATGCGGACATCGTGACGACGACCCTGAACATCAACGGCAGCCCCACTGTGCTGGGGCCGCCCCATGTGGTTTCGGCAACGGGCGCGCTCAAGACCTACGAATACCCCTGGCTGACCCCGCCAGCCTCCACCGCGGCCTGCAATGATATTCACACTGTCGGCGTCGTGGCCAACGAGGGCTATGAGACCGGGGCAGCGGCCATCAGCGCCAGGGCATCGACAAGCATTTCGGTCTCGTGCAACGACAGCGGCAACCCCTGCGCCGCCAACTTCCTCAGCGGGCTGGGCGGCAGCATCGTCACCCAATACGCTCCGGGCAGTACCGTCTTTATGCAGGTGGTGGACTACGACCACCGGGGCGGCGGCGCCCTCAACGTCGATCTGAGCGGCACGGCCTACACCCTGAACGAAACCGGGGCCAACACAGGCGTCTTCCAGGGATCCAACGGTGTGATCGGCGGTGGGACCACCCGCACCCTGACCTACAGCGATGCCACCGCCGCCCCGGCCGACAGCGATGTCTGCATCGTCGACATCGCCGCGCCGGATGGAGCTAACCCAGATATCACCGTGCGCAAGACGCGCATCAGTCCGTCGGGCGGGCTGGCGTTGATCGGTGGCCAAGTGGTCTACGAGATCGCCGTCACCAACAGCGGTAACCGGACCCTGGACACTGTGCAGGTGGTTGACAGCTACGACGCCGCCTATCTGCAATTCAACACCGCCGACCCGGCCCAGACCCTTGCCAGTTCGGGCATCATCACCTGGGCCAACGTGGGCCCCCTGACCTCGGGCCAGAGCAGAGTGATGGAGGTGAGTTTCACCGCCTTGGGCACCATCTCGCCGACCATCAACAGCGTGGTCGCCACGGGCACGCCGTCCGGGGGCGGGGGCGACGTCACCGACAGCGACAGCGCCCAGGTGGTCATCGCCGGGCCAGAGGTGGATCTGACCAAGACGACCATCGTCCCCGCCGCCTATCAGCCGGTGGCTGTGGGCACACAGGTGGTCTTCCGCATCGACATCCACAATGTGGGCGACCTGGGCATCGACATTCTGCCCATGATCGACTACTTCGACACCTACTGTCTGGCCTATGTGTCGGCCACCCAGCCGCCGGATGGGGTGGGCTTTGGGGGCATGCTCTTCTGGAACGATCTGACCCAGACCTTTGGCGCCAACCTGGCCGTCAACGACCACTTTGTCATCGACGTCACCTTCCGGCTGCTACAAGTGTGCAGCCCGGCGGTGAACAACGCCTCGGTGCAGGGCGCGGTGGCGGAGATTCCGCCGGGCAGCGGCCAGGCAACCGGCGCGGGTCTGCCCGTGGTGGTTGACGACGACTACGTGATCGGCGCGGCGACCTACGACTTCGGCGATGCGCCCAACAGCTACGGGACCACCCTGGCGGCCAACGGGCCATACCATACCATCTCCCTCTTCCAGCCCTTGGCCCTGGGGACCGCCTTGCCCGACGGCGAATCCGACGGCCAACCGGGTCCCGGCGCCGACGGGGACGACCTCACCGGCGCCACGCCGGACGACGAGGACGCCTTCAGCGCCCTGCCCACCTTGACCCCCGGCGGGTCGAGCTATAGCCTGACCGTGCCCCTGACCAACACCACAGGCGCCACGGCCACCCTCTATGCCTGGGTGGACTTCAATGTGGATGGCCTCTTCTCGGCCACGGAGTTTGCCACGGTTGCCGTGCCCTATGCGGCCACCAGCGCCGTCCTGACCTGGAGCGGCGTCGCCATCACCTCCACCCCAAGCATCACCACGACCTATGCCCGTCTGCGTCTCACCAGCGATGGGCTGACCGATGTGGGGGCCACCACCACCGTGGACGAACGGGCCTTGGGTGCGGCCTCCAACGGAGAGGTGGAGGACTACACGGTTTCGTTCTCCAATTATGCAACCATCGGCGACTTTGTCTGGTATGACACGGATGGGGACGGGGTGCAGGACGGCGGGGAACCGGGCATCCCCGGCGTGGTGATCAGCCTGACCAATTCCGTGGGCAGCGTGGTGACGACGACCACCAATGCCAGCGGGATCTACACCTTCACCGGTCTGGTGACGGGTGCGTACACCGTGACAGTTGTCCCTGGGGGCGGCGGCTTGCCCACTGGGGCGGATGCCACAGTCGGCGCGGACAGCAAGAGCAGCCCCTATCCGGTCAACCTGACCACGGGCCAGACCATCACCGACGCCGACTTTGGCTACGAGATCACCCCGGCCTATGTGATCAGCAAGACGCTGCTCACCGGTCAACCGGCCCGTACCCGGGAGGTGGTGAGCTTCCGCATCGCCATCACCAACACCGGGGAGGGCGTGATCGACTTCCTGCCCCTGGCGGACACCTATAACCAAGTCTTGCTGCGCTATGTCTCGGCCAGCACACCGCCGGACAACAGCGCCAGCGACGGTACCCTCAACTGGGCGGACCTGACCGCCACCCTGGGCGACATCGCCCCTGGCGGCGCGATCTCCCTGACGGTCAACTTCGAAGCCTTGCGGGACACCACGGATCTGCCCAGTGGCTATGCCGAGAACATCGCCACGGCCAGCGGGGCCACGGTGGACCCGGACGGGGCCGGTCCCCTGGGCAGCGTGGAGAGCCTGCCCCCGGCCGCGGATGGGGCCACGGTGATCATCCTGGGGCCGACGAATGTGATCGTGATCAGCGGTGGTGTGCGTCCGCTGACCCAGACCGATCCGGCCAAGGTGGAGGCGACCTGGGAGACGGCCAGCGAGCTGGAGATCGTGGGCTTCCACATCTATCGAATGGGACCAGACGACGAGGTGGTGAGGGTGACCGAAGAGCCCATGCTCAGTTTGCGGGCCGGTCAGGCAGAGGGGGCGATCTACAAATTTGTGGATGACCATGTGGTTGCGGGCATCAACTACACCTATGAGTTGGAATTGCTCCCGAACGACGACGGGCAGAGGCGTTATGTCTTGGGCACGGTGGTGTGGCAGCACGACATCTTCCTGCCCCTGGTTGTGCGGTAAGGGATTCAAGCAGCCGCCAAACCTGCAAGCGTCTGATCTTTGCGTCTATGCGTCTATGCGGCCAACCATAAACGTTGGCCGCATAGACGTTTTCTATTTCTAAACCGGATTTTTCATGCAATTACGTATTGCTACGGAGACAAAGTCAGTAATAACCCTGTGATGGGTTTGAATAAGAAGACATATAATCAGGGTGACATTAGCCGTCTCTTATGGGACAGAACCTCGTCTTGTTTGAAGTGGCCAAGCCTGAATCGCAACAGTGCGCTGACTCCCATGGGGCCATTGATTGATGACTCTGCTACAAAAAGTCAATTTTCACCGCAAAGACGCCAAGGACGCAAAGATTTTAAG
>CAZKEX010000165.1:7140-9382 GCA_964551895.1 uncultured Caldilineaceae bacterium | reverse complement strand
ATGTATGCGCTCTCCGCCTGGGCCCGCTGGTCCGCCCAGATGATGCACGAACGCAGGGGCCGTCCGTCCGCGCCCACGGGGACCACGCCCATCATCTGTCCGCTGAAGCCCACCCCGGCGATGTCGCCCGCGGCCACCCCGGTCTCGGCCAGCAGCCGCTGGGTCGTCTCGCAGACCGCCGCCCACCAATCGTCCGGGTTCTGCTCGGCCCAGTTGGGTTGGGGATAGTTGACCGCATAGCCAGCAAACGCGCTGCCGATCTGCTGGCCCGCCGCGTCAAAGAGGGTGGCCTTGTTGCCGGTCGTGCCCAGGTCATGGGCGAGGATGAAGGGCGGAGTTGGTTGTTGGGTCATCGGTTTTACTCTGTGGAGAGGGGTGACTGTTTGAGGATGCGATAAACTCGCTGAAATTTTTGTTCGCCACCATAAACTGATTGGTGGTATTCGCGCCGAATCTGTTCAAGCGCTTCCAGACGTTCTTGGTATGGTCGAGACTGCCAGTATGCAAAATCACTCGGCTGTTCGGTCAGGCTGACTTTTCGCACAACCTTGGCAATGGTCATTCGTCTATCGCTCCATCTTGGTATCCATCCGATGCACATTTATGCATCGATCACCAACAAGTCGAACGACCTTATTTTACCATAACTTCTGTTGCATTCGTAGGTGCGGTTTTCAACCACACGATTCTCATGGATTATTCGTGGTCTGGTGGGCCGTGCGGTTGAAAACCCATAGGCATCAAGCTAGGAAACCATATGTGGGGCATGAGCGCTGGAAACAAGCTGGGCAATCCCAGAATGGGCCGGTTCTTCTTGCGTTCAGGCAGATTTGTTGGCCCATTCCGGGATTGGTGAGGCGATCTCGCCATTCCGGGAAAGGGCCAACACTATTTGCTTTGCCCCAGATCGTCCGGCCCTTTCCCGGAATGCCCTGTTCATAAGCGCAAACCCTTAACTTGATGCCTATGGGTTGAAAACCGTACCTACGATATTACTAAGATCCCGACGCCTGTGCCGCGTCGGGGAGAAGTCCGGCTTCTTTTCAAGCCGGACTTCCACGGGGCCGTCGCTACACCCCCGCGCAATTCAGCCGCACAATCTCCCCGGTCCCCTGCCGGGTCGTCGGCACGTGCCCGGCCAAGGGCAGGATGCGCTCGTGGATCACGTCCAAGATCCACTCCTTCTGGGGGAAGAAGCCCTCTTCCATCTCCGCGGCCGGGGTGATCCAGTTGCGGGCGCCCACCACGGCCAGGGGACCGTCGAGATAGTCAAAGGCAAGCTGGGTCAGGTTGCTGGCCACGGTGTGGAGGAAGGATCCCCGCTCGCAGGCGTCCGAGGTCAGGACGACCTTGCCGGTCTTTTTGATGGACTCGACCAGGGGACCATAGTTGAGGGGGTTGATAAAACGCAGGTCGATCACCTCGGCGCTGAGACCGTGCTTGGCCTGTAGCTCGTCCGCGGCTTCCAGCGCCCGGTAGAGGGTGGCCCCCAGGGTGATGATGGTGACGTCTCGCCCGGCCCGGCGCACCACCGGTTCGCCTTCGGGGATTTCGTAATAGTCCGTGGGCACGCCGCCGGCCACCAGGGTTTCGGGTTCAGAATAGAGCCGCTGGCTCTCGAAGAAGACCACCGGGTCCGTGCCCCGCAGGGCCAGGTTGAGCATGCCCTTGGCATCATACGCCGTGGCCGGAAAGTAGACCTTCAGCCCCGGCACATGGGCGCACATGGAGGTCCAATCCTGGGAATGTTGCGCCCCATATTTTGACCCTACAGAGACCCGCAGCACCAGGGGCATCTTGAGTACGTTGGCGGACATGGACTGCCACTTGGCCATCTGGTTGAAGATCTCGTCCCCGGCCCGGCCCATAAAGTCATTGTACATCAGCTCGGCCACCACCCGGCCGCCGCTCATGGCGTAGCCCACGGCCGTGCCCACAATCGCCCCCTCGGAGATAGGCGTATTGAAGAGGCGCTGATAGGGCAGACACTCGGTCAGCCCTCGATAGACGCCGAACGCGCCGCCCCAATCCCGGTTCTCCTCGCCATAGGCCACCATGGTCGGGTCGATGTAAAAGCGGTGGATCATGGCCTCAAACAGGGCCTCGGCATAGGTCACGCAGCGCAGTTTTGGCAGGGCCTTGCCGCTTTCGTCCAGACCAAAGCGGTTCTTGGCCAGGGTGATCTTGAGCCGACTCTCGGCCAGGGGCATCAGCACCTCCGGTTCCCCTTCGGCCAGGGCTT
>CAZKEX010000165.1:0-7130 GCA_964551895.1 uncultured Caldilineaceae bacterium | reverse complement strand
CTTCCGTCGGCGTGTTGGAGAACATCATCTCGCCGATTTCGTCGGTGAAGACGTTGACCCGAGGGGATCGGTCCAGAGAAACGGCGGCATCCAGCACCCGCAGGAGTCGTCCCAAAATCTCGTCGTGAATCCCCTCCAGCCCGACCTCGTCCGCCACCTGATTGGCCAGCAGATAGTCCCCATAGCCGATAATCGAGTCCTGCTCCCGCCACATGTCCATCTCTTCTTTTGTGCGATAGGCCATAGCGTCCGACGGCGAATGGCCGGAGAAGCGATAGGTGATGGTGTCCAACAGCACCGGTCCCCGGCCCTCGGCCAGGACCTTGCGCTTGCGTTCGATGGCATCGGCCACGGCCAGGGGGTTGTAGCCGTCCACCCGCTCGGCGTGCATGGCCTCCGGGTTGACGCCCAGGCCCACCCGGGCCAAGATGCCAAAGCCCATTGTCTCGCCCACGGGCTGGCCGCCCATGCCGTAGAAGTTGTTCATGAAGTTGAAGAGCATGGGGGGCGCGCCGCCGATCTCCTCGGGCCACAGGGTACGGTACTGGTCCATGGCCGCAAACATCATGCCCTCCCACACCGGCCCGCAGCCCATGGACGCGTCGCCGATGTTGGCGATCACGATGCCGGGCCGCCGGTTGACCCGCTTGAAGAGGGCCGCGCCCACGGCGATGTCCCCGGAGCCGCCTACGATGGCGTTGTTGGGCATGACGCCGAAGGGGGGGAAGAAGGCGTGCATGGAGCCGCCCATGCCCATGTTGAAGCCCGTGGCCCGGCTGAAGATCTCGGCCAAGGCGCCGTAGAGGGCATAGTCGATGGCCAGATCCCGCACGCTGTCGTGGCCGAATTGTTCGACCACCCGCAGGGGCGCGCCGTCCAAGTAGGTCTCCATGATGCTCTGCAACTCGGCGTCGCTCAACTTGGCGATGGCCGACAGGCTCTTGGCCAGAATGTCCCCGTGGCTGCGGTGGGAGCCAAAGATAAAGTCGTCCGGGGTCAGATGAAACGCCTGCCCCACCGCAGAGGCTTCCTGGCCGATAGAGAGGTGGGCCGGTCCCTTGTGGTTGTACTCGATGCCCTCGTAGCTGTTCTCCTTCTTGATGCGGTCCAGCATGGTCTCGAATTCCCGAATGGTGACCATGTCCCGATAGATCCCCACCAGGGCGTCCGCCCCATACTTCGCCTTCTCCGCCGCCGGGTCGGAGACATAGCTGTTGATCGGAATATCCGGACTCACCAAAACAGACCGGGCACGCACATCGGCGGGGTTGATCGTGATTGTTTTTGTCATTTCATACGCTCCATGAGTGAAAGATTCACCGCAAAGGCGCAAAGGATTTAAGTGACCATTCAGTCAAAAAAATAGGCCACGGATTGAACGGATCGAACGGATTTTCACTGATCAAAAAAAAATCCGTTTTTTATCCGTCGCATCCGTCCAATCCGTGTTCTATTTGTTCGCTTTTCTTTGCGCCCTTCGCGCCTTTGCGGTGATAGTTTTAGATCGCCATCAGCAGATCAATGTTCGCCAGATTGCGGCTCAGACTTTGCAGGAAACGGGCGGCGGGGGCGCCGTCTACGACTTGGTGGTTGATGGTCAGGGAGAGGCCGATGTGGGGCACGAAGGCCACTTCCCCGGCTTTGTCCTCGACTGGCTTGAGTTGGATATTCCCCACGCCCAGAATCGCCACCTGGGGCAGATTCAACACCGGGGTGAAGTTCTCGATCCCGAACGCGCCCAAATTGGTCACGGTAAAGGTGCCGCCGCCCAATTCGTCCGGGGTGATCTTGTTGGTCAGGCAGGCATCGGCCACCCGCTTGGCCTGGTCGGAGATGGCCTTGAGACTGAGCAGATCCGCGTCGGGGATCACCGGCACCATCAGGCCGCGAGGGGTGTCCACGGCCACGCCCAGGTGGACGGCCGTGTGCTTCTCCACCGCGTCCCCCAGGAAGAGGGCGTTGATCTCCGGGTAGTCGGCCAACGTGCGGGCGGTGGCAAAGAGGACCAGATCGTTGATGGTCACCCGCTGCAGGCCCAACGCCTCCGGGCTGGCCTTGAGCCGCGCCCGCAGGGCCTTCAACGCTCGGGCATCCGCGCTGGAGTTCAGGGTCAACTGGGCCGTGGTCTGCACCGACGCCAACATGCGCTCGGCGATCACCTTGCGGATACCCCGCAGGGGGGCGAGTTGCGCGGGGCGAGTTGCGAGTTGTGTGAACCGCTCCTCCGCTCCTCCGCTCCTCTTCTCCTCTTCTCCCCCTCTCCCCTTCTCCCCCTCGCCCTTCGCCTGCAAATCCCCGGCCATGATCCGCCCGCCGGGACCGCTACCCCGCTCCGGCGCGGTGAAGGCCCCATCGGCCAGCTTGGCCTGGGCCACCGGGCTGATCTTGGGTCGGGCCGCCAGCGCCGCCTCCACATCCCGCTCGACGATGCGGCCGCTGGGTCCGCTGCCGCCAACACCGGTTATGTCGAGATCCTTTCGCTCGGCCAAATGCCGGGCACGGGGGGAGATGGGATTGGGGATTGGGGATTGGGGGTTGGGGATTGGGGATTGGGGATCGGGGATCGGAGATTGGGGATCGGGGGTTGGGATGGGAGCAGATTCTGAAGGCGCGACGATGTCGATCCCCGATCCCTGATCCCCGATCTCCGATCCCCGATCCCCGACCACGGCCATTTCCGCCATCACCGGCACATCATCGCCGACGGCAAAGCGCAGGGCCAGGATGGTCCCCGGGGCGGAGCTGGCCACTTCCATCACCGCCTTGTCGGTCTCCACCTCGGCGATCACGTCGCCTTCGGCCACGGTGTCGCCCACGGCGACCTTCCATTCCAACAAAATACAGCTTTCGACCGAGTTGCCCAAACGGGGCAGAATAATGGGTGTTGTCATAGGAGTTCCTTAGATTTCCACATCGGCAATCGAGTTGACGATATGGGTGGGTTGATAGGGGAAACGATCCACGTCTTCCCGTTGGGTGACACCGGTGAGCACCAGGATGGTCTGCAGGCCCGCGCTGACCGCGCCCACGATGTCCGTGTCCATGCGATCCCCGATCATGACGGTCTCCTCCGAGTGGACGCCCAGATAGTTGAGGGCCGTGCGCATCATGAGGGGGTTGGGCTTGCCGATGAAGAGGGGAGCGACCCCGCTGGCCTTCTCGATCAGCGCGGCCATGGCCCCACAGGCGGGGACCAGGCCATCTTCCGTGGGGCCGGAGGGGTCCGGGTTTGTGGCGATGAAACGGGCGCCCTCAGCCACCAGGCGGATGGCCTTGGTGATCTGGGCGATGTTGTAGCCGTGGGTCTCGCCCAAAATGACGTAGTCCGGGGCATTGTCGGTGATCACGTAGCCGATGTCGTGGATGGCGCTGGTCAGTCCGCTCTCGCCGATGACATAGGCCTTGCCCGCCGGGCGCTGCTGGCGCACAAACATGGCCGTGGCCAAGGCGGAGGTAAAGATGCGCTCGTCCGACACGGCCAACCCGGCAGACTGCAAGCGGTGGGCCAGATCTCTGGGCGTGTAAAGGGGGTTGTTGGTGAGCAGGAGGTAGGGGATGGCCTGTTCGTTGAGGCGGTCGATAAAACGGGCCGCCCCCGGAATGGCCGTACTGCCCTTGACCAGCACCCCATCCATGTCCATCAAATAGTTTTTGAGCTTGTGCATGGTGTTGTCTCCCGCATCAAACGATGCGAACATTGACGCCGACAGCCCGTGCCCCGGCCACATGGCCCTCGGGCGCGGTGTTGTCGGTGATGATGATGTCCATCTCCGTGAGGGCGGCGAAGGAGGCCACCCCTACCCGGCCCCATTTAGAGCCGTCCACCACGGCAATGGCCCACCCAAACCCCTACGCGTTGGATTCCTGAACCAGTATCTCGCTGATCAAAAAGAGGGGATCTTTCAGCCGCTTGATGTCTCTCTGCAAGCTCATCTGGGCATCGGAATCATAGAAGCTGGCCTCAAAGCTCTCCCGGTCGGCCCAGTCCGCCGTGGTCATGAAGCGATAGGGGGGCACGCTGCCCTCGGGCCAGCCGCTGTCGATGCGGGCGAAATCCGAGCGCAGGACGCCGGGCGAACTCATGTTCTCGGCTTGATGCTCGGTGAGCCGCCATGCCAGAAATTCGTCCTCGTCCACGTCGGGTTGCAGGTTATACAGCACAGTCAAGCGAATCATGGCGCTCCTTTCAAAAAATAGGCCACAGATTGAACGGATCGAACGGGTTCAAACGGATCTTCTTTTGAAGAAGAAAATCCGTTTTTAATCCGTCAAATCCGTCAAATCCGTGGCCTATTTGTTAGTCCATCTGCTGCCCACCGGTGACGTTCAACGCCTGGCCGGTCATGTAGCTGGACTGGTCCGAGGCCAGGAAGACGACCATGTTGGTGATGTCGTCGTAGGTGCAGCCCCGCTTCATGGGCACTTGGTCCACATAGCGTTGACGCACTTCCGCCGGGGTGATGCCCAGGCGTTTGGCGTATTGGTCGTAGAGGGAATCGACCCACAGGGGCGAATCCAGCAGGTTGCCGGGGCAGATGGCGTTGACCCGGATGCCCTCGTCGGCCAACTCCAGGGCCAGGCTTTGGGTGAGGCCGATGCCGCCAAATTTGCTGGCAGCGTAGGCCGAGTTCTTGGCGCTGCCCTTCTTGCCCGATTTGGAGTTGATCTGGATGATGTTGCCGCCGCCTTGGGCCACCATCACCCTGGCGGCGTGTTTGGCGCAGAGGAAGTAGCCGACCAGGTTGACCTCGATCACCGTGCGCCAGCGGCCCACGGGGAAGTCGGTCAGCGCCCCGGCCAGGACGATACCGGCGTTGGCCACCAGCAGATCCAGCCGGCCAAACTCGGTCACGGTGCGGTCCACCAGGGCGGCGACCTGCTCTTCGACGGTGACATCGGCCGCCACGGCCAGGGTGCGGCGACCCGTGGCCGCGGCGATCTCCTGGGCGGTGGCTTCGGCCTGCTCGCCGTTGAGGTCGGCAATGACCACGTCCGCGCCTTCAACGGCCAGACGCAGGGCGATGGCCCGCCCCAACCCCTGGGCGCTGCCGGTGACAATGGCGATCTTATCCTGTAGTGTTTGTGACATGCGTTTTCGCTCCTCGCTTAGGTTCACAGGCCAAAATGCGTTGACTCTATTTGAGGTTGAGCGATTAAGAGATTAGGAGATTCTGCCGTGTTAATCTCTCAATCGCCCAATCTCTCAATCTCAAAATAACCTCGCTCTAGCCCGGTCCGTGACCGGGCTAGAGCGAGGTGGCTGTGCTACGGCAGCATCAACCGCAAGAACTCGGCTTCCGCTTCCACGGTCCACTCGCGACCGTCCTTGAGCAGGGCGCGCACGCTGGGCATGGCCTCGGCCAGGTCGGGCAAGGAGGTCAGGGGCAGCTCTTTGATCTGGGGGAAGATGACGACCTTGCCGGGGTAGACCGTGTCCCGCAGGGCGACCATGCCGTCCTTGGCCGCGCTGAGGGAGCCGACCGCGGCCAGGGAGCGGTTGGGGGACAGTTCGCCGCTCTCGGCCTGGTGGAGCATCAGGCGCAGGTCGTCGATGGTCGAGGCCGAGTGGCCGATCACCCGGACGTCCTTCAGATAGACGTCGCTCAGGTCCAGAGGGGCGGTGACGCCCCGGGCCACGCCGGCGAAGACATTCATCACCCCGCGGGGGGCCAGCCACTGGGCAGCATCGGCGATCACCGGGGCGATGGGGGCCAGCACCACGATGTCGTCAAAGCCGGTCTCTTTGAAAGGGGCCAGCCCTGCCGCGTAGGCTTCCTTTTGCATGGGGTTGACGCAGATGAACTCAATCCCCTTGGCCGCGGCCTCGGCCCCATAGGTGTCTCGCAGATCCTCCAGGCGCATGTCGCTGACGTCGCTGCAAACCATCACAGACGGCGCGCCGGCCACCTCGATGGCCCGCTGTACGTGCATGCGTCCCATGGGACCCCCAGCGCCGATAAAGAGGGCCCGTCCCCCCGGATGAAGCGCCGAGCGCACGGGCAGGTCGGCGTAGGCCCGGGCCACATCATGGCTCTGGGCGCCCACGTAGACCCAGCGGTTGTAGTGGACCCGGCCCACATCCACGTTGACCTTGCGGCTCAGGGCATCCTGGCCCAAGAGGGCCACAACGCCGAAGTCGGCCAGATGGGGGCTGACCAGCTCGATCAGCTCCGGGTCGGGAGCGAGCAGCACAATGTCGTCGATGGGCGTCACCGGCGGCTGGGCCAGATCGGCCACGTCCATGACCTCTATGCCCAGGTCCGCCGCCCGCCGGCGCAGGAAGGTGGCAAAGGCCGTCGGCACCCGGCTCAACAGCAGGCGGGCCGGATGGGATGTCTTGTCGAGACCGGCGCTGATGGTGTAGTCGTCGGCATCCTCACCGCCGCCGATGATCCACGTCGTGCCGCCGGGCTTGAGGGCAGTGCGATAGGTCAGCCCATAGGCCGCGGTGACACAGGCCCACGGCTCGGTGAGCGCGCTCTCCACATAGCCGGTGGTGGGCTGCACGGGGATCAGATAGTTGCCGCCGTCGCCGTTGAGTACCCGCTGGTCGATGACGTTGTAGAGGGAGAGCCCGCCCTGGATCTCATAGCCATAGGCGTAGCCAACCCCATCCACAAAGACATCGGCTTGGATGGTGAAGCGGTCGCCCACGTGGTACTGGTCCCGCAGGTTCTCGCCCACGCCGACCACGGTCATGGCGACCTCGTGGCCCAGGGTCAGGGGCTGTACGGCCATGTCCCGATAGATGCGGGGGTGGTTTTCACCCAGGTTGATCACCTTGATATCGGAGAAGCAGAGCCCGCAGGCGTCGTGGCGCACCAACAGTTCATCGGGTCCAAAGCTGGGCATGGGCGCGTCGATGGTCTGGCCCTCTAGCCCCAGATTGTCAAAGCCAGCGCCGTACAAGGGCCAGAGGCGATTCTCCTCGGGCAACGGCCCAGTGGCCTGGCGGAAATCAGCAAGTTTATCGGTCATTGAACGATCCTTTCGTCAAAAAGAGACTGGCAAAATAGCGGGTGGGGGACAGGGATACGAAATAAGTTTTCTTCATGCTTGGCAACTACCAAGACTCATAAGCCAACGCCGGTTGAGTAGGCCGAGTTAACCGCAGAAATCCGCTAACCCTG
>CAZKEX010000164.1:7494-9405 GCA_964551895.1 uncultured Caldilineaceae bacterium | reverse complement strand
GGGGGGCGAGGTTTGGTCCAGCACCATCTCGAAGCCCAGGTCGCCGGACCACATCAGCTCGTAATATTTGGTGGTCATGGGGTAGCGTTCGGGCAGTTCGTCCACGCTGGCGTAGATGCGCTTGGAACTGTACGAAACATAGTCGGCTTCCCGCAGCACGGCCTTCAGCAGCTCGTACTTCTGGGCCGTGTCCTCTTCGTAGGGGCCCCAATCTGTGTTGCGCAGCCCTGCCGTGCCCCGGTTCATGCCCGGCCCGAAGATGTCCGCGGGCAGATCCTTGGGCAGGGCGTCGTCCCACTGCTCCCACATGATCACCGACCCGGCGGGGATGTTGGCATACATCCACTCGCTGGCCGCCACCCACGTATGCGTCCGGCCATAGACCCCATTCACATAGGCCACAGACCAGAAGATGCCGCCGAGGAGGGCGATGGCGAGGAGCGTGCCGGCGAACAGGGATTGGGGATTGGGGATTGGGGATTGGGAATTGGGGATCGGGTCGTCCTCACCCCTTTTGCCTTTTGCACTTTGCCTTTTGCCTTTTGCCTTAAAAATTGCCCAAATCATCCCCGCTGCAAAGAGCGTCACAAAGGGCAACACCGGACTCATGTAGCGGTTAAACTTGGCCAAAAACGCCCCGGTCAACCCAAAGTAGGGGACGACCCAGGCCCACACGATCAGTTCCTCCGGTTTGGCTTTGGCGACAAAGACCTTGACTGCGGCCCACAACGTCCCGGCCAGGGCGATGATGCCCAGGGGCCACCACATGCCCCACTCGATCTGTTGTTGGATAAAATAGAGATAGGGCGTGGTGTTGCGATATTGCCGGGTGAAGGGGAAGTCGGCCAGCCCCCGCACCATCTGCCCCTGCTCGACCAAGGTGGCCTGGGCGAAGTTGCTCCAATCCAGGACGGAATAAGGGCTGGTGACGGCGAAGACCACCAGGGCCGCAAGGATGGCCAGGGGCACACCCAACACGGCCACCGCCTGGGCCTTGCCGCGCTGGTACGGGGTCAGATCTCGCAGGCGGCTGGGCCAGAGCAGGAGACCGGCCACCACGACTGGCACGGCCAGCAACGGCGCGGCGCTAAACTTGGACGAGACCGCCAGCCCCATGCCCAACGCGGTGATCCCCACCCCCCGCCAGGATCGATCTTGCAGCCAGATCACCCCGCCCAGCACGGCCAGGACGGTGAAGGTGGTGCTGGCCGGGTCCATGGCGAAGAAGTGGCTGAGTTGGATAGCCTGGGCGGTGAAGGCGTAGAAGGCCGCGGCCATCAGCCCGGCCTCCTTGCCGTAGATGCGCCGGCCCAGGAAGAAGAGGAGCAGAATGGTGAGGGTATCCAGCAAGGCGATCATCAACCGCCCGGCCACGGCCACGCCGCCACAGGCTGTGTTGGCCTGGCGCATCAGCGCCACGTTCTTGGCGGGCAAGATAAATTCCGGCAACTTTTCGGCAATCGGGGCCAGCTTGTGCAGCGCTTCGCCCGTGGCAATGCCCAGATAGAGGGGAAAGTGCCCATAGGTAAAGCTACGGCTACGCTGGTTTTGCAGATCCCACAGGGGGTTCATGGGGCTGGCCTGGGGGTCCATGAACTCGTCCCAACTGGCCGGGAGGTGGATGCTGGGGGCATAAAAACAGGCCGTGCTGCGCTCGTCCGGGTGGCTGCCCACCCCCTCATCAAAGTTCACATTCCAGGTGCGCAGAATCAACCCGGCCAGGACGATGGCCGAGAGGAGAAGTATGGTTGTAACCCGATTTAGGGGGCCTGCGGTGCGGTTGGGCATGGTTTTCTTTGACAAGGTGACAGGGTGACAAGGTGAGGGGGTGACAAGGTGACAAGGTGAAGGGGTGAAGGGGCGAAAAGATGTGATACATGCTTCACCTTGTCACCTTGTCACCTTGTCACC
>CAZKEX010000164.1:3456-7394 GCA_964551895.1 uncultured Caldilineaceae bacterium | reverse complement strand
TTCGGAATCACCCACGTGATCTGATACGACGGCGGCGGGGGCCAGAGCATGTAGACGTCTACCCAGCCCCGGCGCAGGACCAGGTTGGCGTCGGAATAGCCCAAATCGATGCGCCGAGAGCGGATGGCGGAGCCGGTGTCCAGGGCGTCGCCGAAGCCATAGGTGGGGATGTAGAGCTGACTGCGCAGTGGAATGATCTTGGGATCCACGGCCACCACCCCGTCCCGCATGAGGTCGCCGGTGCGGGTGCGCCCATACCAGGGCGAGTCGGCCGAGACGCCAGCGGTGCCTGCGCTGTAGCTGGTGGCGTACATGCGGATGTAGCGCCAATAGGTGATCACCTGGCCTGTGGAGGTGGTGAAGGTGCGGGGCACGATGTTCTGCCCATAGGCGATCACCCGCTGGGCCGGTTCCTGGGCGATCCAGGAATCTTCCAGCATCCGCTCGGCCTCCTGGCCATCCTCATAGCGCACCCGATAGCGGTGGCGGGTGATGCCCTCGGCCCCGGCGTTGACCAGTTGCTGGGTGTCGATCAGCACACCGGGGTCCGGCACGTAGACGGTCTCGAAGGGGACGATGTCCTGCAGGATCTCGATGTCCTCGGTCACCCGCACGATGCGGATCTCCGTGTTGTCGTAGAGTTTGCTCTCCAGGGGCGGCTCCACCCGGTCCAGCCCGGCCACGCCGATGCCCATTTCGGTGAGGGCGTCGCCCACGCTGCGGCCCTGGGTGCGGGTTTTTAGGGTCTGGCCGTCCACCTGGACCTGGACGGGGATGCTGCGCTGGATGAAGACCCGCAGCCCTGTGCTGACCGGGCTGCCCAGGCTGGGCTGCACCTTGTCGCCCAAATAGAGGATGATTTCAGCGCCCCGCAGGGCCTCGCCCACAGTTTGGGCCGTGGTGCGCACGGTGAAGGGCAGGTCGCCGTCGTCCACGGTGATGGGGATGGCCCGATAGATGCGCACCTGCATAGGCTCGACTTGGTCCAAATTGGCCCAGGCGCGGCCCGAATCATAGGTGGGGGCGGCGACTTGGGCCGGGGCATAGGCCAGGGGACCGGTCAGGGCCACAGGATGGCCGTCCACCACCACTTGGTCATAGGTGTCGATGCTGATCCCCGCATCCTGCAAAAGCTGGATCGGGGTGCTGCCAAAGCTGAAGACCCGCAGATCCCGCCCATCGGCCAGAATGCGCACAGGGAAGGCCCGCTCCAGGCGGATCTCCGGCTGGCCGCTGAGGGGATGGTCCAGGGCCACGGAGAGGCGATCCTGGGGGTGGATGACCAGCCCCAGGTCCATCAACAGGGGGGCCACCGTGCGCCGGTGGGTGCGCACGGACTCGCTCACCCCGTCCACGGTGACGGTGACGGAGGTGGAGGTCATCAGCCATCCGCCCCAGAGCAGGGCCAAGATCAGCAGACCCGCCGCGGCGTCCGCGGCCCAGGCGGGCAGATGGGCAGCAGAAATTTTGGGTTGGATTCGGTCCAGCGGCGCCCAAGTTGAAGACATGAGGACTATTGTACCCATAAGCCGCTGGAATGCCAAAGAGAGGGCGGGAGACGGGGGGCGAGACTGGGAGATTGGGAGACTGGGAGATTGGGGGATTGGGGGATTGCCACGACACAATCTCCCAATCTCCCAACCCTAGCCTTCAATTCCCGTGGGATAGCGCAGGTGAGGTGTCAGGGCTTGCCAGATTCGCCGTTGTTCGCCGGTGGTGGCGTCGTCGTAGAGGTGGGGGAGGAAGCCGAAGCGCAGGTAGAGGTTGACCGCGGCCAGGCGGGCGGTGGCGGTGTTGAGATAGGCCCGGGTGTGGCCCAGTTCCGCCATGCGGTTGAGGACCAGGGTCATCAACGGACGGGCCAACCCGCGGCCTTGCCACGCCGGGAGCATGGCGACCCAATGGACTTCCCCCCACGCCCCCCCGCCCGCTTCCACGTAATTCTCCTGCCACCACGCCGAGGCGGATGCGAAGGGAGCGCCTTCTTCATCCACCAAAAAGAACTGGCGCTGGGCAAGGATGCCCTCGTCCGTGCCGTAGTCCCGGCGGTGGGTCTCGACGGTGACGTGGTTGTAGAGGTCCGCGGTGTTCTGGATGTGGGCCCAGATGGCCTCGTCGCCGGGGCGGAAGGCGCGCACGCCGATCCCCGGCGGCAGGTCGAACTGGGGGATGGCGTCCAGGGTGGGGCGGATCATGTGGATGGAGATGACTTGGGTATGGACATCTTGCATGGGTCTACTCCTTTGAATTGTCACACAGCGGACAGGCGCCCCGCTCTTCTGCGGCCACGATGGCCCGGTCCGCGCTCCAGAAGAAGTTGTCGGGGCCGATGGTCTGGTCAAGATGGCTGCGCTCCAACATGCGCATGACCGGGGGCTGCACGCCGGTCAGCATGAGGATCTTGCCGGCGTGGTGCATCTCCTCGTGCAGAGTGGCCAGGGCCTCGATGCCGGAGAGGTCGATCAGGGGCACGGCGCGCATGGAGAGGATCACCACGTGCATTTCGTCTCGCTTGGCCAGGGCCTCGGCAAAGTTGCCCGTGGAGGCGAAAAAGAGCGGGCCGGTGAGATAGGCCACCCAGACGTGGGGGCAGTTACCCTGGATGTCCAGCCCCCGCTCCCGCAGACGGTCCACATCCACCTGGCGCAGTTCCACATCGAGGTTGGCCACCTGGCTGATGAAGATGGCCGCCGAGACCACGCCGCCGATCAGGATGGCCTGGGTCAGGTCCAGGGTGATGGTGGCGAGCAGGGTGGCGGCAAAGGGCATGATGCCGCTCTTGAAGAAGTTGCCAAACATGAAGCGAATGGCCGGCCATTCGTTCATGCGCCAGGCGGTGACCATCAGCACCCCGGCCAGGGCGGCCAGGGGCACCCGTCCGATGGCCGGGGCAAAGAGCAGGGCCGCGGCCAGCAGGGCCAGGGAATGGATAAAGGAGACCATGCGCGTACGCCCGCCGGAGCGGATGCCCACGGAGGTACGGGCGATGGCCGCGGTGGCCGGGACGCCGCCAAAGAAGGGGATGATCAGGTTGCCCACACCCTGGGCCACCAACTCCTGGTTGGCGTGCAGACGGATACCCGTGGCCTTGGCCGCCACCGCCCCGCACAGCAGAGACTCGATGCCGCCCAGGGCGGCCACAGAGAGGGCCGGGGCCACCAAGACCCCCAGGTTGTCCCAGGGAATGTTGGCAAAGCGCAGCCGGTCCTCCAGCAGGATGGTGGGGGGAATTTCGCCGATGGTGCTGACGGTCCAGCCCGTCGCCATCAGCATCAGGGTGGCCAGGACGATCCCGGCCAGGGAGCCGGGCAGGATCTTGCCCCAGCCGGCGGGCCACAGGATCATCACGGCCATCACCAACAGGCCCACAGCCAGGGTGGGCACGTTCGGCACAAAGCCACCCTGGAAATAGCCCAGCAATTTCAACGCCGCCGACTCGGTCCCCGGGGTCTTGATGCCCAAAAAGTTGTCGATCTGGCCCACGGCGATGATCACCCCAATCCCCGAGGTAAAGCCGGTGACCACGGGCGCGGGGATAAAGGCGATAAAGCGGCCCAGCTTCAACAAGCCCACGACCAAGATCAGCGCCCCAGCCATCACCCCGGTGAGCCACGCCGCCTCCAACCCATAGCGCAGGGTGATCACGATCAAAATCGCGCTCATGGCCCCGGTCGGCCCAGAGATCTGGTAGGGCGCGCCGGAGAGGGCGCCGATCAGGAAACCGCTGAGGATGGCCGTCACCAACCCGGCCGCGGCGCTGGCCCCGGAGGCTACGCCAAAGGCCAGGGCCAAGGGCAAGGCCACCGCGGCCACAGTCAGCCCGGCCATCAGATCCTGGCGGAAGATGTCCACATTATAGCCGGTGAACTCCCGCCGGTAGAGTTGTACCAAAGAGAGACGTTGCATCAAACAAGACCTTTCAGATTTGTTGGTTGGTT
>CAZKEX010000164.1:0-3356 GCA_964551895.1 uncultured Caldilineaceae bacterium | reverse complement strand
AACTAACCAACCACCCACCCACCTACCCAACCAACAACACCTTCCCCGCCCGGCCTGGCGTTTCTGCATGGAGTACGGCCTGGCGGAAGTCGGCCAGATCGTATTCGGCCTCGACCGGGGGGACGAGTTTGCCTTGGGCCATGAGGGTCATCAGCTTGGTCAACACGGCCTGGGCGTGGGGCTGGGGCTTGGCCCCAAACCAGAAGGTGAGCCAGAAGCCCCGCACAGTGGTGCATTTGAAGAGCAGCTCCCCCGTGTCCAGAGGCAAAGGCTGGCCGCTAAGGACGCCGTAGGCCAACAGGGTGGCCCCCGGTCGTAGACAGGACGCGGCCAAGGCCCCCGTCATGCCGCCCACGGCATCCACCCCGCCGTGGACGCCCTTGCCGCCGGTCAGGGCCAAGACTTGGGCCACCACATCTTTGTCCTCGGTGCAGATCACGGCGTCCGCGCCCAGATCGAGCAACTCCTGCACCTGCTCCCGGCGCCGCACCAGGTTGACGGTCTTGACCCCTTCCAACTGGGCCATCTGGATCAACGTGCGGCCCAGGGTTGAGCCAGCCGCGGTCTGCAACAGCCATTGACCGGGCTGCATATTGAGTTCATCGGTCATCATCACCCACGCCGTCACCGGGTTGACGATGAACTGGGCCGCGGATTGGTCCGGCACGCCGTCGGCCACGGGCAAGAGTTGGGCAGCGTTGGTCACGATCTCCTCCTGCCACGTGCCGCTCGACCCCAGGGGGATGGCCCGCTGGCCGAGCTGCCAGCCGGCCACGCCCTCGCCCAGGGCATCGATGCGACCCACGGCCTCAAAACCGGGCACCGCGGGCAGGGTGGGCAATCGCCCATAGTGGCCGGAGACCGTGAGCAGGTCCGACGGGTTGATGGCCCGGTGGCTCAACCGCACCCGCACCTGGCCGGGCCCGGGGCTGAGTTGGGGCACGTCCACCAGTTGCAGGGCGTCCGCGGGCGGGCCGAACTCTTCAAAACGTAATGCACGGGGCATGGGGTAGTCCTTTCGAGAAAGAGAGTATTGGGAATGCAAGGAGTAAGGAGTAATTATTTAAGCGTGGTTTTGGGCGTCCTTGGGTGGCTCCGAATATCACGAAAAGAGGTCCACCACGCTTAAACAATTACTCCTTACCCCTTACTCCTTCTTCAAACATCCCGCAGCAGTTCCTCCGCCGCGGAATAGGGGTCGATCGCTCGGTTGCGCACCTGCTCGACCGTGGCGTTGAGGCGGGCTGTGGGCAGGCGGGCCAGGATGCGCCGGTTGAGTTCGGCCCGGATGATGTTTTCCAGCAGATTGGCCATGCGCATGCGCTCGCGGACGGCCATTTCCCCCGTGGCCAACAGGTGATCCCGGTGGGCGTCGATGCGTTCCCGCAGCGCCGGCACCCCGGTCCCCCCGGCGGCCACGGTTTTGAGAACCTTGACCTGCCAGGCGTCGGCCTCGGCCACCAGATCCGCCGGGGTCTCCACGCTCATCAACTGGCCGTGGTGCATCACCCGGCGGGGGCCTTGGGCCATGTTGAGCATCATCTCCAGGGCCATCACCGTGCGCTCGACGCCCTCCCGGTCGGCCTTGTTGACCACCAAAACGTCGCCAATTTCCAGGATGCCGGCCTTGATGGCCTGGACTTCGTCCCCCATGCCCGGGGCTTCGACCACCAAGGTGGTGTGGGCCGTGCGGGCCACCTCCACCTCGGCCTGGCCCACGCCCACGGTCTCGACGAGGATGCGGTCATAGCCGGCCGCGTCCAATACCATGACCACGTCCGCGGTGGTTTTGGAGAGACCGCCCAGGCTGCCCCGGGTGGCCATGCTGCGGATAAAGACGCCGCTGTCCCCGCTCAAACTGCGCATGCGCACCCGGTCGCCCAGGATGGCCCCGCCGGTGAAGGGGCTGGTGGGGTCGATGGCCACCACGGCCACGGTCACGCCTTCCCGGCGATATTCCTGGGTGAGGGCGTTGACCAAGGTCGATTTCCCCGTCCCCGGCGCGCCGGTGACGCCGATGATGTGGGCGTGGCCCGTGTGGGCAAAGAGCCCCCGCAAGATGGCCTGGGATGTGACGGTCTCGTTTTCGACATGGCTGATACAGCGGGCCAAAGCCAGGCGATCCCCGGCCAAGGCCCCGGCGATCAGCTCCGGGGCAGGGAGGTGGTTTCGTGTGGACAAAGAGGATTCCTTTTCTACGTTGGTGGTAGATGCAATGAGTAACGAGTAATGCGTAAGGTGTGCGTCGACACAAAATTACTCGTTACTCGTTACTCATTGCCCTCACGCCCGACTTCGCTACGAATAAACTCGGCGATGGCCGTGGTCGAGGTGCCGGGACCGAAGATGCCTTTGATGCCAGCCTCTTTGAGTTTGACCACATCTTCGTCGGGGACGATGCCGCCGACGAGGACGACCACATCGTCCTGGCCTTGGGCGCGCAAGAGGTCAACCACCTTGGGGCAGAGGGTGAGGTGGGCGCCGCTGAGGATGCTGAGGCCGACCACATCTACGTCTTCTTGCAGGGCGGCCTCGGCGATCATCTGGGGCGTCTGGCGGATGCCAGTGTAGATCACCTCAAACCCGGCATCCCGTAAGGCCCGGGCCACTACTTTGGCCCCCCGATCGTGGCCATCCAGACCGGGTTTGGCCACCAACACACGGATCTTCTCTTCACGGTTCATAGGGCAGGTCCTTTTCAAAGGCTGGGTTGATGAAACAAAGCTATCACCGCAAAGGCGCAAAGGACGCAAAGAAAAACGAGGCTTTCTTTTTTACCTTTGCGATCTTTGCGCCTTTGCGGTAGAGGCTGTTCTTTTGAACGTCTATAGTCCTGCTTTATCCCCACTGGCACTGCAAAATTCTGATGGGGGCGGGGTAGCCCTCCTGGGTGACGGTGTGAACCTGGGTGCAGGCAGCGGCGATCATGGGCGAGACATCCATGCGGGGCAGAATGCCGGTTTGGAGGACCAAATAGTCCGGGCGATGGTGTTCGATAGCCCATTGGGCCGTGTCGTCGTAGGTGGCGTCCGGGCGGAAGACCTGCACCACGTCCGGTTGTAGCAGACCGGCAAAGTCGATCATGGGACGCTGGGCATAGTAGCCGATGATGCCCACTTCCAGGGTGCCGACCGACGCGTCCGCCGGGGTGTTGGCTGACAGCCATTCGCCCACATCCTGATAGATCCCCAACCGTGCGTCCGGGTGCTGGCCGATGGTTTGCACCGAGATCATTTCGACCCCGGTGAGGGCGAGAATCAATAGCACGGCGATGATGGTGGCCGGGGTGCGGCCGGCCCAACGCCTGGCCGCGGCAGCCATCTCTTCCACCCCAAGGCCCGCCAACACAATCAATC